>CAYWIC010000014.1:0-48492 GCA_964458115.1 uncultured Anaerolineales bacterium | reverse complement strand
TTCGGGTAAACAACCACCCGAAGGGCCACCGGTCTGGACGGCCTTGAACTTCTTATTGGGGTCCAGCATTCCACCGCCAATGTCGTAAATGATCTCGCGCAGGGTGATCCCCATGGGCACTTCAACCAGACCGCTGTTGGCGATCTTCCCGGTCAGAGCAAACACAGCCGTTCCTTTGGATTTTTCAGTACCAATGCTGGCAAACCAGTCGGCCCCATTATTGATGATCAGGCGGACGTTGGCGTAGGTTTTGACATTGTTTAGCAGTGTGGGTTTGCCATTGAGACCTTTAATTGCCGGATAGGGTGGGCGGCTGCGGGGCATACCGCGGTTTCCCTCAATGGATGTGATCAGCGCGGTCTCCTCGCCACAGACGAAAGCCCCCGCGCCGTGGAATATCTCGATATCGAAATCGAACTCACCGCCCATGATGCCCTTGCCGAGGTAACCCTTCTCCCGAGCCTGGTCGATGGCGATTTGCAGGCGCTTGATCGCCAGAGGATACTCTGCCCGGCAGTAGATATACCCTTGCTGGGCGCCAATGGCAAACCCGGCGATGGCCATACCTTCTAAGACCGCGTGGGGATCGCCTTCAAGAACAGAGCGATCCATAAAAGCACCGGGGTCACCCTCATCGGCATTGCAAAGCACGTATTTGGTGTCGCCAGGGGCGTCCTGGGTAAATTGCCACTTGCGGCCAGTAGGAAACCCGCCGCCGCCACGGCCGCGCAGACCCGAGTCCAATACCGATTTGACGATAGCTTCCGGGGTCAGATCAAATATCGCGGTTTTGAGGGCTTCGTAGCCACCGACTTCCAGATAATCATCTATATTTTCGGGGTCGATCTTGCCACAATTTTTCAGGACCAACCGCTTTTGCTTTGAATAAAAGGGGATATCGTGATAGGTGGGGAGTTTTTCTTTGGTCACCGGGTCTTTGTAATATAATTTTTCGACCGGTTCGCCGCCATTTTTCAGTGAGTCAACAATGGGCTCGACATCTTTGGGCTTCACATTAGCATAGAATGTGCCTTCGGGTTCCACAATCACAATCGGGCCTTGTTGGCACATCCCATGACAGCCGGTGAATTTGATCTCGACCCCGCTGTCACCCAGACCTGCTTCTAATTCAGTCTGGATATTGGCTGCCTTAGCCGATTCACACCCGGTCCCCCGGCAAATGAGAACGGAATTTTTATTTGCCATTTTTCCCGGCCTCTGCTTTCAGGAGCTTACGGACCTTGTTCTTGGTCAGGTTGCCGTGAACTTCTTCGTTATAGGTCACCGCTGGGGCTAGGGCACAACAGCCGATGCAAGCTACCGTCTCGACCGTATACTCTAAATCTTCGGTTGTGCCTTCGCCATCAAGCCCGACGTTGTCAGTGACCTCTTCCAAGATTGCGGGTGCCCCCCGCACGTGGCAAGCCGTCCCTCGGCAGACACATATGTGATTGCGTCCGGTTGGTTCAAAGCGAAATTGGGCGTAAAATGTCGCTACCCCAAAAATATCGCTCTCTGGGACGCGCGTAAATTTGGCGATCTCCCGCATTGAGTCTTCGGGCAAAAAAGTGTAACTCTCCTGCACCTTTTGCAAAATTGGGATGATCTCATCACGTTTCCCTTCGAAATTTGAAAAGATGGTTTGCAAAGCTTCTTCCATAATCTCTCCTTAATTGGTGCAAATTTTCAATGGAGAAAAGGGAATTACTCAGCCAAATTTGATGAATTTGCGATGCTATGGCTGAGTAATCAAAATAAATTCTATCCCAATAGTGCTATCTGCATATCTAACAAAAATCACTTTTCAGACGGGGAAGGGTCATATTCTGTTGTATTAATCAAAACTCCCCGTCGATTTGATTGGCGGGGAATTTTTTATTGGACACGGATCTCACGGATTTTCTGGATTTCTCGATGTAATTGTCATGCTGAGCGAAGCATCCATGATATCAAACTTCTAGAGATTCTTCGCTGGCAGCCTTTGGCTTCGGCTCACGCCGAAGGCGGGCCCATGGCCATGACATCAATTCTTCTTTGAATTCGCTTTTTTCTTTTTCCCCTTCAATCGCGTAAACTCCATCACTTTCTCCGGAGCAACACCCTGCTCAATGAGATGCTCGCGCTTGGCTTTCAGGGCACCTGTGGGGCAGACCCCTATACAGTTGCCGCAAAAGACACAAGTAGTTTCTGTTAGCGGCTTGTCGAAAAAGGTAGCAATCTGCGTATCGAAGCCGCGGCCGCTAAAATTGAGGGCGTATGTGAATTGGGCATCGTCAGCACAGACCTGCACGCAACGCCAGCACATCACACACTGGGAGTAGTCCCGTAAATATACCGGATTATCATCAATTATTGCCGGGTTGCGCTTCTTGCCCCCCTCAAAACGCTCAGGAAAACACTCGTAATCCACAACCATTTCTTGCAATTCGGGGCTTTCTGAGATATCTACAGTCGAAACCAACATTTCTAAGATCGTCCGTCTGGCGCGCTCCACTTTCGGAGAGCGGGTGTGCACCACAGCGCCATCTTGAGCTTCAACCACGCAGGCAGCCTGTAACATGCGCGCGCCTTCGACCTCGACGACACACAAACGACATAACCCATTTGAGGTGGTATGGGCAAAATAGCACAGCACAGGGATTTCAGCATCAACATCTTTAGCGGCATCCAATAGCGATGTTCCGGTTGGGACACTGATGGGGGTGCCATCGATGGTTAGTTGCACGTATTCTTCAGACATAAGACTCTTTCTTTACTCTACTCGGTTATACCAATATCAAGCGCTGCTATCTTATCCAATGAATTCACCCGTTCAGGACAACTGAATACACGCATCCTGCCAGATCGGACATATCCTATTAGGGTGAGATTCCAAGCACGTGCCATCTCAATAGAAATTGAAGTAGGGGATGTGCGAGAGGCGACCATCGGACAACCCATCACCGCTGCCTTGCGAAGCATCTCTGAGGAAATACGCCCAGTGACTAATAGAACGCGACCACTGGGATCTATATCTTCCTGCAAGCAGATACCAGAAATCTTGTCGATCGTGTTATGACGACCAACGTCTTCGACGATGGCAACCATTTTCGTCGTTATTGGATCAAACAACCCGGCGGCATGCACGCCACGTGAACGCGCATACAAACTATTGGGCGGTTGAAGTCGTCGGAATGCATCCCTAAGTTGACTCGGTTCCAGGCGCATATCGCTCTCGACAGGGTCAATACCAACCCTAGGGTCGTCGAAGGTCACACCGCCACCACATCCACTGGTGATGATCACTCGTTCGGGCTTCTCGAACTCCCTGTTCAGCCAGACATCCACACAGCAGCCCAACTCGCTCACGAAGAGAATCTCAACCTCATCAAGGCTATCGATCAAACCTTCGTTCTTCATAAACCCAAGGGCAAAGGCATCCTGCTGCAGCGGAGACCCCATAATGGTAACCAGTTCTGTACCATTGACATAGATTGTGATCAAGGCTTCTTCGATAACCTCGCCGTCCGCTTGATGCCAGCCATCTTTGTATTCGTGCCATTCAGCTGGCACTGCCCCGGGGTTATGTTTGTCCATCGAAGCTTTCTTCCAATCCGAAGACATCTGGGCATTTTTCCCAAGCAGACAGAATAGCCGTGGAAGCCATTTGCCCGACACCGCAGATCGATGTCTCAGCCATGGCAAAACCGACATCTTCCAGGGCAACTAGATCAGCATTGGTGAGTTGTCCCTGGACAGCTTTTTCCATGATCTCCAATTGTCGCTGGGTACCCAATTGACAAGGAAAACACTTCCCACAGGATTCATGCGCAAAGAAGTGAGCAAGGCTATATAGGATCTCTTTCATATCGCGCTCGGTGTTGATCACATTGATCACCCCTGAACCCAGGAAATATTTATTCTCAGCCAGACCTTCAAAACTCAATTCCAAGTCTAGGTCATCAGGTCCTGCGAAGGTACCTGCAGCTCCACCAATCAGTACGCCGCGCAGTTCGCCTTCTACACCACCGGCTTTGTGGATTAGTTCTCCCAAGGTGATGCCTAGGGGCAACTCATAAACACCGGGTTTTGCGATATCCCCAGAGAGGCAGAATACTTTCGTGCCAGTTGAGTCCTCGGTACCCAAGGATCGAAAGGCTTCAGCGCCATTGGCCATGATCCAGGTGGCCGCGCACAGGGTTTCGACATTATTGATATCGGTGGGTTTACCAAATAATCCTTGATCTGTAGGGTAGGGTGGTTTCAACCGAGGGAAGCCTCTCTTGCCCTCGATGGATTCAAACAAGGCAGTCTCTTCCCCGCACACATAGGCACCCGCACCCGAACGCATTTCGATATCAAAGTCAAAGCCTGTATCCAATATGTTCTTTCCGAGATATCCTGTTGCCCGAGCATTTTCCAAGGCGTTCAGCATGATGCGCTGCGCCCGTATATATTCACCACGGATGTAGAGATAACCTTGATGAGAACCAACCGCATACGCGGCGATGATCATGCCCTCGATAATCGACATGGGATAGCCTTCCATGAGCACACGGTCCTTGAATGTGCCTGGCTCGGATTCATCGGCGTTGCAGACCATGTATTTTGGTTCACCTATTGCCTGGGCAGCGAACTTCCATTTCTGGCCGGTGGGGAAAGCTGCCCCACCCCGGCCTAGAAGTCCAGATTTGGTCATCTCGTCAATGACAAACTCAGGGGAATTCTGCAAAGCTCTCTTCAAGCCCATGAAGCCCCCACAACCTTCATAGGCAGCAACTTCGGCAGGATCGACTTGACCGCAACTGCCCAACAACCAGTAGGGATCTCCCTCCAAATGGCCCAAGGGAGCCGGGTTTGGTGACAGGATCCAGCTTGGGGGGGTTGAACCAGCCTGAACGGAGACCGGAACATCCCTCACCAGGGCCGCAGGCGCAAAATCACATAATCCCAAACATTCCACTGCTTCAACTGAAAATTTCCCGTCCACAGTCGTTCCACCTGGCTGTATCTCGAAATGTTCACAAACGCTCTCGAGAATTTCTCTACTCCCCCGCTGGGTGCAAACTGGGCTGACGCAAATTCGCACCATGGTCTCTCCCACAGGTTCTTGATAGAACATGGTATAGAATTCAATGACCCCATATATATCGGCCAGAGGAACTTTGAGCGCCTTACCGATGGCAACCACAACGGGTTCGGACAAATGGCCATACATATTTTGGGCGGACCAAAGAGCCGGCAGTAGTTGGCTTCGCCCACCTGGGGCGTGTTGTTCGAGTACCGGTTTTAGATCCCCTAGGTTTAGCTGCTGTGAGGTCATCAAAGCTCCATATTTCCATGCGGGATTCATCAAATTCCTACAAAACGTGTCTTATTATAATCGATAAAAACAAAAGACCCTAAAGGCTTTTGCGCAGCACTCCGAGCGGAGCAATGGAGCAAAACCTTTAGGGTCTAATTTCGAGATGGATTTACTTAGAACAAGCCAACCACGCGGCCGGTCTCCAAGTCCAGATCTACATCGTAGTAAACGGGTCGAGTAGGCAGGCCGGGCATGGTGGACATCTGGCCAACCAGCGGGTACAGGAAGCCAGCACCCACCGAGGCGCGGATATCGCGGATCGGTACGGTGAAACCCGTGGGGCGACCCTTGAGCAGCGGATCGTGGCTGATGCTCAGGTGAGTCTTAGCCATGCACATGGGCAATTCGTCGAAGCCAAGTTTGGTGTAAAGTTCGATCAACTTCTCAGCTTCTTCGGAGTACTCGACACCATCAGCGCCGTAGATTTCCTTGCAAATGATCTCAATTTTTTCTTTGATGGTCGTGCCCTTTAGGGGGTAGAGGAATTTGAAGTCGCTGGGTTTCTCACAGGCAGCCACAACGGCGTTTGCGAGATCAATCGAACCTTTACCGCCTTCCATCCAGTGGCGAGAGACAACCGCATCTTCAGCGCCAGCCTCGATAGCCATCTTGCGGACCAATTCCACTTCAGCGGGGGTATCATCTTTGAAGCTGTTGACAGCCACGACTACGGGGATGCCAAAGCGTTTGGCATTTTCAATGTGGGCTGTCAAGTTGGAACCGCCAGCTTCAAGTAATTCGAGATTTTCTTCGGTGTATTCGGGGGCTAGGGGAGCGCCTGCCTTTACAGCAGGGCCACCGCCGTGCATCTTGAGGGCACGTACCGTGGCAACCAAAACCACACAACTGGGGATTAGCCCGGAATAGCGGCACTTGATATTGAAGAATTTCTCCATGCCGATGTCGGCACCAAAGCCAGACTCTGTGACCACATAATCGGCCAATTTGAGGGCAATGCGGTCGGCAATGATGGAACTGTTACCGTGAGCGATATTGGCGAAAGGTCCTGCGTGGACAAAGGCAGGAGTGCCCTCAAGGGTCTGCATCAATGTGGGCATGATGGCGTCCTTCATCAAGACGGTCATGGCACCAGCACAGCCGATATCCTCGGCGGTTACGGCTTCGCCAGCCTTGCTGGTTGCGACGACGATATCGCCAAACTTCTTGCGCATATCAGCCAGGTCGGTGGTCAGGGCCAGGATAGCCATGATCTCGCTGGCGACGGTAATGTCGTAGCCGGTTTGGCGATCGGCATCAATCTCCTTAGGGCCTTGACCGATGGTGATTCCGCGCAGCATGCGGTCGTTGATGTCGACTACGCGGCGCCAGGTCAGGGTTTCGGGGTCAATGTCGAGGCGTACGAAGCGGGAGATTTCTTCCTCGGTCAAATCGTTGGGATCGGTCTTATCGATGCCCAATTTCTGAAGACGTTTGATCATGGGTAATGCGAATTTTCGGCTGCCATCCTTAGCTGGTGGGCACAAGCGCCGGAAAAGGGCTTCGTCACTCTGGCGGGATTCATGGTACATGCGGGTATCAATGGCCGCGGCCAAAAGGTTGTTGGCAGCAGTAATGGCATGAATATCGCCGGTCAGGTGCAGGTTGAAGTCTTCCATGGGGACAACCTGGCTGTAGCCACCACCAGCGGCACCACCCTTGATGCCAAAGGTCGGACCCTGAGATGGTTGGCGAATGGCTGTAAATACATTCTTGCCAGTGTGAGCGCCCAATGCTTCACTCAAACCAACCATGGTGGTGCTTTTTCCTTCACCCAAGGGGGTTGGCGTAATGGCAGTCACATCGATGTACTTTCCATCGGGAACATCCTTTAGGCGATCGAGGATTTCGAGGCGAACCTTGGCCTTAAAATTGCCGTACATTTCGAGTTCTTCGGGCAGAATGCCAACTTCATCAGCAATGGTGGTTACAGTTTTCAAGTGAGGCTGCTGTGCCTGGGCAATCTCGATGTCCGAGGGGACAGGGTGCTTCAGTTCGAGCGGAATGGGGGTGAAATCAATCTTTGCGTTTCTATATCTGGACATGGGGAGTTTCCTTTCCGTAAAAAAAGTCAGGTGGGCATTATTCCATAACAGCAAATGAGCAAATTTGCATTTTGCTCATTTCTTCTAAACCTCAATCAATCCGTGTGCAATTTTCGCCGCTCGCACAGTATTGCGCATCAGCATCGCGATGGTCATCGGACCAACACCACCAGGAGATGGCGAAATCCAACCCGCGACATCCTTGACCTCATCGTAAGCCACATCGCCAGTCAGGTAATAACCCTTTTCCTTGGTATCGTCATCAATGCGGTGTGTGCCAACGTCGATCACTGCAGCGCCGGGCTTGACCCAATCCTTCTTGACCATTTCGACGCGACCGACGGCGGCGATAAGGACATCGGCTTCAGCGCAAATGTCAGCCAAGTTCTTGGTTCGGGAGTGACAGATCGTCACGGTTGCATTGCGCTTGACCAGCAGTAGGGCGGCAGGCATCCCGACAATATTCGAGCGACCCAAAACCACTGCGTTCGCGCCTTCCAGTTCTACTCCCACTTCATCCAAGAGATAGATGCAGCCATCCGGGGTGCAGGGTACGAACAAGGGCTCTCGGCCCTTCTGAGCCAGGCGTCCCATATTAATGGGGTGGAAGCCATCGACGTCTTTCTCGACACTGATCGTCCTGAGAACAGCTTCGTCGTCAAGGTGCCAAGGGAGCGGCAACTGCACCAAAATACCATTCACCTTGGGGTCTTCATTCAATTGTTTGACCAGCTTCTCAACCTCTTCTTGAGTAGAATCTTCTGGAAGAGGGTAGCTGAAAGATTCCATCCCCAACTTCTTGCACATTCGTTGTTTCATGCCAACGTATACTTCCGAGGCTGGATCAGAGCCAACCAGAACGGTAGCCAAGCCTGGGGGGGTAAATCCTTTTGCCACTATCTCGGCAGTATCTTCAGCAGCCTGTGCGCGCACTTTCGCAGCAATGGCTTTGCCATCAATGAGTTTAGCCGTCATATTTTTCTCCTATTAAAGTAATTTCTTTAGGGTTTTTTTCTTCATGCTTGTTGAGAGCATCACACCTTTTTGCTCATAGTGTTGCGATTACACCTAACAAGCTATTGTCCTCAATAAAGGAGGCGGCCACTACAATCATTTGCCCCGCCCCTGAAACACAAACAAAACTATCCAAAAGATGCGATCCGTGAAATCGAGCAACTTGGATAGGTATACAAGTAGTATATTACCAAGCACCATTATCACTAAATTATACACATTCGACAAGTTATTTTTGTCACGATATTGACGAAAAACACAATATCTGATCTGGGATGCTTTCATTGGAATGAACCCTGCTCGTGACATTATCTCCTCCAAAATTATGACGTAGCATATATTGCGCTCCAACTCGCTTTCACGTACAATAAAATCAATGGACTTTTTCATCTTAAATAATTTCGCATTTTTCTCATGTTCACTAATCCTTAGTGGAATTTTCATTATGCATGAGATGCTGATGCCGCAAACAGATTTACAAATCCAACCGTCAGGAAATATGCCCTGTCGGTTTTTATTTCAATTCAACTATGGAGGCAAAGAAGATGTCTGAACGCAAGAAAGTCACCATCCGCACACTTTTCAACAAAGTAGCCAATGGAGAACCGGTCTCCTGGCTGACTTGTTACGACTACCCCACGGCATATTTCCAAGAACAGGCCGGAATTGATATGATCTTGGTGGGGGATAGCCTGGGGATGACCATGCTAGGATACGACTCAACCCTTCCGGTCACGATGGATGATATGATCCGCCACACCCAAGCTGTGCGCAGGGGTGCTCCTCTGGCTTTCTTGGTGGGTGATATGCCCTATATGAGTTACCAGCCCAGTGTGGAAACCGCCATCCGAAGCGCTGGCCGCTTTATGGCCGAGGCTTCGTGCGACTCGATCAAATTAGAAGGTGGCGCCGAAATGGCGGACCGTATCGAAGGCATTGTCAGTGCCGGCATCCCTGCTATCGGTCATTTGGGTCTGACCCCACAGAGCGCAGCTGCTTTGGGAGGATTCCGCGTCCAGGGAAGGGGTGCTACCCAAGCAAAGAAGATCATCGATGATGCCAAAGCGCTAGAAAATGCTGGGGCATTCGCCATTCTCTTAGAGATGGTTCCCGACCGGGTTACCAAGATCATCACCGACCGCGCCGAGGATTGCATCATCATGAGCTTGGGCTCTGGTCCCGATGCCCACGGCCAGCTGCTGATCTACCATGATATGTTCGGCCTTTACCCCAAGTTCAAACCCCGTATGGCCAAGGTTTTCGGCAATGCTGGTGAAGTCCTTCTCAATGGACTGAAGCAATATGTCGACGAAGTTGGCGACAAGACCTTCCCTGCGCCAGAGAACTGGTTCACCATTAAGGATGACGAGTACGACGAACTGCTAGATTTACTGAAGTGATCTGTTGATAGTATTCAGTTATCAATGAACAGAAATCAGAAAAGGAACTACGAATGAGTGAATTACTTGAAAGATTGAAAATTCCCGCCTCTCGACTAGATGAGATTAATAACGTCTTACTCAATCCGGATTCACGCGTGATGAAAGATTTCCTCGAAGTGGTTGCTAAATACGGCACACCTGAAGAGATCAATGCCAAACACCGTGAAGCGCGCAAACTAGAGAATCTACTCAAGAAAGTCGAAGCTGTACAACCCGATCATCTCAAAGATCTGCATTGGCTGATGGAACAGCGCGATCAGGGCGCATTCGCTACCGTAGAAGAATATCGCAAGAAAATTCTCGGCGATAAAGCTACCGGAATGAGCTTTCAGGATGATTTCGCTGTCACGTTGGAAGTTTCGGCGCTGCAATACTTCCCCTGGATTCGAGTGATGGCAGAACGAGCCACAAAAGAACGCACGCTTATTCCTGGCCGTTTCATCGCCGTCCGCAAAATGAACGAGTCTGAGGAAGATGGAGATCTGCCTGCCATCATTGCTGCGTTGGACATCATGGGCTGCTCATTCGTGGAAACCTTAGATACCAAGGGTACTGATGGCTCGAACATCCACTTGGGCGGACCGGAAACCATCACAGGCTACTTCGGAGGTGTTGGCCAGCCCAATGGGCACGCACTCAAATGGCTTGACGAGTTCCTGTACTACTATACCGAGTATGGCTTGCGTGAAGTACTCAACATCAACCCAGGCACCGTTCTGGTCGGTTACTTGCTCTACCGTTTGGGTGTGGATATCAATTTCAAGATCTCGGTCTTCATGGGCAATGACAATCCTTATGCAGCTTTCTGGACGCTGATCGGTGCCCAACTCTTTAGCCGTGATGACGGAACCTCCCCATTGATCGGTTTCAATTGGTCCAACTCGGTCAACAATGAAACCATGGAGATTACAGCTCAGTTCCGTAAAGCTTTAGGCTTTGAAGATGTTGTACGGTTTGAGCATCATATCACCGAAACCTGGAAATCCATCGTCATCCAACCCTATGATCGTCGAGAGGAACTGATAGATCTTGCCGATCACGTTCCCAATATCTCTGCCAAACACGAGGGCGGTCTTCCCGAAACTGAGCAGCAGCGCGAGTATCAATCTGATATCCTGGATTATTTCCGTGATAAAAGCGAAGTCATCGAAACGGGCGACTGGGATGCCATGGAACGCAATTTCCTCGACAAAGTTGACGCCTGCAATTCCTCTGCTCAGATGCTCACCGAGAAGGGTTTGTCATTTATCGCGGCGCAAAATCTTCACAAGTAAACAATGAACTATGATCAGCAATCAATAATCGTCATTGATTGCTGATCACCCCTCATTAGCAACCGATTTCTGGAGTTCCCTATGATCCCAAAACGAATGGAATCGTTCCTAAAAGAACGCCTCCCCGAGCAGACCTTCGAAAACCGTCTTATCAGGGATGGCAGCAAACGCTTCATTGAGTTCGGTCCCTTGGATGTAGATCGATTGGCGCGCCTGGATATCGAAGTGGATGCTCTGGGTCCGCGACTGGTGGTCTGCATGTGGGATGAAGAAGCGCCCATGGAAATAGGTGGCTATCTGGTGGTGGATAACTTGGCCATGGGTCAACCCTCTATGGGTGGAATCCGTATGCTGCCGGATGTAACACCGGCCGCAATCCACAATTTGGCCCGAGGCATGACTCTCAAAAATGCGGCTGCCAACCTACCCTATGGAGGAGGTAAATCTGGGATTGTGGCTGATCGGCTGACCCCCGAGGACCATACTGCCGTCGTGCGCGGCTTCGCGAGGCTGATTTACCGTTATCGCGATATCTACTTGCCCGGGCCAGATGTGGGCACTAACGACGCCGACATGAAGACCATCGCCATTGAAAACGGCCTCGATAACGCGCTTTCCAAACCGGTCGATATGGGCGGTAACCGCATCGATGAACTAGGGGCCGCAGCAGGAAGCTGTATCATAGCCTTGCAAGCTCTACTAGAAGAAATGCCTCGGCTGCGCGGTATTCCCCAATTCGCCAATTTCAAGCTTCCGCCTGCGAACCAACTGACTGTGCTCATTCAAGGTTTTGGAGCCGTGGGTGCCCATGCGGCGCGCATTTTGAAGGAACGCATCCCCGCGGCGCGGGTGACTGGGATCAGCGACTACCTGGGATACCTTTACAACCCTGAAGGCCTAGATACTGATAAACTCTTCCAGATGTGGCAGGAACATGGACTGGTAACCCGTCGATATTACAACGATATGATCACATCCGAAGGTCGCCTGCCAGTGAAGTATTCAACTGACCCCAACGACCTGCTGCGCGAATCAGCCTTTTGCCTGATCCCTGCCGCACCCATTGCGCACTATCTCGATACCGACCCCTCCACCAACCCATCCATGACGGTTGACCGTATGGGCCAGTGGTCGGTCAGCATCGAGGGCGCCAACACGTACTCACCGTTAGCGGAGCGCAAAGCTGCCCGTGCACGCATGGAGCGGGCCGTCTACCGTGAGCGTGGGGTATTGATTGCCACGGATTACCTGGTCAACTCAGGCGGGGTGATCTTCGCTGCCCAGGAACATCTGATCAAAACGCCAGACCAACTAAGAATTCCAGATACCATGCTTGGTGATGATGAAGCTGTTGATGGTTGGCTTATCGAACACGCCGATGCATTATCAGAACTCGCAGAGAAACGCCTGGTCGCAGCGGAGTTCTATCGCGAAGATGTTATTCGGAATAACATGGTCGAATTGATCGATCTCTTGTCTGCGGATGCTGATATGCTACCCTGCGAGGCCGCCGAAGTAATTAGCGTGCGCCGCATCGCCGCCAGCGAGAGCGACCGTACCGCCGCCGACATCATGGCTCCAATACCCACCATCGAGATTGCTTGCTCAGTCCAGCAGGCCGCTTCACAGATGATCGAAGAAGCCAGTTCAATTCTGGCCGTGGTTGGGGCAAATGAAACACTTGCAGGTGTACTGACTCGCTGGGATATCACTCGCGCTACCGCGCTTGGGCACCCCGATGACCAACCCCTGGCTGAGATAATGACACGAGAGGTCATCTCTGCCTGCCCAAGCGACACCATCCTCGAGTTAGTGCGCAAGCTCGAACATTTTGAGATTTCCGCTATGCCTGTGGTAGAAGGGAAAATTGTCTTAGGTATGATCAATACCGACTTGCTAGCAAGACAATCTCTATTGCGGTTGTTACAGTCGCAGGAATAATTTAAGTTTGTTTACTAATAAGGACTTACGCAGTTCAGCGAGAAAATGGCTGGGAATAGGGGGTGGGGCTTCGCCCCCACCCCCTATTCCCAGCCCAATCCGCTTCAAGTGCAAAACTCCTACTAACATCGAAACAAGGCAATTCTCAGGAAACGAATAACCTTCAAACATTCCTCTGCTCATGATTTACACTCTAAAAACATCGCAGCTCCAATTTACGGTCAACCCAGACACCGCATCTTGGAGTTTATACAGTTCCCACAAGGATGGCCCCTTTTTAGATGGTGTTACGCAGCGCGTTCGCTATCGCCGTAGACGGAAAAAACTGTCCGCGGGGAGAATATGGCGAAATTGCCAAGTCACAACCCCAGAACGGGTTTCATCCCCGCATGGATATCTCCAACAACTGAGCGTGGTTATCCCACCCGACAAAAACGGCCTGGCTCTCACGATTACGTTCGCCCTCCCAGAGCAACATCCATTGCTAATATGGATGGCAGAAATCAGCAACCAGGGGACTAAACCACTGCGCATCGAGCAAATTGAAATGCTCTCGGCGGGATTTTTCCCAAAAAAACAGATTCTACCTCAAGCTGGGCCTATCATCCTGAAATCATCCCTACCCCCCAGCGACCGCGGTGTCATCCGTCCACACTCTGACCCTGGAGAGTTGGCTTTCTTCTCCAGCGGCTGGCAATCTTGGTCGCACACTGGTACCTTCAGAACTCAGGATACCTATCAAAGGACTCGCCTGGGTTTTTTGACCGCGCCTATGTGGCACAACCCTGGGACGCCGATCCCTAAGAAACCCGGCTATTTTGCCAGCGATATGTTCGGCGTACTCGGTGACCGCGATCACCGAAGTGGCATACTGGCGGGCTTTCTCTCCCAAAAACAGCACTTTGGTTCGCTGCTGGCACGCATTGACGAGCCGCTCTACCCCGCCCTGCGCATGTGGGCCAACGGCGACATGGCCCAACTTGACCCTGGTGCGATGATGGCCACCGATTGGGCTGTTATTCAGTTTGTCGAGATCGACGCGCCTGACCCTCTAGCAACCTTTTTGGAAGCTGTAGCACGAGAGAATGGCGTCGCACGCCGCACATCGCAGGTCGCCACTGGCTGGTGCTCCTGGTATCACTTCTACCAGGACATCTCTGAAACGAAAATCCGCGCCAATTTAAATGCGGCCACAGAAACTCAGGATTCCGTTCCCTTAGATTTGATCCAAATCGACGATGGTTTCGAAGCCCAAATCGGCGACTGGTTTGATTTCGACCCTGGGTTCCCCAATGGAGTCGCGCCCCTGGCGCAAGAAATCCGTGAAGCAGGATTTACCCCAGGTCTCTGGCTGGCGCCCTTTATCGTGCATTCGAAATCGAAGCTGGCGAATAACCGTCGTGACTGGTTGCTACGCAATCGCTGGGGGCTGCCTGTCAATGCCGGGTTTGTATGGAACAACTTCAACAAAGCCCTCGACCTGACCCATCCCGATGCAATGGCATACGCTTGTGATGTTGTACGCACAGCTACCAAAGAATGGGGGTACCTTTACTTGAAGCTAGACTTCCTTTATGCTGCAGCCCTCAAGGGGCGCTTCCGCGACCGCACCAAGACGCGTGCCCAAGTCCTGCGCATGGGGCTGGAAGCAATCCGTCAGGCAGTAGGGCCAGACGTAGAACTGCTGGGCTGCGGCTGCCCACTGGGTTCAGCCATCGGCCTGGTCGATGCCATGCGCATTGGGGCCGATGTAGCCCCCCGTTGGATGCCCAAAGAAATGGGTTTCGAAGCCCCTGTCCGGGACGAGACGCCGCTACCATCCACCCGCAATGCTTTGCTGAACACGCTCACACGCGCATCCATGCACAGTCGCTGGTGGGTCAATGATCCTGACTGCCTGCTCATCCGGCCAGACTCAGAACTCACTCTACCGGAGATTCAATCTTTGGCCACGGCCATCGCATTGACCGGCGGCGCGCTCCTACTCTCTGATGACCTGCCCCACCTGCCTCCAGATCGCCTGCAAATCGCCAAACAACTCCTGCCGTTGATTGATCCTTCGACATCCCCTTTGGGGACAGGGCAAGCACTACGCGTCATGGACTGGTTCGATGCGCCCATGCCCCGTCTCCTGCGTTTGGATTTGGAGAATGAAACCGGACCCTGGCATCTGCTGGCAGTCTTCAACTGGGAAGATCAGTCAACAGATGTCAGTTTGCCGTTAGAGAAATTTGATCTTGCCCCCAACCGAGGATATCTCTCGCGCTTCTTTTGGGAAGGAACTTCGGGCTGGGTTTCAGGTGGTTCGCTGAACCTGGGCGCAATCCCGCCCCACGGGGTGAGATTACTATCCTTGAGACCGAAACCCAAAGATGTTCCTGTTTATTTGGGCAGCGATTTGCACATTTCTCAGGGATTAGAAGTCGCTCAATGGTTAGCGACCAACTCCGAAGGAGTCCATTTGCAGCTTGAACGGCCTGGAAAATCTCAGGGGCAGATCGAACTCTACTTACCGCAGCCCCCCAAAAGGGCACTCATCAACAAAAAGGAAATCGCCTGGCATTCAATTGGTCAGGATTGCTACGCTTTTCCAGTCCAATTCGTGCAAACCGTGACGGTAGGCATCGAATGATAAAATCATTAGGACTTACGCTGTTCAGCGAGAAAATGGCTGGGAATAGGGGGTGGAGGTGAAGCCCCCACCCCCTATTCCCAGCCCAATCCGCTTCAAGTGCGTAACTCTTCATAGTATCAAACACGTTTGACCCAGGTTCCTGTTTAGGAGGACCCCATGAAGCGATCATATTGGCACATCATCCTGGCTGTGCTGTTATCAGCGAGCCTGGCATGCAATTTGGTATCGCAATTAACTCAGCCATCGGAACCTACGGCACTCCCTGTTCAGCCTGAAGAGCAACCTCTAGCACCCCCACCAACTGAATATCCCACCCAAAAACCTACCAACACTAGCACACCCCCAACGCCAACTACAGCAGCAAACCCATACCAACCGAGCGGTTTTTTCACCATGTCCGGCGATTCCAACACTCTGACAGTTTACAACGCCCAGGGTCAATCGGTCGCGGTTCTGCAAACCCCTGGGCTAAATCCAGGCGGCCTCCCAGGAGGAATTGCTCACGTTGCGGGAGGCGCACCCGATGCGGTGATCAACATGCCCGTGATTTACCATGCTTTCGATGATGTGCCAAAGATCAAGCAAAATCTCAACGGGCAGATCAGCGATTTCATCACCGGAGTCGAAGTGACCTACCTACGCGGCGCCCCCGGGCAGTCTGCCTTCGCATACGTCACCACAGATTGGATCAACGATGCCTTGGTCAGCCATGTCTATGCCCGCACGATACAAGGTGGGGGAGCGAGCTGGGTTTGGGAGCGAAGTGACCCGGAGATTTTCGCCATCATCCCCTTGGCTGTGCAGGCCGCCAACGATGAGCCTCAGGGGGTGTGGTATTCGCTGATGCCTTTCGGCATTGGCGGTGATATTGTCTTTCCTCCGCACAAAGGATTGTATTATTTAGATCTGACCAGCGGTGGTGGTGAGAACCTCTATCTGGCAGATGATTTCAACCCCGTGGGGCTTTCTCCCGACCTCACATGGGTGGCATACGCCGAAGCGGATAATGGCTTTGTGCACGGCGAAAACCCGAAATTGACGCTATACAACCTGTATACTACTGTAGGGATCGATATCCCCATCAACACATCCAGTGACCGTGGGGCTGGCTATGTGGTCTTCTCGCCTGACAACCAGTACGTGGCCTGGATGGAAGGCGCAGGCTGGTTGATGGCCGAGGTGCCCGATTTCCATTCCAAGGTGGTGATTGTCGATATTCAAGGGCAATTCATCACAGAAATCGAAGATCATCTTCTAGGGGGCGTTGTCGGTGATCCCAGCGCAAACATGGTGCAGCCCATGGGCTGGCTGGATGACGAAACTTTGATCATTGAAGTGCGCGGCGATGATTGGGGCAATGCGTCCCTGGTAAAGGTGCGCTTCGATGGCAGCGGTATGGAATATCTTGCCCCAGGACGGTTTGCGGGATTCATTTATCCCTGAGCAATTGGGAATGGTGAGTTGGGAATTATGAATTTACCCAAAAACGGTATTTCCCATGATAGGGGTGTGCGCTGTGGCTCTGCACCGCGCACACCCCTATCATGGGATCTTAAGCTTTAGAACTTGCATCGATGGAAAACAACCAAAGGAGAGTACAATGAAGATACTTCAAGCGGGCATCGGAGACATTCTTCAACCGCCAGACATCAACGCATTTCGAGATTGGAATCGGGCAAAATCCAAGAGCCTCACCGATAAACGCATGACGGATGCGGAGGCAGTCAGCCAATTCATTCACGAGGGAGATTTCATCGGCACGGAGCTCTATGGCTCAGTGCGCTGCCCAATGTCCATCGTCAAAGAGATTATCCGCCAGAATATCAAGAACCTGCGCCTGGTCGGTCAGGGGGTGTATGAATCAGATGTGTTATTGGCCGCGGGTTTGGTAAAAGAGATCGACTTCACTTATATCGGCCTGGAGTTGTACGGCATCTCGCATGTAATCCGTCGTGAGATCGATGCTGGTCGGGTTGAGAAGATCGTCGAGTGGAGTAATGGTGCGCTGGTGTGGCGCTTCAAAGCTGCGGCTATGGGCGTGCCCTTCATCCCAGTGCGATCTATGCTAGGCACAGATACCTTTAATTACAGCGCAGGCAAGCTGGTGGAATGTCCCTTCACCGGTGATCCCATCGCCCTGGTGCCGGCATTGATCCTGGACGTGGGCATCATCCACGTGCATCGCGCGGACAAATACGGGAATTGCCAGATCGATGGCATCACCGGTTTTGCTTATGAGATGTCGCGGGCGTGCAAAACACTGATCGTCAGCGCCGAGGAGATCATCCCTACCGATGAGATCCGCCGCCAGCCAGACCGCACTATCATTCCATACTACCTGGTAGATGCCGTAGTGCACGCGCCCTTCGCGTCACATCCTGGGGAAATGTGCTACTTGTACGAGCGGGATGAAGAGCACATCCAGCATTGGGCTGAGGTCTCCAAAAAGCCAGAGACAACCCAGGAATATCTGGAAAAATATATCTACAATATCAAGGATCACCAGGAATATCTGGAGTTGATCGGTGAAGAACACATCCAGCATCTCCAAGATATCGTACCGAGCCGAGGATAAGCCGATGACAGAAAATAACTACAACCCCACCGAAATGTTGATCTGTACCGCCTCGCGTTTGATGACCGATAACAGCACGGCATTTATCGGTACTGGCATCCCTATGCTGGCGGCATCCCTGGCGCAGAAGATGCACGCCCCCAATCTGACCACTATCTTCGAGTTTGGCGGCATGGGCGCCATCCTGGACGATTTGCCTGTGGCTGTAGGGGGGCGGCGCACTTTCCACAAAGCGTTATCAGCATTAGGCATCCTGGATGTCATCGAGGCAGCCGGACGCGGCCTTATTGAATATGGCTTTATTGGTGGCGCGCAGATTGATCCGTATGGCAATCTCAATAGCACGGTGATTGGAGACTTCTACAAACCCAAAGTGCGTCTGCCAGGTAGCGGTGGCGGCAACGATGTCGGTTCGCACTGCTGGCAGACCATCGCCATCATGCGCCACGACAAACGTCGCTTCATCCCCAAGGTGGACTTTATCACCACGCCAGGTTATCTTACCGGCCCCGGAACGCGGGAAGCTGCTGGGCTGCCACCAAACACCGGACCGTACCGCGTAGTCACCAATTTAGCTCTTTTGGGCTTTCATCCCGAGTCCAAGCGCATGATGCTGCTGGCGACCCAACCTGGAGTCAAAGTGGAGGAAGTGCTCGACTGTACTGGTTTTGAGTTGCTACTCGCTGACGAGGTCAAGGAGAACCCGCCGCCCAGTGAGGAAGAGTTACAAATTTTAAGGGAAGAGGTAGATAAAGAAAAATTCTATATATAGTAAACCACCAAGGGCACAAAGATAACCCATTTGAAGAGTCTCTATGAAATCTCGAGGTGATCCCCCAGATGTAGGGGTGAGTGGGGTGCGGAGCACCTCACTCACCCCTACATCTGGATAGTCCCACGACGATTCCCATAGACCCCTTTTGAATTCTTTGTGCTCTCGGTATCCTTAGTGGTAATATATTTCATCATGCCAACCGACTCATCTCTCATTCCCTTTTTCAACCCCCAAGGCGTTGTCGTCATCGGCGCATCCCCTGATCCCAACAAATTGGGATATGGTCTAGCCAACAACCTGATACGCAGCAACTATCAGGGCGCAGTGCACTTCGTCAACATAAAGGGTGGCGAATTGCTGGGACGCCCTATCTACACCAATGTGCTCGAAGTGCCCAATCCCGTTGACCTGGCTGCAGTTCTGATCCCAGCACCTTTCATCGCCGACGCCCTGCGCCAATGCGGCCAGCGCGGCATTCAAGCCGCCATCATCGGCTCTGGTGGTTTCCGCGAGGTAGGAGCTGAGGGGGTAAAACTTGAAGAGGAGATTTTAGAAGTTGCCCACCAGTATCGCATCCGCCTGATTGGCCCTAACTGCATCGGCCTGTTGGACACGCATTTGCCTATCGACACAACCTTCTTACCGCCGCCTGGCCCTACCCCTGGGGATGTGGCCTTCATTTCTCATTCGGGGGCTATCTGCGCAGCGGTGATCGATTGGGCACGCGGCCAGGGCTACGGCCTATCGCGATTGGTCAGCCTGGGCAATCAAGCCGATGTCAGCGAAACGGATATGTTGGCTGCGGTTGCCGACGATCCATATACTTGCGTACTGGCGCTTTACCTGGAGGGTGTGAAGGATGGTCGCAGATTCATCGAACAAGCACGTCAGATCGTGCATGACAAACCCATCATTGCCCTCAAGGTGGGACGCTTCGAAAGTGGGCAGCGGGCCGTAGCCTCTCATACCGGCGCTCTGGCCGGACAAGAAAGTGCCTATAATGCCGCCTTCCGCCGGGCTGGGGTGCTGCGCGCGGAAACCAGCGAAGAGATGTTCGACCAGGCGCGCGCCTTGGCCTGGTGCCCGCCGACCAAGGGACGTCGCGTAGCTGTTCTGACCAACGCTGGCGGGCCTGGAGTGACAGCTGCGGACGCCCTCGAATCCCTGGGGTTAGAACTCTCTGAATTCAGTGGAAGCACACACACGGCCCTGGCTGGGATTCTGCCACCGGCGGCCAGCCTGCATAATCCAGTAGATATGCTGGCCTCCGCCACCCCCGAACAGTTCGCCGAGAGTCTGCGCATTGTGCTGGCAGACCCCCATGTCGACAATGTCATGATCATCTTTCCAACGCCGCCCATGTTCACCGCTGGCGCTGTCGCAAAAGCGATTATCCCCATAATTCACAGCGCGGTAAAGCCTGTGGTTGTTGCTGTAATGGGCGAACGCCTGATCCAGGAAGCTGTTGAACATCTGCGTGC
This sequence comes from uncultured Anaerolineales bacterium, assembly GCA_964458115.1. Lineage (GTDB taxonomy): Bacteria > Chloroflexota > Anaerolineae > Anaerolineales > UBA11858 > NIOZ-UU35. The sequence continues at coordinate 27,969 of CAYWIC010000014.1, read as the reverse complement.
TGCGCACGTGCCCGAATACCGTTTCGCTGAGCGCGCCGCGGCTGGTTTGGCCGCTCTGGTAAAACGCGCCAGGCTGCTCGATTATGCTCAAGCCGAACCAGTTACTCCTGTTAAGACCCTAAAGGTTGTAGAAACCTTTAGGGTCTCGGATGTTGACTCGTTGCTTGTGGCATACGGCATCCCCACTGCAAAGATGGAATTAGCTCAATCTGCCGAAGAAGCTGTTGAGTTTGCTAGGCAATTGGGCATGCCCGTAGCTCTCAAAGTTGCCTCAGATGAGATTTCGCACAAATCCGACATGGGGGGTGTGCTGCTCAACCTGGGGGATGAAGAAGCCATTCGCATGGGGTACAAAGAAATTCTCAATCGGGCTCGCTTAGCCCACCCCAATGCAGAGATCCAGGGCATCCATGTTCAACATATGATCCCTTCGGGTCAAGAGGTCATCATTGGGGCGGTGCAAGATCCCCAATTTGGCGCTCAGGTGATGTTTGGCTCTGGGGGTACCGAGGTCGAGGGTCTCAAGGATATTGCCTTCGGGTTAGCGCCGCTGACCCAAATCGAGGCTGAACGCATGCTCGAGAGCACCTGGGCTGGACGCAAGCTGAAGGGTTTCCGCAATCTGCCCCCCGCTGATCGTGACGCTGCGCTGGATGCCCTTATCCGGCTGGCGCAATTGGCCGCAGATCACCCTGAATTGACAGAGATCGAAATCAACCCACTGCGAGTATTACCCCAAGGTCAAGGCACAGTTGCAGTGGATATTCGAATTCAGGCTGATTGATAGTGTAGTTTAGCCTACCGCTAATCTATTGTTTGTCACATCACTGAATTTGGATCATTAGATCAAACCCGGTATTTTCAACACCTACCCCATTCCCATAGTACTCAATTTCCAATGGGCCAGCTAATTTCCTTCCAGATTTGGGCAGCCAGGTCTGGTAGGCGTATTCGCGGGTCAGTGCCACGTTTTCTGGTGATCCAGCATGTTTAAATACAGCATAATCCCCCCCGGGGATAATTCGGGTTACCAAACTGTGGCTATCAAGATCTACCGTTTCTGGGATCACACCAGCCATATAGAAAATCCCATTCGCAACCCAGTCCTTTGGGTAAGTCACGACCCCAAAACAAGGTGTTTCGGTAAGGGTCGGAATCTCCTTACTGAGAGAATCCCAAACTTCTTGAACTCCCTGCCTATCGTCCTTCACCCGAGTCATCAGCCCCACCAGGGATGAAGTGGTCCGCTGTTGAAGCACGGGGCGAAAGAAATCTACATGATTGATACGCTGAAGATATTGTTGTGTTTTCGGGGATAACAAGAAGCGAGGATCAATCACATTGCGAATCCGGTATCGACTAGGCTGCACGCCAAACATCCTCTTAAAGGCCCGTGAAAACACCTCTGGGCTATGGAAACAGTGATCCAGAGCAATATCGATGATTCTATTTTTCGAACTCACCAGTGCTTTCGCAGCACTAGAGAGTCTTCGTCGCATGAGATAATCATAGGGGGTATGCTGAACGACCATATTAAAAACCCTCACAAAGTGAAAAAGAGAATATCTTGCTGCCGATGCCATATCAGCAACATCGATCTCCTCATGGAGGTGAGCTTCAATGAACTCGATAGCCCGGTGAATGGCAATCAGTCGATCACTCATTTCCAATGAATCTCAATCTTCACCCTTTTCAACAGGAAGATAGATGTCGAGTATCGATTCATTGATACGATCGACCCCTTTGAAGCGTTTATCATAATATTGAAAACTGAAGGGATGATTTCGCTGATACTCACTACGAGAAAGCCATTCCTCGATCTCCATGTCCCAGTCAGAGGCGATCTGATTTCCAGTCAGGGTAAAAATAGCGTATTCGCTCGCGGGCAAGATTTTGACTACCAGATCGAGGGGCACCGCTTCCAATTGGTCAACTTTCACCCCAACAAAAACCTCGAAAAGCCCCTTCTCCATTGTTTCTGGATAGTAAATATGAACTTCATACAATGCATTGTCGGGGGTTGTGTGCTTGATGGCATCTGCGTTCTGCTGAAAATACCTCATAAAGCGTTGCCAAAGACGGCCAATTTGATTCTCTTCAGTCCAGGCATCGCTGGTCTCAAATGGATCGCCGAAAAACGACATCCCAACGATCTTAATCTCGGATTTTTGTGTGATAACTGGTTCCATAAGCACTCCTGACCTTGAGTTGACCAGGCAATTTCATCCCCCCCAATCGTTCTTTCATTGCCGTGAACCCCTCTCCAAATGGGAGATGGGTTTGGGATGCGGGGAGTATATCACTCTCCAAAATCTGTGGCATGCTCTTCGAAGTAGGACGCGGCATCCTCTGCCCATTCAGGCCAATCCTGAAGCCATTCAGCCACTTTTATATCTCGAAAACGATCTGAGATCGGGATATAGGGTTTGATATCAATCACTGGGGTGCCATTGAAGGCATCGATCCAGGCCAAGATGACAATCCCTTTCTCTTCATCCACATCGATGACCGGAACAGTCGTCACCGCAATGGGGTTTGGACGGTATTCCGAGCGGCAGGCAAATACGCCAGCCTCGACTCCCGGAGCATAGGGAAGTTCGGTTGTCGTGATCCCCCGATACTTTTCGGTATCCATTTGATGAGCCCACCAAAAAACCATCACGTGGCTGAATTGCCGCATCTCATTGAGCGCAGATCGATAGGCTGCATCAATATTAAGGATAAAGCTGCCCTCACTTTCCAATGCGTGTACATACCCAATGGGGTTCAGTTGGAAATTCTTCGAGTGTTTCTTCATGATTGCTCTCCTTAAATTGTTCTGAATTTCCCCAAAGGATAACAAGTTGTCCCCCATTAAACTTGATGCCGGTTGCTATGTTTTCTTGATGCTAGAGGTACAGAATCTAATCACTTTAGAGCTTACGCAGTTCGGCGTGATAATTTCTGGGAATAGGGGGTGGGGGCTTCGCCCCCACCCCCTATTCCCAGCAAACCTCACTTCAAGTACGTAACTCCTTCACTTGATGATTTTTGCTATTTCCCTGATGTTCAAGAAACTGCAGAGACACTCAGCGTTTGCAATAAGCCCGTCAAATCTTTCGGGCCTTCAAAGCGGTATAGCTGCACAACTTTCTCCCCCTCTCGGTTTGGCGAATCTTGATCCAGATACGCCCAGGCGGATTGAAGGGTTTGGTGGAGAAATGTTGTATCGGTGGTATCGTCAACTAATAACAAAACACGTTCTAATGGAATCAGATCCATCAAGGCATTGATCTCGAAAATGCAACCTTTGTGTTGTGGACCGAAACTACGCAAATCCATCACGATCACACCTGAGAGTTTCACCAGGCGCGCTAAGGCATCTTTCCACACATCCGCATGACAGAAAAACTCTACGGCTCGAAAGCGCCCATCTGGGTCGCTTTCATCCCTCAATTCGTTTATTCCATTTTCCAGGCTGTCTATTGTATACGTGAAGAGTTTTTTTGTTTTCCCCGACAAGAAACAGAGAAATTCGTGGGGGTCAATAGTGGTGGCGGCTAAATCTGGCCCCGAAATTAAGCGCAAGTTTCCGACATACCGCCAATGGATACTGAGCGCATCATAGAGTTGTTCGCTGCGCCTCCCTAGTGAAAAGACTCGCAAGAGTAGCATGCTCACTGGGGATTTTATCCAAGGTGATTTCCTCCGCAATATTCTCATGCCCCCCCAAATTAGCAACCGAAAGACCAGGTATGCCAGAATTCCAAGGGGAATCAAGTCTACCCGGCTGATTCCAATCATAAGCCAATAGAATATGGAAAATAAAAACCAGATCGTCTCTGTGAGCATGGACTGATCACTGATCTTCCTGGCTTCATATGCTGCCTGGATTACCTTTACTACAAACCACCCCACCAAGCCAACGACCAGAAAACCAATTCCAAAAATAACCACAACCATCTGGTTTATAGTCAATCCTAGCACATTCCGCAAACTATTAATATACATCAACCCAATTTCCTGGTTGACAATGTACTGGAATAAGCTTATTGATCCGATGATCCCGAAAAACAGAATCGTCAGCACCAAAGGTCCGATAGTGTGGATCTTTCGATTAAGTACAAACAACAATGCCCCGGTTGGCCAACCATTGATCCAATACCATATCATAATGAACATAAACCAGTCATACGCGGGTGAGGATGAAGCAATTATCGTACTGAGTACAATTCCGATAAAAAAATAAATCCCCACCAATAATGCACGAAATCTTAATGTCCTACCAAGAACAATCCAATATACCAGTATAGTCGGCCAGAAAAAAATCAAGGTATGGATAGTCAGTCGAGAAGGAAACAATTCTATCCCATCCGCCTTCAGTTTCACAATTGCTATTAAAAATGCATAACAAAAACCTGCCAAACCATAAACAAGGGCGGTACGCCACGGTCCTCGTTGCAGACCTTTGAACAACTTTCCAACCTCCGACGACGCATCCGAAATCACAGCAGAATCTACATAGTTGACAGAAAAATCCGTCGCTCGGGGTTGTAAACCATCATTCGCGGCCTGATCACTTTGCAATACTTCAGCGACAGCTGTGGTTTGAAATTTCATTTGGCGAATTACAGCTCGACGGTAAAGCGCTAAAAGCCCCCATGCAATCAACAATGTTGTCGGCAGTGCGAACAACATCGCCACGAGAACATAGCCCTGCACAACTTCAAAAACAGACATCTGCACCTCCCACCCCAAATTATTGTGACGCTCTTACATAGTGAAACTACGCCAACACAGACCAAACCTTTTGCACAATGGCTGTTAGCTGCTCCATTCCGTTTGCCAAAGGGGCCGTTTCAATAAATTCATTCGTTGTATGCGCGCCTTTGCCAGTGGTCAATCCAATCGTTATCGCCGGTAGGCCTTGGCTGAGAGGGATATTGGCATCGGTGGAACCAATACTCAAATGGGGTTGAATGCCTTGCTCGACCAATGCAGTATCTGCCAGTTTTACCAGGGGATGATCAACGGGAATCTCCCCAGCAGGACGTTGTCCAATGATATCAGCTTTAATGTGGACTTCAGGCCGGTTGACCTCCTCGACCAGGTCCTGGACGCTTTTGATTAAGGTATGGAGTGCTTCTGGATCCTCAGAGCGTAGATCAAGCTCCAAAGAGGCCATTGGCGCGATGGTATTGATGGATGTACCCCCAGAGATCACACCCACATTGAGGGTTGTCCGAGGGTCTATGGGCAAAGGAAGTCCACTCAACTTTTGGATCAGGTCCGCTAATTCGTGGATGGCCGAAGGTGTGCCGTAGTCAGCCCAGGAGTGCCCTCCTTTGGTCTGAGCAGTAATCCGGTAGCGTTGCACCCCCAAACCACGGTGATAGATCTGCCCCAAAGCCATCCCCTCCAGAATGATATACGCGATGGGCTGATCTCCAAATCGATCAACCACTGCGCGCATTCCGCGCAAATCTCCCAGGCCTTCTTCTCCTACATTGGCCACAAGCCAGAGATCGCCAGGTAGGGTGATTTCCCGCTCTCGCATTATCCAAAGCAACCCGTACAATCCTGCCAATCCCAGGCAATTATCTCCTATTCCTGGAGCCACGATACGGCCAGCTTCAAGATCACGTTGTACTGTCAAATCTGTCTCTATCGGGAATACAGTGTCACTGTGCGCGGAAACCAATAGCGGGAGGCCATCGCCTTTGCCAGGAAGTCGGGCATAGACATTCCCCAGCGAATCGATCTCGACATCATGCAAACCTTCTTCGATGAAAAGATCGCGCATGAAAATCGCCCGCTGTTCTTCCTGAAAGGTCGGCGCAGGGATCTGCTGGATTTGAATGGCGAGTTGGATGATTTTTTCTGTTAGATTCATCAGGATCCATTAGAGTTTTCGGGCAGATTGACGAAGAGAGTCAATCCGCGCCTGAGCTAAACCGGGTAATACTTCCAAGGCAAAGAAGATGCCTGTCCCTTCAGAGACAATTGAGGCAGAAACATTGCCATACAGCGCTGCTTCGAGAGGGTCATAGGCGCGCCGGTAGCCCGCTAAAAACCCGCCGCAGAACGCATCCCCCACACCTGTCGGGTTGGCCAGGCGCGCTGGGTAAGCGGGAATTTCCCATCGTGAGCCAGAGGAAGCATCAAAAAGATATTGACCGCGTTCGCCGCGCTTGATAACAATGAAATCGCAACCATAAGCTGCCAGGGCTTCGGCCATTTCCCACAGGTCGTCGGAGCGGCCTTCAAAGAGTGCCCGTAGATCTTCCTCGGCAGGGATGAAGGCCGTCAACCCGGTGATCAAACTGGGGACATCGTTCCAAAACGTGGGGTTCATATACCCAGGCGCAGGATCAAGTGTCACAGTGGTTGTACCTCCTTGGCGCAAGATCGCCGGGATCAGGCTGTGAGTCATATAGTCTATCGGGCATAAATGGGCCGCCGTCGCATCCTGGTAAACATCTGGTATATCCCCCTGGCGCAATGAGGTCGGGGTCAATTCCGTGCGGCTATTGAGAGCATCGCTGGTGTCTTTATATCCTAATAACGTTTTTGGGAAAGGTTCTCCCAAGCGGGCGAAGTGGGTCACCGGATCGACTTTGACACGGGTAGCTTTATCAGTATAGACATAGAAATTCCTCACATCGACAGCCTCCGGGAGCATATGTACCCCACGAGTATCGAAGCCTCTCTGGGTGAGATCGTCCAACCAAAGCTGAGGGTAATCTTCCCCCACACGGGCAATAAGCCCTGGAGGCATCTCATCCTCCCAAAGCTTCATTCCCACCGCGGCATAAGGCACATTGCCCCCTAGCACATCGACTATGGGCTTGTCATCGGCGGTGATATAGAAATCACGGTATAGCTCCCCGGCAAAGATGAAACGTGGTGTTTCGGTGGTCATAGTTTCACGTTAAACGTTGAACGTTTATCGTTCAATATTGTACTCGACATGGTTTTCTCTAATTCGCCGAGTATTCGGCTGAGATTCAAGATAAACCATGAAGCGGTAAATTTGGCGAGAAGCTTTGTCAGCTAACTCGTAGGCCTTGTCGAACTGCTCTCGAGTGATGTATCCCTTGTCAAGCGCAATATATAGCTGCGATCGAACTTCTCCAGCAGAAGCTTTAGCTCTACCCAGATAGTTGATAAAAAGTGACTGCGTATGGCTTTCAAATCCCTCTGCAATATTACTCATAACTGAGACTGATGCTCTACGAATTTGATCTTTCAATCCAAAATCCTTGGCAAATTCACCCCTGTCAGATAATTCATAAACCAGATTTGTCAATTGTCGAGCAGTTTGCCAAGCATGGATCTCCTCAAATCGTGTAATCGCTACCATATCTCACCCAATTACCTTTTCTAAATGCAAAACGTTCAACTTTCAACCTACCAACATTAAACAGGTTAACGTTCAACGAGTATCAACTTCGCCACGCTCAATTCTCTTTCGAAGGTTCTCTGGCCATGATGAGATATCCTCCGACGGATAGATTTGCAATTCAGGCCCATTTTGAATGAGTAAATCGTCGGTAGAGCAGTTGAGGATGGCGGCTGCTACCTGCAAACCTGTCGAAGTAACACCTGAAACCCCGAAGTTGGATGTGCTGGCTCCGCACATCAACAAGCCTTCGAATTCAGTTTGGGCAGGGTAGGCCCTGGGTCCCACCTGACGGCGGTTCTTCTCGATTCCATACAGGCTGCCGCGCGTGACATTGATATAGTGTTCATTGGTCAGTGGGGTGCCCAAATTCCAGAAAACGATATGGTCGCTGATCCCAGGGACGCGTTTCTCGATGGCTTTGAACATGCGCCAGGAAAGATCTTCCTTCAATGCCTGATAGCCCACGGAGCGATCGCCTGATTTTTCGTGGGTCCATTTTTTGAAGGCATCATAGCCAACGAAGGTGAAGGCCTCGCAGGTGTGGTGGCCGCTGTGCATCTTGGAGGGATCTTTGAGCGTGGTGGCGGTCAGGAACATCATCGGGGGGTGATCGGCAGTGAGGGCATTGTCCGTGCGACCCAGGCGATAGAGTTCGTCGATGTCGTCATGATCGTAGAACCAGAAATTACCTGAATCCAACCCTGCGGCACGCAGATCCATATCCACAGCGAAAAATAGGCTCAAGGCAGAGGTGGAGTAGGTTGTCTTGTCGATTCTGCGGCGCAGCTTGTCGCTGAGATGCTCTCTTCCGACCAACTTCCCAAAAGTGACCTCAGGGTCGGCATTGCTGACAACATACTTTGAACGGATCTCACTCCCATCCGCCAGACGCACTCCGATTGCTCGCCCCCCTTCCAACAGTATTCTTTCAACTGAGATGTTCAACCGAATTTCCCCGCCAGCCCGTTTCAGGGCACGAACGAAAGCGCGCGGGATCGCGAAGCCACCTCCCAGAGGGAAGTAAGCGCCTTCGAAGTAGTGGTGCGCAATTCCGGCATGCAGGAAGGATAGAACTTCCGAGGGCGGCATACCGTGATCCCCAGCTTGACCACACAGTATTGCCACCAACAGCGGGTCAGAGACATGGTGTTCGATCAGCTCCCGTCCCGATTTCATCGCCCAGCGCATCACCGAGGGGATGCCCCCCTCTTCCTGACCTCTATCTCTTCCGCGGGCAATGCTTTCTAGGTTTTCGATCATGTTGGCTACGGCTTCCATATAGCCATCGATGCCCTTCGCTTCATGGGGAAAACGCTCTTTTAGCCGATTGGCATAATTATCGCGTCCCTTGGGGATGTCAAAACGCTCATCTCCAATGAACATGTGATCGTAGCCATTGGGATTGATCTCACAAAAGGCCAGATCCTGGGAGACTCCCAGGCCTTCATATTTCCTGCGCAAAGATCCACCCTTATGTAACCCGCCCATATAGTGCACACCAGGACTAAAGCGATAGCCTTCCAGAGTAAACGAGTGCGTCCAACCGCCGGGTACTTCATGTTGCTCGCAGACCAGCACTTTCATCCCCGCCTGAGCCAGGGGCACGGCCGCCGCTAACCCACCCGCGCCAGAACCGATGACGATGACATCGTAGTCCATGATCTCTCCTCTTTCATAAAACGTTGAATGTTGCACCCTTCACCAAGTTCAGGGCAAGCTGTTTGAACGTTCTCTCCATATTTTACATGTTTTTCGTTCAAGGAGGTAACTTGAAAAGTTGGGTATCTGGGAAACGCCGTGATCCCGTCAATTCCCAGAGAACCGAAACGTTCCACTTGCCAACGTTCGAACTCTTAGCGGGTATCAGCGAGTGCTAGGAATACATCTTCAAGTGTCGGCTCAGCGCGCGTGATCTGAACTTGATTACTTTCCAAAACTTCCAGAGCTCGCCTCAAATCTTCCTCTCGAATACCAGACTCGGTGACTGCCCGCAGGTGATCTCCGGCCAAGCCGGCGCGCAGTACGCCGGGGGTCTTTTCTAGGATTCCCAAAGCAGGCAAAAGCGGCTCGGCGATCACGTCCCACGTCAAACCAGAAAGGGCACCTTCCTTAAGCTCTGACGGCGTGCCCATCGCCAGTAGTCGCCCGGCGCTCATGATGCCCACGCGCCCGCAGTATTCAGCTTCGTCCATGTAATGGGTGGTCACAAAAGCGGTCACGCCCTCCTCAACAAATTCGTAGATCAAATCCCAGAAATCCCGCCGGGCGGTGGGGTCAACGCCACTGGTGGGCTCATCCAAGAAGAGCAATTGGGGACGATGTACGATGGCCGTGGCCAGGGCCAAGCGCTGGCGCCAGCCCACCGGCAGATCCCCAGCCCATTCGTCCTGCACCTCCCCCAATCCCAGACGCTCCAAAGTCCCTTCAATATGCGCCCGGTCGCGCACGCCGTACACCCCGGCGTAAAACTCTAGATTTTCCAATGTCGTCAGCTCATCATACAGAGCAAATTTCTGCGACATATATCCTACCCGCTCGCGGATGGCTTCCGAATCTCGTACGATATCAAAGCCCAAAACCTGTGCCGATCCCTGGGTAGGCACCAGCAGCCCCAGGAGCATGCGGATAGTGGTGGTTTTTCCAGAGCCGTTAGGGCCCAAATAGCCCAGCACTTCTCCTGGACGCACTTCGAAGATCACATTGTTAACCGCCGTGAAATCGCCAAAACGTTTGGTCAGAGCCTCTGCTTGTATGACTGTTTCCATAAACATACATCAGATACGCTAGATGCAGTGCTTACGCCGCGCATTGCACCTATCGCACTAAGCCTCCTCCAACAGGGCGATGAAGACATCTTCCAGACCGGGGGAAATGGTCTCGATTTTATGGATTTTTAAATCCCGTCCTTGGATCTGTTGTTTGAGATTAGCGATCACGGCGTCGGCTGTCCCGGCTTGTACCCTTAGATGAAGCCTGTCCCCAAAGGTTCCCACGCTCTCGATGTTTTCGTCTGCACCCGCCATGGTCCGTAGTTGGGTCAACGGTTCTCCGCGCAGCTCGACGATGCGGCCGTCGAGCCGCTGGCGCAGCGCCTTAGGCGTATCCTCCACCACCAGCCGACCGTCTCGCATGAAGCCGACATAAGTGCAGCGCACGGCTTCATCCATGTAGGGGGTGCTTACTAAGACAGCAACGCCCTCACCCCGTCCTCCGCTCCGCTCCGGACTCCCCTCGCCGTAGGCGCGCCCCTGGCGTCCCTTGGGGAGAAGGGTTGGGGGTGAGGGCGCGACCAACCGAATGATCAACTGCCAAAAATCCTGGCGTGTGACTGGATCCACACCGCCAGTAGGCTCATCCAACAGCAGCACGCGCGGGCGGTGTACCAGCGCGATTGCCAACCCCAACTTCTGCTTCATACCCCCGGATAGCAAACCCGCTCGTCTCTGGACGAACTCCGCCAAGCCGACGAATTCCAGGATCTCCATTGCCCGCGCGTACCATAGATCTCGGGGGATGCCGCGCACTTCGGCGAAAAAGCGCAGGTTCTCCAGCACAGTCAGCTCTTCATAGAGCGAGAAGCGCTGCGAGAGATAGCCGATCTGCTCACGGGCGCGGTCGGGGTCGCGCACCATCGAGTGCCCACCCACCATGATCTCCCCTTCATCGGGTCTGAGCGCACCACACAGCAGGCGCATGGTGGTAGTCTTGCCCGCCCCATCGGGGCCGACCAGGCCATAAATCTCCCCAGCCCGGACCTGTAAGCTGAGGTCCTCTACAGCTACCGATGCACCAAATCGCTTGGAGATATTTTGAGCATGAATGAGATTCATAATCTTGGATGTTGGAAATTAGAAGTTAGAATATCACTCACCTTCCAATCTCCATTCTCTACTCTTCAAAATCCACGTCTGCCGGCATCCCTGGCTTGAGCCTGCCGGAGGGGTCGTTAACCGAAAGATCTACGGCGAAAACAGTGCTGCGGCGGCCTTCAGCAGTCTGCACGTTGCGGGGTGTGAACTCAGCTTCGTCGGCAATGCGCACGACGGTTGCGAGAAAGGTATCGGTGGGGAAAGAGTCCGCGGTGACCTGCACCTCTTGCCCCAACACAATCTCACCATAGCGGTCTTCAGGCACATAGACCGTGATCGTCAGGGTATCCAAGCGAGCCAGGGTTAGTAGAGGCGCGCCTGGTTTGACCACCTCTCCCGGCTCCACAGCGCGGGATAGCAGGGTGCCATCTGCCGGCGCAGACAGTATCAGTTTCTCCAGCTGAACGGCAATGATGTTCACAGCAGCCAGGGCGTTGTCGATCTGCGCCTGGGCTACGGCTAGCTCTTCCGCGCTAGCCCCGGATTCCGCCACGGCCAATTGCGATTGGGCATTCTCCAGGCGTGCTTCAGCCAGGGCCAGTGCATCAGGATCAGGGCCATTCACCATGGCATCATATTGTCGCTGGGCATCAGCCAATGCAACCTGAGCGGCTTTCAGATCCGCCTCTGCCTGGGCCAAGTCGATCTCGTCCGTGTCACCAATCAGATTGTTGAGATAGCGAACCACGTTATCATAGTCCGCCTGGGCCTGGGCTTTCACACTGAGGAAAGCCGCTCGTTCAAGGTCGTCTTCAGGTTTGTTTTCATAGGGCTCGTAATCCTCGATGGCTTTGTCCAAATTATCCTTGGCCAGAATAACATTGGCTTCTGCCTGTTCGATATCTGTCTGTTTAGAAGCCGTCTGCAGATTGTCAACCCGCCGTTGCGCGTCGCGGACAGCATCGCGAGCATCGGCAATAGCCTGTAAAGCTGCCGCGCGAGCAATATCCAGGTTCTCATACAGATCGTCAAAGGCTTGTTGAGCGTTGACCAGTTCAAGTCGTGCCGCGGAGATGGCAGCCTGACGTTTCTCGGGTGAAAGCCCCGCTTCGATCATGTCGTAGTTGGCCTGGGCTTGCTTCTGCGCAGCTTGGGCTTGTTCATGTTGGGCACGTAGTAGAGCATCATCGAACTGGATCAACACATCCCCAGCTTCGATCTGGTCCCCCTCGGCAACGAGTACATCTTCAATGCGTCCCCCAACCTCGGGGGCAATGATCACTTCCACAGCCTCGACGGTCCCTGAAGCTGACAACGGACCTTCCTCCTCGCGGGCCGCCCAATTAAGGTAATACACCGTTGCTCCAACAATTCCAAGGATAAAAATCAGAGTAAAAAGTCTTGAAATATTCTTCATTTGGAATTCTCCAATCTTCAGTTTCCAGTGATCAGTAAACAGTGGTCAATCCAACCGTTTACGGAAGCGCAGCGAGGCCGCACCCATCAGCACCACCCCAAAACCAATCAAAGCCAGGATCTCGGTCTGTAGCGACCCAATCCCTACCCCCTTGACCAGCAAAGCCCGGATGATGCGCAAATAATAGGTCAGTGGGATACCGGCCGAAATCCACTGCAGCCAGGTGGGCATGGCCTCAACCGGGAACAGGTAGCCCGAGAGCATGATCGCCGGCAGCATCGTGGCGAAAACCGTGATCATGGCTTCCTGCTGGGTCTGGGCAATGGTCGAGGCCAATAGACCAATCCCCAGGCTGGTCAATAAGAACAGCCCAGACAGCGCCAATAGCAATCCCAGACTGCTGCGCACCGGCACGCCAAACCACCACGAACCAATGAAGAGAACTTCCAGCGTGTTGACCAGGGCAATCATCACATAGGGCGAAATTTTGCCCACGACCAACTCCCAGGAGCGAATGGGCGTGACGATCAACTGCTCGATGGTGCCGCGCTCACGCTCTCGCACCACAGCCGAGGCTGTTAACACTGCGGTGATCATATACAAGATCTGTCCAATCAAACCCGGGACAAAGAAGTAGGCATCCTCCAGATCCGGGTTGTACCAGACCTGGGTGCGGATTTCGACCGGCGTCTCGAAGGCATCCGCCATACCGGCCATTTCCAGGCGTTGTAATTGGATCTCTGTGCTGTGCTGGCTACCAATTTGTTGGGCGGCGGAAAGCGCGGTCTGGGTGGCGGTGGCATCTGAGCCATCGAAGACGAAGACCACTGCAGCTTGCTTCTCGGCGCGCACATTGCGGCCATAATCTGGCGGGATGATCAATCCCACCCTGGCATCGCCATCATCGATCAACTGGCGAATCTCATTCTCGGAGTCGACATCATAGTCGATGCTGAAATAATCCGAGGCACGGTAGGCGTCCAACAGATCGCGCGCCGCCGCGCTGCGATCCTGGTCGAAGACTGCCATCGGCAGATTGCGTACATCATTGGTTGCGGCATACCCCAACATGAATAACTGCATCACCGGGATCAACAAAGCGATGATCAAGGTGCGCGGGTCGCGCCAGATTTGAATGAATTCCTTACGGATGATGGATATAAGGCGGGTGTTCATAATTCACCGGCTAGAAAGGCAATCAGGTATTGGTGATTAGGTTTTCGGATTTATCTTTCCCGTTCACCTGAATCTGATACCTAATCACCTTTTTCGAAAATCAATGTATAGTAGAAAAAGTTCCCGATCTTCTTTTTCAAGCGGAAATTCTTTGCCTGTACTTTGTGCGTAAGTGTCGCTGCCCGAGGATAATCTGGGTCCATAAACAATTCACTGAAAACCAGCGCCCCTGAGGGTTTCAGCACCCGGTGGAACTCCGCCAACGCCCGGGGGATTTCGGGAATCTCATTGATCACAGTGATCATATAGACCATGTCGAAGCTCTCATCACCAAAGGGCAGATCATAGGCATCTGCCACACGGGCATCGATGTTGGTGACTCCCTCGACTTCGATCCTGCGCTGGACGCGCTCGATCATCTTGGGTTCGATATCAATAGTCACCAATTCACCTTCCGGGCCAAGTCGTCGGGCAGTTGCCAATGTGTAGGTGCCATTTCCTGGCCCTACTTCCAAAATATGCATCCCCGGTTCGACCCCGTGGCGAAGGGCGGTTTCATCGGGAGGTTGAATGCGTCTGCGTAGGGGGTTATCGATGGCGTTAGCCATCCATTGCGGCATAGGGAACTTATTGAAATGGCGTACAATCCGAACGATGGTGTGCAGCACGATCAGCGTAAGCGGTATGGCAAGTACGATGAAGAGTATTCGCAGAAGCATATTTCACTCCTTTGCCAGAATGCCGTTAAGGAAAATGTCGACCTGGTAATCCATTGCCCCTTCGAGAAACTCCGCAGGAGCCACTGGGCCCAGGATAATCTCCGCCAAGTAGTACGAAAAGAATAAGCCGATAAATGCGCGGATCAACATTTGAGGGGAGATGGCGCGCAGGTTGCCCTCAACTTCGGCAAACCGCCGCACGATCTGCAAGCCGCGTGGGAAAGCGACTTCGAAGAGTTGATGGGCATGCGCGCTCTTGAACTCGACGATCTCGATGAACATCAGGTTGAGGAAATCCGGTTTACGGTTGATTGCCGCCAGCATCTGCACAGCAGAATCGTGAACTAATTCTTCAATCGTATCCCCTTGGGCTGCTTCGATAGCCGGGATCATTTCCAAAAAGGGGTGATTCTCCAGGAAAACGGCCTGGAAAATATCTTCCTTATTCGAGAAGTGATTGTAGATTCCTCCGAGGGCGATGCCTGCATTTTGGGCGATCTGCCGCATGGATGTGCCGTGATATCCCTGCGTGATGATCAGGTTGTGGGCAGCCTGGACAATGGCAGCGCGGGTGAGTTCTCCTTTGGTCGGTTCTTCGGGGGTCATAGATCTCCTCTCTCTGATACCTTTGTATCGGAGTAATCAAAAGGCAAGGTGAAACGCTTTGATATCATAAAAACGAACGTTCGTTCATTCTCATGATATCAATAATTCCCCACCGAGTCAAGCGCGGAATCTAATAGACCCTAAAGGTCTTAGAGACCTTTAGGGTCTATGTGTCTGAAAACATCCATTCAAGACGTATAAAGCTGGTCTGTTTTTGCCGCCATGATGAAATCATTGCGGTGTAGGCCTTTGACGAAATGCGTCCACCAGGTGACCTTGACACGTCCCCACTCGGTCAGCAGCGCGGGGTGATGATCTTGTGCTTCAGCGATCTCCCCCACCTGATTCGTAAAGGCTATGGCCTCCACAAAATTCTTGAACTTGAACACGCGTGCTAATCTCTTGATGCCATCCACTTCATGCACTTCCCAAGCAGGGATGAGAGATCGCAATTCCATGATTTCAATATCGGATAACGGCGGTTCCCCTTTTCGATAGGGTTCGGTATTCAGTTCTTCCAGGGATCGCATCGGAAACCCCTTACATTTGAGATATCTGCCGAAGGAAGCTAAACACGGAAACACCCAATTTAGCCCCCTCACCAGCAGACATCTTGATGCCCTCTTCCTCGTCGGCTCGCTGGATAAGTAAGTAGGCCGTGCCTAAGCCTGTCAGCGCGCCGATAATGGCCCCAATGACTAATACTCTATTCTTCCAATTATCGTTGGATGGAGATTGTTCATTTGTAGTTGTCATAATTCGTGCGATCCTTCGTCAGCAACAACATCATGCATTTTTCGAGATGTGAGTTCACTCTTCATGGTCTGCCAACCGGCGCCCGCGCTTTTCGCCCGTATCGTCGGTTCGACGGCTTTATCTGCTGCCTTTTGAACTCGATCCTGAATTCGGTAGAAGAAACCCTGTAGGGTGAAGAATTTTGGGGGCAATAGCCTTAGGAAACGGTACATCCCATAAACCAAGCCGACCAACACAGCCAAAAGGATGAAAGCCATCACCATGGTAGGGATGATCAAGAAGATCAGCGAGGCATCGGCTGCCTGGCTGACATTGCCTCCGCCAGCAGCCACCAGCACCACCCATCCTGCCAACCCAAAAATGGCGATCCCCCCCAGGATCATGGGGAGGGCGATCTGCCGAAAGGTCTCCACCCGGTGGGCTTGTCGGGTAACGGGGTTTCGAGACGGTTTTGGGTCCTGCATAACGGTTGTATTGTAGCACAACTTGACCATGCCCCCAGAAACGAAACCTTGGCTCTCTAGGAATTGCCGGGGTGATGGTCCCACGGCGTTTCCTGGAGACCCAAAACCTTAAGCCAGTTGTTAGCCAACGAATAGGTATGATAAGTCCCAAGATGGTATCTTCCAGCTAGCAAAAAGGAGATCCAGATATGTGGAAGACAATACCAATAATCACGCTGGCAGCCGTTTATGTATTTTTTGGTACAGCGCTGAACGAAGCCTTTTCGCCAATGTTTTCACAATTGGCCGGCGTATGGGCATCTTTGGAGCCGGCCACATGTATGCCCGATAAATGCTTTTGCGAACTGGTACAGCATAGAATCATCCGCCAGCCAGTAAATACCTGGTCGAATCTAGGCTTTGTGTTGGCAGGTATGATGACGCTTACGGCAAGCTCATACGACCTGATAAGTAGAAAGGGACACAACCTGATGCGAACCCAGTGGGTGTTCCCCTATTTGTACGGCGTGATCGCAGTTTGGATCGGGATCGGATCGATCCTGTTTCACAGCTCATTGACCTTCGCAGGGCAAGTCATCGATATCCTGAGCATGTACCTGTTGTCGAGTTTTATGGTCATTTACAATCTCCGGCGGGCCTACGGCATGAGCACCCGCGCATTTTTCGGGATATACCTGGTGACAAATATCTTGCTGGGGTTCGCTTCGATTCTTTGGCCGGAGACTCGGCGCTATATTTTCATCGGAATCCTAGCGGCCATCCTGATCTCTGAGCTGCTAGCCTGTTGGCGGGGGAAATCGAAGCTGGACTTGCGGATGCTGCTGGTGGCGTTCATTGGACTGGCTGGGAGCTGCGTAGCCTGGATCCTGGACCTAACTGGAAGGGTTTGCAACCCAAGCAGCTGGCTTCAGCTCCACTCCCTTTGGCACCTGGGCATGGCGGTAGCTGTGGGGTTCATTTACCTATACTACCGCTCAGAGAGAATGGAAAGAGAAAGTACCAGGGGATAATGACTACTAGCAGCGCTGCCGGGGTATACGCCATTGAGCAACTGGAGAAACAAGAATACTTCACACCAGCCCTTCAATGACTGCTCCAATCCAATAAAGATTAAAGTACACAATAAACAGATCACTTACCAGTGGAGTAGGTTTTTCACTTGCTCGGGAAAATCGCGCCTCCGTTAGGATGTGAATCGCAAGCGCTATGAACAAAAATAAACCCGCAACTGCCCAGCCTATGGATAACTGTGCAAATTCCGGGAGCAAGGATATCAAAAACCAACCCATCAGATAAACTATCGTAAGGGGAAATAAAAATATACCCAACCACCCCAAACGGATTCCCAAGAGATAGCTCCAAACCAATGAGAGAGCTAGTCCTAGCAATAAAATTATCCAAGTTAACCACGTTCGTTCAGGAAGTTCGAACAAATTCATCACGGCGCCTGCCATTAGTGCCAAACCCATTAAGAGCACAAAATTCAAGCGAGGGACCTTCTTGAAGATTTGCAATGCCAGGAACAGAATCAAAGCGATGACTGCGGGCAACAGCCATAATTCCGGGGGGGTATATTTACCCAGATGATGGCCAAGTGCCACACTCATAGCTGTTATTCCTAATAGCGGGCCACAACGACTGATAAATTTCCGAAAAGGCATTTCATTTCCTTTGAGGGATGCTCTGTTGTGTCTCTCCAGAGAGCTCTGTTTGATCGATTCCCAATAAACCGACCAACAAAACCGACACCTGCCGGCGGATGCGAACCAAGATATTCAGGTCACGATGATTTGGCTGGTATTCATACGGGTATAGCACTACTAATTCGAGGATGTTGGGGTTGGATAATCCCAGATTGTTGTTATCTGCGTAGGCTTGAACCTGACCCGCCACAGAGGTTTGCATGGCTGGAGAAACTAACGTGGTCCGGTGGTGATCTTTGAGCCAGGCATAAAAATCATTGGGCAAAGGGGTGGGTGTGCAGGTATGGGGCGGGACATACTCCTCAGGGGTAAGTGGATTGCTTTCTGGAATTGGCGTACAACGATTCAGTGCCGCCTTGGTTTGCGCCGCAACCACCTGCGTAACCATGCGATCACCAACCACTACTAACCCAGCCCTAGCTGCTGCGTCCGCAGCACGGTCTAATTCATGCTTTTCGACCATCAAACGCGCCCCATCGATGATCACAGCTAGGAAAAACAAGACAACCAACAACAAGATGGCAACCACAATCAGGATCTGGCCACGCAGCTTGGACCTCATGGGTTTTGGTACTCCATCATGGTTACAGCTTTACCCGACACGGGGAAAGAGATATTGGGGAAAACGAGTTGAAGTTGATAGGAAACGATTACAGATAAGGTTTCTCCACGCGGGGCAGGAAAGGGCTGATTGCGGGGTACTTCATCCTGCTCAGGGTCAATATCGATCTCGAGACTTTCCAGGTTCAGCCCGTACGAAGCCTGGTGAACTGCACCAATGATCTCCTCATCGCCTTCATTAGGATTAACAATCGTCGCCCCAGCCCGAGCGCCCTCCCAGGCTGCATTGGTGACCACAATTTGGGCGTGCATGATCACACCAAAATCGATCAGCGCGACCATGAGCAGCAAAAGGATCGGCAGTACCAAAGCGAACTCGACGAGGGTCTGGGCGGAAACTTCACTTTGGGACGCAGAATAGCGCAGATGTACGAAGATTAATCTGGGAATTCGTGTGACAATCTCCAAAATTGGGGGCATGGGACGTGCTGCGCATGTCCCATGCCCCCAATTTTGGCAACTTCCATGGCAATTCCTTGAAACCGTATTCGTTATCATCGGCGCATGAAGAAATTGATGATCGGCGGGGCAAGATAGATCAACAATAAGCTGGGCAAGAAGAAGAAAACCAATGCGGGCACAATGCGGATCGGCGCGGTCTGGGCGGCGGACTGGGCTTGCTGACGGCGAGTATGGCGCAAGATATTGGCTTGAATTCGCAGAGTGCGCGCCAGGGATGTACCCAACTGTTCGGTCATTTTTACAGCTTCAACGAAGTTTTGAATTTCAGACGAAGGTAAACGGCTGACAAACTCATCTAGGGCTTCAGCGCGTGAGAAACCTAACTCGATTTGGGCCAATACCCGGCGGAGCTCATCTCCCAACGGCCCCGGGTAGCCCTTGCTAACCCGCTGCAAGGCCGGAGTAAACCCTAGACCTGCTTGAACGGTAAAGGTCAGCAGATCTAGGAAATCCGGCAAGCTCTTAGCAATGGCTCGGGCACGCCGCCTCACTCGCCAGTGCAAATACAGATAGGGGAATCCGGCCACACCTAACACCACCATCAACGCAAAGGCCAAACCCACGCCTCGCCACCCTGTCATGGCTATGATCGCTATCCCCATCCCGACGCCCAAGAGCGTCAGTAGCCACCAAAGGGCCTGAAATTCTTGGACATTGAGTTGAAAACCAGCCCAATAGAGTTCTCTTTGGCTCACCCAGGCCTCCAGGAACGCTGGCGGCCGTACTGCCCTCAAAGCATTTCGGGGAATTTGGACCCAAGATTTGGGTTCCTTCTCTGGGCGTAAGTCGATAATCCCCTGCATTCGAATTCTGGCGGGCTGATCGAAGAGAGCATCCAGCGACAAAAGTAATACAAACACGAAAGCACCTAATGTGAGAGCCAGAGCAAGCGTGATGTCCATAAAAACCCTAATATTCGATCCGAACCAGGCGCGCCACGATAGCAGCTCCCACTAATTCGAGTATCCCGGCGACAATCAACACCAGATTGCCGACAGTGGTCTGGAAAAGCACATCGATATAGCCTGGGAACATCGAAAGCACGCCAATGGATACCGGAACTAAGAGAGCAATCACAATAGCAGAGAGGCGGCCCTGGGCGGTCAAAGTGCGCACTTCTTTCTCCAATTCCACACGTCCGCGCACAAAGGAGGCCATTTCCCGCATCATCGATGGCATATCCCCTCCAACCTGACGCTGCAAGGTTAACCCTTCCACCAAAAGACGTACATCTTCGCTGGGACGGCGTTGGTATAACTCGTTCAAAGCATCATCTACCGTAAAGCCCAGAGCAATTTGAGCAGATACCTGGGCCATCTCGGAGGCGCTGGGTTCAAAAAGATTTGGTACGACGAAGTTGATCCCCTGGGGTAACGAGAAACCAGCCTGAAGGGAATCTGCCAGTCGGTCGAGCACAGCGGGAAATTGATCGCCAAAACGTCGTCGCTGGATTCTGGCGCGCGAATATGTCAACACTGTTAGAGCAATCAGAGCCAGGAAAGCCCCGAAGCCCCCTAGGAGTATGCTACGGGTAGAGAAGTACCCCACCAGATAACCACTTAAGGTTGTTAACAATACAGCCGTCAGCAAGATCAGGGGATGAGCGCCAAAACCAGCATCACTCCAATAGCTCATGATGGCTCGCCCCAGCGGTGTACGGAAGAGCAGGGCAAGCAGACGGTTCAATAGATTATCCTCAAAACGGTGTGATCGCTGTCGCCAAGTACTCCGCTTGGGCAAGGTGTCCCGCTTTGACAGTCGCTCTCGCCAGAAGCGGGCATAGCCACGAGTTTGTACCATTTCGATGAGCGGAACCAGCAAGATGAAAAGCACCAATCCCCCAACGAGCCCGCTGATCAAGGGGTAATGCTCGCGCACCATCTCGAACAGGGCCTGGCGGAATATCCAGGCTAATGCAAGCAACAGCAGATAAACCAGCAGTCCTATCCAGCGTAACATGGATTACTCATCCAATTCAGCGTTTAGAGAGACGCCTGCCTTGCGGATGGTTTCCAGCCCTTGAGGTTGGTGCCCGGTAGCCTGATAAACGCCCAGGGCACGTCCCTCAGCATCGATGCCCTGGCGATCGAAACGGAAGATTTCTTGGACCTTGATCTGAAGCTCTCCCCAATTGGAACCCTCTTCCCGGACCACTTCAGCGATGGAAACGACTTTGCGCCTGCCACCGGGCAAGCGTTCCTGCTGCAAAATCACATCGATGGCGCTGGCAATCTGCTCGCGGATCGCTGGTTGGGGGAGTTCCAGGTTGGCCATCAATATCATTGACTCCAGGCGATGGATGGCGTCGTCGGGAGAATTGGCGTGCACGGTGGTCAGAGAACCAGGATGGCCGGTATTCATGGCTTGCAGCATGTCGAAGGCCTCGGCGCCGCGCACCTCGCCAACGATGATGCGGTCGGGTCTCATGCGCAGGGCATTGCGCACCAATGTGCGGATGGTGATTTCGCCGCTGCCCTCGATATTGGGCGGGCGCGCTTCCAGGGAGACCAGGTTCTTGGCAACCAATTGTAGCTCGGCAGTGTCTTCAATGGTGATGAGGCGCTCGCTATGAGGGATGCAACGCGCCAGGGCATTGAGGGTGGAGGTCTTGCCCGAGCCGGTGCCGCCCGAGATGAGTATATTCAACCTGGCTCGCACACAGGCCTGCAAAAAGCGCGCCATGGGCTCGTCCAGCGTTCCCAGGGCAACCAGGCGTTTCAGTGTAAATGGGGTGGCTGAAAAACGGCGGATGGTCAGCGAGGGCGCCCGCAATGCCAACGGGGGGATGATGGCGTTGACGCGCGAGCCATCCGGCAGACGCGCGTCCACATAGGGCACGGACTCATCCACCCGGCGACCCAAGGGCGCCACGATGCGCTCGATGACGTGCAGGATGTGCTGGCCATCTCGAAAGGAGGCTTCGACCTGCTCTAAACGGCCATCGCGTTCGATGAAGATCTCATCGGGCGCGTTGACCATGATCTCGGTGACTTCGGGATCGTGCAGATAAGGCTCAATCGGTCCCAGGCCAAGGATGCGGTTGACCACTGCAGATACTAGGCCATCCTGGGTCTTACGAGCCAGGATCTCCCCCTCATCTTGGAGCAGTTTCCACACCAGATGGGCTAGTGCATCACGCTCCACAGTTTGCACGATAGAGGCGCTGGCTCCATTGTCTTGGGCCTGAATACGTTCACTGGCCAGACGGTGTAAACGGTCTTCAAGAGCGGGGAGGTTTCCGTTATTCATAACGACCTGACCTGGGCACCATTCAGACGGTCGCTATAATCCCAATGCCGCGAACGTTTAGCAACATTGAGCACAGTTTTCGACAGTCCGCGCAACGCACGTCCCAGACCTCTTCTTTGCCTGAGCGCGCAGGGTTGACCATAGCTGACGTTTGCCCAGACCGCGCTCTGATCTATCGGTAGGATGGCGTAGAGCCGCCTTTCGAAATGGCTCTCGATCTCCTTGGGGCTGACCGGCGCGCCGCGTCCATATTGGTTGAGCACTAAACCAAGCGACTTTTGATGTTTGGAAAGTGAGTTCAGATAACTTTGCGTCGCCCGCAACGCAGGTGCGTCGGGTGTAATCAAGACCAGGGCAATATCAGCCAGATGGAAAGCAGACACATTGATCACCCCCATCCCTGTAGGGACATCCAAGACAGTCAAGGCATATTCCTGGCGAAAGGCACTCAACAAGGCTTCAAGCGAATTTCTGGTGATCTTCGCCTGATCATCAGGGATCTCAGGACAGGCCAAAAGATACAGCCCAGACTCATGTTTCGTAGTGGCCAGATTGATGTGCTGCGGTGTAAGCTCATCCACCACCGGCAGCAAATCTGACCAGCTTCGTTCGGGTTCCAAATCCAAGAACAGGTCGGCTGACCCCAGGCCAGCGTTGAGATCGATCAACGCTGTGGGGAGCTGACGCCCACCAGCGAAGACCGCCCCCAGATTGCTGGCCACCAGGCTCTTTCCCACACCTCCCTTTGCCGAGAATACTCCCAGGACGATGCCCATAGCTAACTCCCCGCTGGGCGCAGCAGCACCAGCAACTTAAACTCATTGGCATAGGCATACAAGATCGATAAGGCTTCCTGGTCATCGACTGCCAGTATGTAAGCATCCCCCTCATTTGCATTGGGCAAGGATACGACCAGCACTTCGGTGGCAATGTAGCCGGCATCATCGACCGGGTTACCGGGCTGGACGGCGGCGATCTCCAAGCTATCTCCTTCGGCTAAATTGGGCGGGGCAGCCACAAACCACTCTTCCGGGATGCTGATACACCAATACCCGGACGGGCAGCGTTGCGCCATTGGTCCACCGGTATCGCCCAGCAACTTACCGGGCAAGATCACCTCTCCTGCCACCAGGGGGTAAAGCGTCACCCGTCCTACAACCTGTTCGACGAAACTGTAATGCAGTGGTGGCACAGCCTCGCCGGGCACACTGCGCTCCACTAGCATCTCAGCAGTGATGGCCTCCCCCATGGGGATCTCCTGGTTGGCGAAGACTGCCTTGGTGAGCACCTCTGGCTGGGCAGCGCGCTGCTGCATGAAGAACTGAAAGACCAGCACACCGAACAACACCGCCAACAAGAAGGCGATTAACAGGTAGAATTGGGTGCGCCGCCTCACAGCGGCCTGCCAGTCGGGGGTGGTCAGGGGGGAGCGAGGAGGCATGGTGGGAATTAGTCAGTATTTTTTCCAATCAATATCCAACTATCATCTTCCTGTTTATATCCGTATTCCTGTGCATTCTTGATCATCCATTGCATCTGTTGGATAGCAATTGATGGGTCGGCATTCCAATCATCCACTTTTTCACTTAATTCCATGTTAGGTTGAATTTTTATGAATTCAACATGTGGAATTCCCATCTCCAACTTAATTTTCAAAGCTTCAATATATACTATTGCTGGGTCAATACCTGCCTGATCAAGAATTTCAATAACCTCGGGTCCAGCATCAATAAAAAATCCGCCGAAGTCCAGAGCGTTCTGAATGCAATCATTGGGTCTACCCAACACAAGTCTTTCGCCAGAGCTACGTATCGATTCAGATGCAATGGTTCGTATTAAGGCTGCTACTTCTTTTCTTTTTTGGTTATCCATACTCAGTACATCCTTAACATGTAGACTTTATACAGTCTTCTTGCGTCTCGGTAGAAAATCCTGGTCACGAGCCCAGAATGTGTGCAACGCATCAGCTAGGTTGCAAAGTGGCTTGCAAGTCGGGTGTGGTTAGTGAAAATCGAGGGGGCACAAAGATGTGTCAGTCTGTTCTCTGATTGAGCAAACACTCGACAATTCGTTTCCAATCAGATACATCTCCAGCTAATATATTTCCGCAGTATTTATGCAATACTCTTGCCTCCTCGCTGATTCGTTCTAATAAATCATCTTCATTTTTTATCTTTTTAACTCTCAACTTATAATTTTTATCAATGCATTCAGCCATTGTTGAAGCTCCCAGTTTGCGGTACTTCGATTCAGAGATTGCCTTTTCTCCCAACGTTCCTACAACTTCAATCGCAACTCCAAAGGTAATCCCGCGATCAAATCGAAAATACAAATTCATGCCTTTTTTTCTTCCAATAATCAGATAGTCATTTATTTTTTCAAAATCAAAACCATATTGACTATTTACAAAGTCAAATATTTCGGGAACTTTTTCTTGAAATTTTTGTGTAAGTTTCATTTTCATCTCCATTTTCTTGAAGGCAGCACCCCATTTATAATTGCTTTCCAGCGAGTACCAAGAGAGGTATTCCACCAATCAGGAAACATAACTTGCAATTTGGCAAAAAACTTATGCTCAATCATTGAAAACGCCCTTGTCTTATCAAGTCTTGGGTCACTAAAATACTCCGGCACAATTCTAGCACGAGCAATATCTCTATTAAAATCTCTTTGGATACTACTATATTGATATACTTCATCAGGTGCATTAAGCAAATTGAATTCACTAGTCGATACTCTTTTTAAATCCTCTAAGTATCCTAAGGCAGTTTTCTTGTAAGGATTAAACCTGTAAACATATTCGACATCTCCATAGCGATAAACTCTCTCAACTATTCCAATACCCAAATTATCAGCTCCAGCAGAATTTACTTTATCTACGATCCCCGTTGGTTTGGCCAGTGCGTATGTCCCTATTAAATCTCCTGATAGATTTGCCCCTGTGAAAACAATATCCCAACCCCTGTCTTTTCCTTCCATGCGCTCTTTAATAGCTCTAACAAATTCAGGAATATCATGGGTTATTAGTCGTATTGGTGTAGAAACAACA
Organism: uncultured Anaerolineales bacterium; assembly: GCA_964458115.1. Classification (GTDB taxonomy): domain Bacteria; phylum Chloroflexota; class Anaerolineae; order Anaerolineales; family UBA11858; genus NIOZ-UU35. Next base: position 2,554 of record CAYWIC010000014.1, on the reverse strand, counting down.
CTCCAAGCTAGTTGACCCAATGCCAGGAAACTATATCCTGCCAAAGCCTCACCTTCTTTTGCCAACCCTGTCGCACCCCTCCTTGCATCTGCCCACCGTCTTTCTGCTATTGCGCTAGTAGTATAACTCACTGTCTCTTTCCACATATCAAATATGTTACCCCAAGCTTGAATACCGTCTTGAAAGCTATTCTTGAAATTATTATGAAAGGCTGCTGTGCGTGGATTGCGATCTTGATCAGCAATGCTTTGTAGTGAATCTGCCAAAACAGCTAAAACTTTAACTACAGGTTGTTGCCACCGACTGATTTCATTAGTTGCAGTTACCATATCCTTTGCGCGCTCCACACCAGCCATATCCTGTTGCTTCCAACTCGTATCCGTCGGAACATAAACACTAGATGTTGGTCGAGGCTTGTGCACAAACTTAGGTACCTGTGCCACCTTCTCCATCGTCTCAACACTGGGTGCTTTGAGCTTGTCATACTGTCCTTTGGCTGCCAGGTAATCTGATGGCAGCAGCCATCTCAACAATCCTGACAGTTTTGATGTTATCTTAGATTCTCTTGATTGCTGCGGTTGTGTCGAGGAACCCAATCCCGCTTGAAGCTCATTTTCAGGAAATTTGGAGAATAACGTCGACAGGTTCTGGATAGCGTGTTGCAGTCGCTCTTGCTCTTCTTTTTGAGCCTCCTGAAGTTTGCGTTCCTGATCTGTCTGCATAGCACGCACTCGTGCTGCAATACGCGCATTGTGGATGATGGCGCGGGCCTGCTTGATTTCCATGTTGGGGTTGCCACCCACTGCGGCAATTTGGGCGCGCACTTCAGCATCGCTCAGATCACTTGCAAAAACAGTCGGGGCACTCGTGTTTTTATTCGTGATAGAGGGTACCTGCACGGTCGCTGCAGGTTGCTGCTGATTATTGGTCGCAGTTGACTTTTTTATACTTGGTGTACTTTCCGCTGTAATTTTCGTTGCGCTGGATGAAGATTTTGATCCATTGTCCTTTCCCATGGCCTGCCGATCATCCTCTGGTAAACGATCCCTGAGTTCTGATGAAACATAGGCGGGTTTACTGCTGGATGTCATCGTCGGTTGAACCGTAGAATCTTTCGCAGTCGCTGGGGTATGGCTGCCGTTTGCCGCAGCTTTCTTATCCTCGGCGGGCAGCATATTCGAAATCTGCTGTGAAACCATTGCTGGGCGCTGAACCACAACCGAAGATGGTTTCGGCGTTGGGGTTAAACCCACTTGCACCTGGGCCCCTCGTTCTTTCTTATGCGCTTCTACATGCGCATTCCATCGAGCTGCACTTGCCTGGGCAGCAGCTTTCCGCTGGGCTTCGGCTTCTTGCTTCGCCTTCATTTGTGCAACCTGTCGCGCTATCTGCTCTTTGCGTTGTGCATCGGCAGCAGCTTTACGACGTGCTTCTGCCTGTGCTCTGGCTCTTGACGCAGCTTCCGCTTGACGGCGCTCATTTGCCCTGCGTTGTGCATCCGAATCACGTTGTACAGGTTTAGACGCTGGTTTGGGCACCGTTGGCCGGCGCGGTTTGGGTGCAGGTCTGGATGCCGGCTTAGGGCGAGGTTTAGGTCTGGGTGCTGCTGCTGCTGGACGCGGTGCAGGTCTATGTGCAGGCGCACGACGCGGTGCTGGTCTAGGTGCTGGACGAACCACACGTCGCCGTGGTGAAGATTTTCGCACAGTGCGTCGCGGTTTGCTCACTCGTCTTCTGACATAACGACCACCAATGCCCATGCGTTTAGGATCTACCAAAAAGCGATGCATCAATCCCACCAGCATGGCAATGCGCATCTTGACCACTTCCAGAATAGCCATCCTGCGCAAAGCCAGCCACTGTACAACTGGTTGAACGACCCGCGCTTGTGCCAATTGCACTGCACGGCGCGCCTCGGCGACCAGAGCTGTACCACGCTCCTTGGCCATCTCGACCAGTGTCACCTGCTGTCGACGGGCAGCTTTTAGATCACCGTTGGCCTTGCTGACCAGCACGCGCCCGCGCTTGCGAGCTTGTTCCAGTAGATTGGCTGCTTGGGTTTGGGCTCGTTTGAGTTTACTCCTCGCCTGGCTAACAATCTGGTATGCGCGCGCCTGGGTTGTGAACATCAAACGATTTGCCCTCCCCTGAACGCTGCGTACAACCCGCTGGGCACCTGTCACCAACCGATTGCCGCGTCCCTGCCAATAGACCCGATAGTTTCTAGCCCGAGTGTTAGCTCTACGCACATCCCGCTGGGCACCGGCCACCAACCGATTACCTCTCCCCTGCCAGTAGGCTCGGTAATTTCTGGCCCGAGTGTATGCTCTACGCACATCACGCTGCGCACTGGTTACCAACCAATCGCCTCTCCCCTGCCAGTAGGCCCGATAGTTCCTGGCCCGTGCGTGCGCTCTGTAAACATTTCGTCGGGCACCGGCCACCAGCCGGTTTCCTCTCCCCTTCCAGTAGAACCGATAATTTCTGGCTCGAGTGTGTGCTCTGCGCACGTCTCGCTGTGCACCTGCCACCAACCGGTTGCCGCGCCCAATCC
>CAYWIC010000013.1:0-49099 GCA_964458115.1 uncultured Anaerolineales bacterium | reverse complement strand
TTGGACGGTCCAAATAACGCGGGGTGCCTGGTACCCATAGAGGTGATTGCCCCCGAGGGCACCGTGGTCAACGCACAACATCCCGCGCCGGTAGCGGGTGGCAATGTTGAGACTTCGCAGCGCATCACGGATGTGCTTTTGGGTGCTTTGGCCGCTGCGGCTCCAGAGCGAGTGCCCGCAGCCAGCCAGGGAACGATGAACAATGTCACCATCGGCGGGATCGACTCGAGAGCAGAGCAGCCACGGCCCTTCGCCTACTATGAGACCATCGGCGGAGGCATGGGCGCCTTGCATGGTCAAGACGGTACCTCAGCAATCCATTCGCATATGACCAATACCCTCAACACGCCGGCCGAGGCCCTGGAATACGCCTACCCTTTACGGGTTTTGCGTTATGAAGTACGCCGTGGGTCTGGTGGCGATGGGAAATTCCGCGGCGGGGATGGCATCCGCCGTGATGTACAGGTATTGGGGGAAGCCCAGGTCACAATGCTGACAGAGCGCAGGGAGCAGAGACCTTATGGGCTAAACAAGGGCCAACCTGGAATTCCAGGTAAAAACATCCTGGTTAGGGGCGAAGATGAAATCATCCTCCCCGGGAAAGGCACGGTCGATCTGCGTCCAGGGGATATCCTCAGCATCCGCACACCGGGGGGTGGTGGCTTTGGGAAGCCAGAATCATAGGAGAAATCCGGGTTTCTTAAGAGTTAATTTGCTCCCAGGCACCCACCCATGGAGTACCCATACGGTGACGGGGAGAGACCTGGATATCACCCAGGGCCTGACCAACCTGGACCGCTACCTGGGCAATCTGGGCCCAATCCTCTACCAGCACCGCCTGACGCATTTGTTTTCCCAAAAGATCAGCCCAGACCCAATCCATGCGAAAGCGATCCGCCTTGACCCAATAATCGCGCTTCTCCCAGGCTGTCACTGTAGTCTCGACCGTTTCAGTGATGGCATCCAATGAGAGCGCGACAAAGGCGGCCATATCACGAGTATTCTCATTCGGCTCTGGCACTTTCATCATCTCGCGCAGCGCCAGGGCAACGGCTTTCTTCAAGCGATCTCGTTCTTTTCCAGGTCGGTTGGGATTGATAACTCGTGACAAAATTTTCTCCTTGAATAAATTCCCATAAAATAGGGGTGTAGGTCGCTGCGCGGCCCACACCCCTATTTTTCGATTTCTGTAATGGCGCAATTTTACCGCCAAATCTAAATAATTAAACTTTTGTTTTAGAGCAAATACTTGACAAAGACTCAAAACGGATTATGATCGAAGTAGACTGACCAGTCAGTTTAGAACATCGATTTCATGGAGGCCACATGTCCCCTCGCCCAGATGTAAGCGAAGAACGCAAAGATCAGATTTTAGATGCCGCTGCAGATGTTTTTGTAGAGAAGGGTTTTCAAAAAAGCCGCATGGATGACATCGTCCAAAAATCCGGTCTTAGCAAGGGTACCCTGTATTGGTATTTCAACAGCAAAGACGATATCATCATCGGTATCTTTGAGCGAATCTTCCTGAAAGAAACCAGAGATCTGGGACCGCTAATCTCTGCGGAAAGATCTTCTTCTGAGCGTCTCCTTGAATATACAGAGCGGGTTATCATCGACTTGCTGAGGTTGATCAAATTCGCTCCCATTGCGTTTGAATTTCTTTCCCTGGCGTTCAGAACCAAATACTTTCGGAAAGCCTTTAAATCCTATCTTGGGCTTCATATGGAGATCTTGATTCCGATCATTCAACAGGGAATCGACTCTGGCGAATTCAGGGCAATCGATTCTGTTGATGCAGCCATTGCGATCGGCGCAGTGTTCGAAGGCACAATCCTCTTGTGGGTTTATGATAAGGAATTAATTGATCCTGAGAAACATATCCGATCCGGAGTCAGTTTCCTTATCACCGGATTCATGAAATAGCATGTTGCGTACCCAATAATTCCATTGGAGCCGAAGTGGCACACGAAACCCCTCAGGAACTTCAAATCGATCCAATACGTGTATGTCAGGAGATCGAGGAACTGATTCGAAAAACGCTGGACAGTCTCAAACGAGATGGTGCAGTCGTCGCCTTAAGCGGTGGCCTTGACTCGGCTGTCTCTGCTTCACTTACTGTGCGTGCCTTGGGGGTGGGTCGAGTTCATCTGCTCAATATGCCAGAACGTGATAGCAAACCACTCCACCGAAAACATGCCAAGCTATTCGCTGAACAACTGGGGATTCAACTCAAAACGAGGCGCATTTCGCCAATTCTCAGAGCTGCCGGTTCGTATAGGATATTACCCCTACGATTCATACCAAATCGATGGCTGCGGGCTAGATTGATCGAGTTTGCGAAACCATTCATGCTCAATTCTCGCTATGACAACGCCCTTGTCGAGCGCTTGCAACCTGAAGCAAACTCTTGGATCGCCAAAGCCATCGCTTACGTTATCGCCAAACATCGCATCCGGATGGCAGTAGTTTATCAATTTGCTGAGGTTCACAATCTAATGGTCGTTGGCGCGGCGAATCGCACGGAATGGCTCACGGGATCATTTTCAAAATGGGGTATCGATCACTGCGCCGATGTGATGCCCCTGCTCCACGTCTACCGCAGCCAACTCGAGTTGCTCGCTGAACACTTACAAGTGCCCGAATTTATCCGACATAAACCTGCAGACCCAGACCTACTTCCAGGTATTGATGATAAAGGTGAACTTCTGGGGGATTTTTCCACAACAGACATGATCCTGTATGGAATCGAGAACCAACTCGACATCGAAGGCCTTGCCAAAAAATATGGGAAGGAACGCGTCGATCGCACGCTTCAATTATTCCAACTTTCCAAGCACATGCGAGAATCCCCTTACCAATTCAGCGATAGATGATTGACTGCAAACCCTGGATGAACAATTCCAAGATTGAAGGCTCTCTGGGAAACGCCGTGGGACACCCCTAAATCTGGGGGATCACCCTGGCAATTCCTGGAAAACTAGGTTAATTTCTTGACAAAACCAAAAACTAGTATATTATTAGATAACCGACTGACCAGTCAGTTTAGAAATTTTCTCACAAATATCTAGAAGGAGGCACAAATGGAGATCTTGATTCTGGTCGCTGCCATGGTCGTTGTAGGTTTGATCAGCGGGGGGATAGCGGGTTTGATTTGGAAAGACAACCGCCCGATTGGCGTTGGTGGTGATCTTGTTGTCGCCATTATCTCTGCTATTGTCGTTGGTTTGCTAGATTGGTATATTATCCCGGCAATGGGGTTTAGTGACACGATTAAGTTGATCGGAATCGTTGTCGAACCCCCTCTCGGCGCGCTGGCTGTGCTCTGGCTCGTGCGTGTGGCGAAGAAACAGTGAGCAGAATTCAGTTGACATGTATCAGTTGTCCGCAATCCTGATTGCAACTATGATCCCCGTTCACTGTCACTAACTTCTCTAACACAAATAAAATGTCTGCCATCATCGAAACCAACGAATTGACGCGGCTGTTCAAACAAAACCGCGCCGTTGATTGTCTGGACCTGGTTATTCAGCCGGGCGAGCTCTTTGGTTTGGTTGGACCTGATGGCGCTGGGAAGACTACCACACTGCGCCTTTTGGCAGGGTTATTGTATATCTCGGAGGGCTCTGCCACGATCGCAGGGTTCGACCTGAGGACGCAGCCCGAATCGATCAAACCGCAAATCGGGTATATGGCCCAGGAGTTCAGCCTGTATGCGAAGCTGAGTGTGTTGGAAAACTTGAATTTCTTCGCCGAACTATACGATGTCAACAGAGCTGAACGAAGAGAACGCACAGAGAGACTGCTGTCCTTCGCGGGGTTAACCGAATTCAGGGAGCGGCGGGCTGTTCACCTTTCGGGCGGCATGCAGAAGAAATTAGCCTTAGCTTGCACCTTGATCCATCAGCCACCGATCCTGCTCTTAGATGAACCCACAACAGGGGTCGACCCCGTCTCCAGGCGCGAATTCTGGAATATCCTCACCGAATTGCATCTCGACGGCACCACCATCATCGTCAGCACACCTTATATGGACGAGGCTGACCGCTGCTCACGTGTGGGATTGATGTATGGCGGCAAGCTGATGATCTGCGAATCTCCACAAAGAATCCGGCAGCAAATCGATGGAGATCTGATCGAAGTATTCACAGAAAACTGGCAGGCAGCACATCAAATTGCCTCATCTTTGCCCGGTGTCATTGAAGTACAAACCTATGGCGAGGCCTTACATTTACTCGTAGATGATGGCGAAAAACAACTGCCAAAGATCGAAAAGGAGCTCGAGGCAAAAGGCATCCAAATTAATGGAGCCCGTCTCGCACCCACTCGCATGGAAGAGGCTTTTATTTCCCTCATCCACCGCATTGAACGCGAAGAACAAAATAACAAGTAACCATTCACATTTCATAATTCTTAATTTACCGTCAACATGTCATTCCGCCACATTTGGGCAGTCACCCGTAAAGAATTTCAGCATATCTTCCGCGACCGGAGCACACTATTCCTGGTCCTGTTCACACCCACGGCGATGTTGCTGTTATTTGCCTATGCACTCACTGTGGATATCCAGCACGTGCCGATTGCCGTTTTGGATTATGACCGCAGTTCGCTGTCGCGAGCTTTCATCCAGCAAATCACCGCTGGGAAAGACATTGATCTTTATGCCCAAGTTGATACCTTAGACGAGATCGAAGACATGCTCATGCACGGGGAGATCAAGGCGGTATTGATCCTTGCACCGAATTTCTCGAAGGATTTACTGGCCCTCAAAGGGATGCCCTTACAAGTCATCATCGATGGCACAGAACCCGAAAGCGGTGCATTCGCGGTTGATCACATCGCCTGGCGGGCGGAAGAATTCGTCAACCAGGCAATCGCCAGCCAACTTCAGGCGATGGGCTATTCCCTGGACTCACTCCAACCGATCGATTTGCGTATTCGCACCTGGTTCAACCCCAGCTTGAAACCGCGCAACGATCTCATCCCAGGCCTGATTTCCATGGTATTAGGAATGCCTGCCCTTTCGGTGGCATTGACCCTGGCTCACGAACGCGAGCATGGCACCCTTGAACAACTCATGGCAACCCCCATCGGACGCGCAGAGCTGCTGGTTGGCAAGATGATCCCATATATCATTGTTGGGTTGATCAATGTCGTCGTGATTCCCATTATTGCGATGCTCATTTTCAATATTCCCTTCAATGGCAGCTTCATGCTATTTTTTGTTCTCTCAGCATTCTTCTTATTCGCAATTTTAAGCCTGGGCATTATCGTCGGCGTGTTTATGCCCACCCAGGCAGCCGCCTTAGCGCTCTCATTCCTGGTGATATTTTTCCCAGGGTTCTTTTTAACAGGTATTTTCTTCCCCATCGCCTCGATGCCAGAAATTATGCGCTTAGAAGCCATGGGGCTGCCGGGCACCCACTATGCAGCCATTACCCGCGGAGTCTTCCTCCCCGGCATTGGTCTGGATGTGCTCTGGCCGTATGCCATTATGCTGATCGGTTTAGGGTTTGCATTTACAGGCGTGGCGGCGTTGTTTTTTAAGAAGAAATTAGGATGATTATGACGTTAGCACGTTGAACGTTTGAACGTTCTAACTTGTAAACGTGTAACCACAAATCAATGTTCAGACGCATCTTCGCTCTCGTAAAAAAAGAATTCATTCACCTGCGCAACGACTGGTGGATGCCAGCCTTCATGCTGTTCGGCGGCGCGCTGGAGTTGCTGGTAGTCGGGTGGGCGACCTCACGCCCCATGACCAACCTGCCCCTAATGGTCTGGGATCAAGACAAATCTGCCGCCAGCCGGGCTATCGTGGTGGCATTGGAGAATACCGGCACATTCACCCTGGAAGACCAGGTTGGGGATATGGACACCATCGAGTACGCCTTCGACCGCGGCAAGGTCACCGCTGCGATCATCATCCCACCAGACTATTCCGAAGAGATTGCTTCCCACAATGGCAGCCCGAGCCTGGCTGTTCTCCTAAATGGTGCCGAGAGCATCCCTGCGAGGGAAGCCCTGCGGGCAATAGAGGGGGTCACTAGAAGCATCGGGGAGAAGATCGTCATCGAGCGTTTGGGGATGGACCCGGACACTTTTGCAGGATTCGATTTCAGCCTGCGGGTATGGTTCAACGAAGCCCTCAGCGAGGCGCTATATACCACTCCCGCCGAGTTAGGTCTGATGCTGGAATTCACCGTGTTGTTATTCGCCGCGTTATCGTTTTCGCGCGAACGCGAACTGGGCACCCTGGAACAATTACTGGTCATGCCATTTACATCGCTTGAGATCATGATCGGCAAAGCCATCCCGGTGATCATTGTGGGCTTTTTCGATTTCATCTTGATGCTTGGCATGATCCATTTTGCCTTTGATGTTCCTATTCGAGGCTCCCTTCCATTGCTGTTGGTCTTAGCCCTTGGTTATCTCCTGGTTGAGTTGAGCAAAGGCATGGTGATATCGGTGATGTCGAAAACGCAGCACCAGGCATTCTTAGTTGTCATGTTGCTGGGGATGTCAGACTTCATGTTCACCGGGTATGCCGCGCCCGTTGAGGGCATGCCGAAAGCGGCCCAACTCTTTGCAAATATTGTCCCCGCGCACCACTGGCTGGAGATCGTGCGTGGCATCCTGCTCAAAGGAGCGGGCCTGGATGTGCTCTGGCCTCACGTGCTGGCGCTGGGTCTGATTGGCACGGTGATTGTGACGTTCTCCTTTCGCTTCGTGCGAAGGAACTTGGATTAGTAGAAGATCATGAGCAACAACAATCCCGCGATTACCGTACGGTCGCTGACAAAAAAATTTGACAGCTTCACTGCTGTAGACAATATCGATTTTGATGTCTACCATGGGGAAATCTTCGGGTTTTTGGGTCCCAATGGTTCCGGAAAGACGACCACCATCCGCATGATGCTGGGTTTATTGAAACCCAGTTCGGGAGCAGTAGATGTTCTGGGAATACGCGTCAGGCAAGGTGAAAGCCAGATCCGCCCGCGCGTTGGGTACATGTCTCAACGATTTAGCCTGTACAATGACCTGACAGTATTACAGAATCTTCAATTCTATGCGAAGGCATATGGTCTCAACAGGCAGACAATGGAAAATCGCATCACCGAGGCGCTCGAAATGTCCAGCCTGGTTGGGCGCGAACGCACCCCGACAAAAGAGCTCTCTGGGGGCTGGCGTCAACGTCTGGCCCTGAGCGCAGCCATCCTGCACCGGCCGGAAGTGATCTTCCTGGACGAGCCCACCGCCGGGGTCGATCCAGTTTCCCGGCGCGCTTTTTGGGATCTGCTCTACCGATTCGTTGCCGAGGGAATTACAGTCTTCGTTACCACCCATTATATGGATGAAGCCGAACATTGCCATCGCTTAGCCTTTATCCAACGAGGAAAGATCATTGCCTACGGCTCGCCTGAACAAATCAAGCGCGACAAAATGCGCGGCCAGGTTTTGGAAATCGCACCTTCTGATGCAGTCAAAACGATCAAGATCTTGAGAGATGCTCAACAGGCTGGGGAAATTCCTCTCGAAGAGGTAGAACTTTACGGATCGCTGGTCCATGTCATCGCTCCCAATATGGAAGAACACAAACCAATCATTGTCAAAAAATTGAACCAATCGGATGTCAAGATCGATCAAATGACGCTGATCGAACCATCTCTGGAAGATGTATTTATCGCCAGTATGCGCTAAGAATGGAGTTCAACATGAAAGCAAAAAATAGGATGATCCTGCTGACAATTCTCACCCTCCTGGTGCTTTTCGCCACCAGTTGTGAATTTTCGGTTTCAGATCTGGATATTCCTCAACTCTCGAACCAAAACGAAGATGACGGATCCATCCAGGCCTCAGGGACGGTCGAAGCTGTGGAGGTGGTGATCTCGTCCGAGGAAGGTGGTCGTGTCGCCGAGGTTTTTGCCAATGAAGGTGACCGGGTCGAGGCCAATGCGCCCATGTTCAGGATCGAGGACAAATTACTGGAATCACAGCTACACCAGGCTGAGTCCGCGGTGACCGTTGCTCAGGCTAATTATGATCTGGTCGCGGCGGGCATGACCGAGGAAGAAAAAGGTGCTGCCATTGCTGCCGCCCGCCTGGAACTGATCTCAGCGGCGCAGGCTTTAGAATCACTCTACGATGATAATGAGATCTTCTTAGCTCTGGCGCAACATACCATCGCTGCGGCCGAAAAGGCTATCGATGATGCCGAACGTCGTCTGCGCAATTACACCAACATCGCCCCACAAGCCGATATCGACCAGGCCTACGCCAATATGGTCTTGGCTGCAGAAGAACTGGAAGATGCCCAGGATGATTATAAGGACTACGGCGAAAATAAAGAGATTCACAATACCGAAGTTTGGGCAACATACTTCAGCGTCCAAGCCCAGGCGCAGAAGGATTATGATTCCGCCGTGCGATACTACAACAGCCTGTTGGGCACTGGGAATGAGGTGGATATCGCCGTTGCGGAGGCCGATCTGGCTGTAGCCCATGCGCAGCTTGATTCAGCGCAAGAAGATTACGACACCCTCTTGAATGGTCCTGACCCTGACGATGTTGCCTTGGCCGAAGCGCAGGTAGCCTTTGCCAAGGCTCAATTAGCCCTGGCCGAAGCAGACCGCCCAACCGCGGAAGAACTGGCCGTGGCCCAGGCTCAGATCGACTCCGCGGAGACCAACCTCGGAGCGGTCCAGGTTCTGATCGATAAGCTGGTCGTGACCACGCCAATTAGCGGCGTCGTGACAACGCGCAATGTCGAAAATGGCGAGTTGATCCAACCCGGTGTGGCCGCCATGACCATCAGCCAGCTGGACGAATTGACCGTGACCGTCTATATCCCTGAAAACCAATACGGCCAGATCTTCCTGGGAGATACGGCCCAACTCAAAGTTGACTCGTTCCCTTTCGAGACGTTCGAAGCCTATGTCACCCGCATCGCCGACCAGGCAGAGTACACACCCCGCAACGTCCAGACTCAGGAAGAGCGCCAGACCACAGTCTACGCCGTTGAACTCTCGGTGAACGATCGCGATGGAAAACTCAAGCCGGGTATGCCCACAGATGTGATCTTCAAGAAGTAGCAATAAAGGGGATTCAAAAAAAGGTGCGCGCTGCGCTTGGCGCAGCGCGCACCTTTTTTTATTTCAAGTTCGATTATATCGTCTCAGTGATCTTCGTTAATCCCTTTGGGGATTCCGTATCATAGCCTTTCAGCTTCGACAACCAATAACATAATAGCTGCGCTGGGATGATACTGACAATGGGGCTCAGCCATTCAGGCATTTTTGGCAAGCGAATAGTATGGTCTGAAAATGAGAGTGCTTCATCTGAATTTGAGAGGATCAGCATATTTGCGTGATGCTGTTCTCGGAGTCGTCTTACCACTCCAAGTAATTCATTGAATACCATTCCTTCTGGGACCACTACCATAACAGGGAAGCCTTGTTCGATGATTGCAATGGGTCCATGCAAGAAATCAGCCGAAGAATAGGGCTGTGCGACAACATAGGTGAGCTCTTTTAGTTTTAGGGACCATTCAAAGGCTGTCGCATAGTTATATCCCCGCCCCAAAACGACACAATGCTGCATATAGAAATACCTTTCGGCGATAGATTTAATCAACGAGTCAAGGTTCAAGACCGCTTCGATATACGCTGGTAATCGTTTCAACGCCGTATACTTCTCCCCATCTTCTGCCAACCCTGCTGAGAGCAATGCAATACACACCAATTGAGCCGTATATGTTTTCGTCGCTGCCACTGCAAATTCTTGGCCAGCCAGAATATCGATCACATAATCTGCCATCTGCGCCATGGGTGACCCCGGATCGTTGGTTATGACCAACGAGGGCGCGCCTTGTTTTCTTCCCGAATCCAGAACACTGATGATATCCGGCGACATCCCCGACTGTGAAATCCCCAGAACCAGAGAATTTTGAATATTGGGAGGGCAATGATAGATGCTAAATAGAGAGGGCGCAGCGAGGGCAATGGGGAGACGGTTGTGAATCCCCAGCAGATATTTGGCATACAACCCAGCGTTATCAGAAGTGCCCCTGGCAGCCAGGAATATTTGTTGAAAATTCGTATCCTTTAGAGCAACGGCAATTTCCTGTATCTGCGGCCATTGCTCCTTGAGCAGGTTCTCGACCACTTGCGGTTGTTGGAAGATTTCTGCGCGCAAACCCATACTAAACCTCCCATTGGTACCCAAAAGGATGAAGATTTGGAATCTGAACAGGCAGTTTGCCTTCGATTTGGATTTCCCCAAAGCACGCCTCAGCCAGGGCCTGCATAGAAGGTTCTAAAATACTATAGGTGCATATATGGGCGTTTGCAGCCGGGTAGGCCAGAAGGTCATACGGGCTGCGGAGTGCGACGGTCACTGTGGGAACGCCGAGTTTCAGGAGTTGGGTTGCCATTTTTGCCTGATGTTTGTTCATGTGCGCGTTGATCGTCCCAAGGATGATCAAATCATAGGGTTGCGCTTGTTCCCGCAAGGCACGGATATCATTTTCCCGCGGATTGTGAGGCAGGATGATCTCGTCAACATTGGGATGATAGCGCCGGAATGACTTCGCCAGAGTGGGCTCGACAAACGATGAGGTATCCGCCGGCGTGAGATCTATGGGTTGAGGCATGATCGCCAATATTCGATTACTATCGGCTAACTTCAGGGGGAGCAACCCATCTTTGTCCCGCAGCAAAGTGAGCGACTTTCGAGCGACTTGCCTGGCCATGCCGCGGTGTTCTGCACACCCCACAACGGACAAATCCGGCTGTGGAAATTCGGCCAACCAAGATTTTAAGTTCATAATTCGTCCAGCCGAAGGGGTCAAATCACGCTCTGTGATCAACCCCCGGGAAAAAGCCAACTGGAGGCCCTGGTAGATTCTTTCTTGGACTGCTATGTCTTTAGTCAACAACATCAGGTCGACGCCGGCGCGCGTGGCAGCGATCACGTCGATGATCTGCCCTGCCCCCTGAGTGATGGCTTTCATATCCAAGGCATCGGTGATCACAACCCCCTCGAAATCCATTTCGCCGCGCAAATAATCTGTCATCACTCGCCTGGAAAGCGTCGCTGGGAGATCATCCGCGCCAGTCAGCGCGGGGATGGCAAAATGCCCCGTCATAACTAATTTGGCACCGTCATCCATGGCCGCTCTGAACGGGACCATCTCACGGGATTCCAGGCACGTGCGATCATGATCGATGCGCGGCAGGTGATAGTGAGAATCGAGTGCGGCTTCACCCTTTCCGGGGAAATGCTTCAATGTGGCGGCCACCCCTTCGGATTGCAAACCACGCACCAGGGCAGCGGCCATTTGCGCTGTCAGGGCAGGTTGATCACTAAAAGCGCGAATCCCCAGGCTGGGGTTGCCGGGATTTGTGTTAAGATCGCAAACGGGCGCATAATTAATATTGACCCCCAGGGCACGCAGCTCCCGCCCGAGTGCGCCTCCCACCCGCTCTACCAGATCGGGGTCGTGAGTCGCTCCCAGGGCCATATTCCCGGCAAATTGGGTCGTCTCCTCTCCCAAAGCAAGGAATTGTCCCCCCTCTTGGTCAGTAGCAATAAGTAAGGGTAGTTCGAATTCATCACTGGCAGCAGACTGCAAATCATTGGTCAAATCACGAATCTGGGAAACGGTATCTACATTTAAGCCGCGAAACAATGTAAATCCCCCAACCGGACGCTTCCGCACAATGGACCTGACACCATCAGGAAGTGAATAGCCTTCGAAGGCCAACATCAATTTTTGATCGATGGCATCGAGGGGCGTAATTTGAGAAGACGGCATATTTTACCCTTTGATAGACCCGGCCAGTAATCCACGTACGAAGTATCGCTGCAGGGAGAAGAAAACGATCAGCGGCACCACCATAGAGACAAAAGCGCCAGCGGTCAACAGATGCCAGGCCTCCCCCTTCGTTCCCACCATTGCGGTAAGCCGCGAGGTCACGATGGCCACGTCCGGGCGTGTGCCCAGGAAAACCAGTGCAACCAGCAGATCATTCCATACCCATAAGAACTGGAAGATTGCAAAGGAGGCGATTGCCGGAACGGAAAGAGGAATCACCAGGCGAGTAAAGGCAGTGAAGTGAGAAGCGCCATCGATATAGACTGAATCGAAGAGTTCTTTGGGTAATTGCGAGATATAGTTATACAACAAATAGATCGCCAGGGGCAACCCGAAGGTGGTATGGGCTAGCCAGGTGCCCAGGAACGTGCCGTTCATATCCAAAGCTGTGTACATGCGCAATACCGGGATCAAGGCCATTTGCAAGGGCACTACCAGCAAGGCCACCACCATGGTGAAGAAGAGATCGCGTAATGGGAACTTCATCCACGCAAAGGCATAGGCCGCGAATGCGGCGATAGTAATGGGGATGACCGTCGAGGGGATGGTCACAACCAGGCTGTTGATAAAGGCATTACCCATGCCGTCGGCCGTCAACACAGTGATGTAATTTTCGACCGTCCACTGCGCGGTTTCAAAGGGGTGCAAGAAAACTGTCCACCATCCACTGGAACGGATGGCGTTGGCAGAGCGAAAGGAACTCACAAGCAACCCCAACGTCGGCATAGACCAGATGGCGCACAAAATGACAATCACAGCCCGGACAGAGGACCGCCCCACAAATTCACGCAAAGAAAGAGCAAACGAAGATTGCTTCATTGGTTGATTCCTTGTCTCCGTAAATTGCGGATGTTCAGAGCCATGATAGGAAAGACGACGATCAACAGGATCACTGCCAGGGCGCTGGCATTTCCGAAATTAAAAAATTGGAACATTTCCACGAACATGCGGTTGGCGATGACCTCAGTCTCATGATTGCCGCTGGTCATGACATAAACGATATCGAAGACTTTCAGAATGGCGATAAAGACTGTCGTAGAGACGGTGACGATCGAACCCTGGATCATCGGCACGATCACCCTGAAAAAGAGTTGGAACTCATTGGCCCCATCGATGCGGGCAGATTCGAGCACTTCATTGGGTACGCCTTTGAGAGCCGCTGAAAGCACCACCATACAGAAGCCTGTCTGCAACCAGACCATGATGACGATCAAGGCATACGTGTTGATGGGTTTCTCCATGATCCAGGGAATTGGATCGTTGCCAAAGAAGGTCACGATGGCATTGAGCAGGCCAGTCTGTTCACGCATAGGCGGCTGCCAGGCATATACAAATCGCCAGATCACACTGGCCCCGACCAGCGATATGGCCAGCGGCATGAAGATGAAGGTTTTTGCGAGCGCTTCTCGCTTGATACGATCCACAAGGGTGGCAACCAGCAACCCCAGCAGGACACTGCCCCCAGTGCCGATCACCAACCAAAGCAAATTGTTGCGAAAAGCGATCTTCATATCGGCGCTGGTGAAGGCAAAAACATAATTTTTCAAACCAAAGGTCGAAATCTTATCACCAGTTTGGAACAACCAGACTGTGCGGTTCTTGCTTTCGTCTTTGGTATTTATGACCGTCAATTTGGCGGCTTCGAATTGCTCCCCGTTGAGCAAGTATCTGTCAAAGACCATATTCTTCCCACCTGCGGTCATTTCATACAGTACCTTATCCACCCCAATCAGTTCTTCAGGTATGCTATCAGGGATTTTCAGAATATCTTCGGTAAAACTGGTATAGATGGTATTGAACGTGGGATAAACCAAGAAAAATGCTAGAAGAATAATTGCAGGACCAATAAAGACATAATGCCCCACACGCTCTCTGATCTTGAGCGGTAAATGAGAAACAAAATTATCGGCAACCCAAAACAGGGCCCAGATTCCGCCGATGCCAATGGTGATGGCTACCAGGGCGATGATCATTTTATTGACGATGGGATTGACGCCCTCATCCAGGAGATTTTGGGCCTCCTGTTCCATCCCAAGACTATCGTAGATACCAATAAACAACCTCTGGGGTGCCTCTTCGTCTCGAACGAATTCTACGCCCAAACCGATTAAATAAAACAGCAGTGCTGCTAAAGCCAAAGACAGGATGATGTTAAAAATCGATTTGAAGGCCGTTGAGGGTTGGGCCATGGCACTTGTTTGGT
Source organism: uncultured Anaerolineales bacterium (assembly GCA_964458115.1). Lineage (GTDB taxonomy): Bacteria > Chloroflexota > Anaerolineae > Anaerolineales > UBA11858 > NIOZ-UU35. The sequence goes on along the minus strand of CAYWIC010000013.1, from coordinate 35,024 downwards.
TCATAATTCATACATAAGGTGACAGTCACCTTGCGTAGCACTTCCAAGCGAAGCGCAGGGCGCAAAGTGACTGTCACTGTGTTTATGCTTCAATTACTCGGTTGGCCAGCTATCTTCGATAGTCTGGAAGATTTCGGCTGTGTCTCCGCCAGCTACCCAATCGACCATACCGGTCCAGAAGGTACCTGCTCCAACTTCAGGGGGCATCAAGTCAGAAGCATCGAAACGCAGGGTGGTTGCATTGGCAAGAATTTCGGCCTGCGCCTGATCAACGTAGTTCCCGTACCACTCAGCCGGAACAGCACTATTGGGGGAGATGAAACCACCCGCCTTGACCCACTCCTCAGCACCATCGGGTGAGGCCAGGTACTCCATCAGAGCTAACACTTCAGGACGGTCGGTGAAGGCCGCGTAGACATCCCCAGCTCCGAGTACAGGACTACCATATTCCTCCTCAATAGGAGGCAGGTAGAAGAAGGAGCTATCCACACCAGCTACCTTGCCCTCGGGCCAAAAATCGGGGATCCAGCCTGCCTGGCGGTGCATCCAGCACTGCGGACCAGCCTCGTCGAACATCGGGGTTTGGGTATCGCCGACCCAGGTAGCGTTGATATAGGTTGTACCGCCATAGACATAGCCCTCATCAAACCAGATATCCGCCATGATCTCGGCCGCTTCCATCACCTCAGGGTGATTGAATGGAATTTCATGGGATACCCACTGGTCATAAAGCTCTGGGGGAGCGGTGCGCAGTAGGATGTCTTCTAACCAGTCTGTAGCAACCCAGCCAGAAACACCACCATGCTCGATGCTGATGCACCAGGGGTTGGAGCCATCAGCAACGATCTGGTCGCTCAATGCCAGCATTTCATCCCAGGTGGTTGGGACTTCATAGCCATTTTCAGCGAAGGCTTCCACAGGGTACCAGACAATCGACTTGGTGGCTGCACGATAGAACACGCCATACAGACCGCCATCGAAGGTGCCCATATTGATCCAGGCATCGCTGAAGTTGGCCTTGAGCAAATCCAAATTGGTCAGCTCGCCAAAATTGACCACCGCGCCGTCTTCGACGAATTTTTGCAGCAGCGCTGGCTGGGGGAAAATGGCGATATCAGGAGCATCGCCGCCTTCGACACGCACATTGACCAGGGTCTCGAATTCGGCTGAACCTTCCCACTGGACATCGATGCCAGTTGCATCTCGGAAGGGCTGCAAAGCTGCGTCGAACTTCTCGCCCTCACCTTCGGTCCATTTACCGAAGACGACTACTTCCGTGCCATCATATTCGCCGGCATACGCTTTTGCTAAATATTCAAATTCGCCTGCATCTTCTGCTAAAGCTAGGGCAGGAATCGCCAGGAGGCCGATCACGACCATCAGGCTCAGAAGGACATTCAATTTTTTGCGGATCATTCTTTTCTCCTTGTGTAACTTGGTCTAAAAACTTACAATTAACCAAGGATGGATTCTTGCCATCCTGACTTACTATGCAGGCCACTCGACCTTATACCCAAGAGTTCGTTGGCCTGCATATTCTGTATTATTCCCTTGCACCTCCTTTCATAGCTACAATACACTGTCGATCAAGCTTTTGACATCTTGCGCAAAGCGGTCAACAAACTCGAGTATAAAACCGGCGATATCCATTTGATCATCTTCGATCAACGGGGATAAATCCATGGCATAAGCCAAACCAGCGGCATCGTCAGTTTCGTGCGATGCAAAATAGGTAGCATTGGCCAGGCGGCGCCCCATAGAGGCCAAGTCGTATCGTTTGCCCCCGCTAACCTGGGAATCGAATACACCCAACAACGCGGTCTGGAGATTAGTCTGATTAGAGCAATCAAAAACGACTTTCTGTTCATCCAGCATCCAATCCAAGCCGCGCCAAACTTCACAACCATATAGTTTCCGCGGACGATCGTTTTTATCCAACTTTCGGATTGCCTGGATCACTTTTGTGGCTACCCCAATATGAGTAAGATGTTTATCGGCCAAGTTATGCGTATAAACGATCGTTGGTCGTGTCGACAATAAAATTTCTACGATGTCATCGATGGGTTCGTGGAAATTAGCGCTTTTTGCGACAGCACTGGGATACCCCAAGAATATTTGCGCGGAATAATCACCTATTTGGGCAGCTTTTTTTTGTTCCTCGATACGGATCGCCATCATCTGCTCATCGGTATAATCAGCATATAACCCTGTTCGAGGCGAACCACTACCATCGGTAACAACAACGCCCGTAAACCACTGATCGGTCTGTTGGAAACAATCCAAGATGCCATTGATGGCCATGATCTCCAGATCATCTTGATGCGCCCCAATTGCAAGATGGGTTGTGCGAGATAAGGCCAACTCGAGAGCGGCATTATCGGGCACATAGATTTCAGCGTTTTGGTTCTCCAATCTCATATCGCTCGACCAATTTCAGGCAAACTCGCCGCGGCAATCGACTGGCCCACCCGGCGACTCTTTTCATCTGGAAGCTGGATGTTGATCTGTTCAGCTAATTCCGGAAACTCGCTCTCGAGAACTTCTCTGGAACCGGCTAGCAGGATCGGTCCCCCTTTTCCCGAAGTACATCGCCCCAGGATCAATACGTGCTTGATGTCGTAGAAATCCGCATAATGAGCAATGGTATATCCCAGGTACACGCCCATGCTCTGCCAGATCTGTTCAGCACCTAAATGCCCAGCTTCCAATTTTTCCTGGACATATTTCAGTTTCTTCGCATCAGTAACATCCTGAGGAATTTCAATTCCCACCTTCGGTGCCAAGCGGAAGACACATTGTTGGGAGAAATACAAAGCGCCCACACCTTTGTCCCCAGACCACTCGTCCACTGGAGCGTTGGGGTTGTAATCCACCGGGGCAAAGGCTAATTCGTTCAACCAATCGGTTATATTCCCTTTATTGGTCACATACCCGGCCGCTTCACTGGACCCCATTGCAATCCCCAGCACGCTGTCATCCTCCAACGACATCGATCCGGCCAGCGCAGTGACCTCGCCATCATTGACGATTTCCAAAGGTACATCCATCTTAGCGCGAATATCTAAAAATAAATTATGAATGCGGTCGAATTTTTCCTTGGGGATGCCCCGATATAGAGAGGCAATCATAGGCCTGTTATTGACATAGACACCCGCCGAACTACCACCAATGGCGTCCAATGTGGGCAGTTTCGATTTGGCCAGATCCAGTGCGGCCTGGATTTTTTGCCGATGGTATTGGGGGTCAGTTTGCTGACGTGGCTGCCACTCAATCTCCGTACTGAAAATTGCATTGCCATCGATGACGGCCGAAACCTTGAGATCAGAGGCCCCTAAATCGAAACCAATGCGATTGCCATCCAGATGGCGACCCAAAGATTTTTCGATCTCCTTTTCGCGGGGCACCTGCTCCACTGGGCAGGATACTACCGTAAAGTTGTGATCGTACACATCCCCCATGAATGTATGATCGAATTCCTGCCTGCCCCCAACGGAATATAGCTCTTGAATATGGTCACCTATCGAGGCGGGACCACCTATATAGATCTTCCAACCCCCGCGCTGCCAGAGTAGGAACTTGAGAATGCGTTCGACATAGAAGAGATTTTGATCTGCCTTCGGGTGGTTTTCAGGGAATACGAGAGTCTCAAAGCGTGAGATGGCACCGTCAACGCGCTCCAGGCCCAAGACTAATGGCTCACCACTCCCTGAGGCCTCTACTTCCTGAACAAAGGCGTGGTTGGCCAGAACTGGTGGAAGAAAATCGGAATCTAGTGGGGGGAGATACTGGGGTATTTGCAAGTATTTAAATCCTGGGGTCATAGGTGTATCCTGGTCAAATTACTTGATTCCTAACTGATTTTGGAGAATTAATGCGGCAGCCCCCAACATGACGATATCTTCCCCCAAGGAAGAGATTTCGACTTCTGTATCCAGGGACAAGGGAGCCAAAACACTGCCTTTTAAATTTTTTCGAATCGCTGAAACGAAATGCTCACCAAACTCCGAAACGCTGCCGGCGATCACCATACGGTGGATATTCAATATCCCTATCAAAAAAGAGAGCGCCTTGGCCAGATCCAAAGCTACTCGTTCTATGACATCGACCACAATCGCGTCGCCCTGTCGATAAGCATCCAATACATCTTCGTGGCTGATGATTTTTTGATCGTCGATTTGAATGTTCAATGCAGAATCGGGCTTATCAGCCGCGATTTGTGTGACCAACTTACGAATTGCGCGACTGCTGATTTTGGTTTCAAGACAGCCATAATTCCCACAACTGCACAATTCACCCTGGGTTTCGATTTTCACGTGACCGATCTCACCAGCGCCAAATCCATCGCCGGAATACAATTCTTTATTCTGGACAATCCCAGCACCGACGCCCCGCCCAACTTTAATTAATACCAAATTCGATACCGGATCATGTCCCCCAAACGAATATTCTGCCAAAGCGCTTACTTGACTATCATTGGCAATACAGACCGGTAATCGATAACGCTCCTGCAGAAGAGCGGCCAAAGGTAAATTCTGCCAATCCAGGTTGACAGCATTTAGAACCACGCCTCTTTCGATGTCCATCAGACCGGGGGTGCCAATTCCGATGCCGAGAATTTCTACTTCGGTCAACTCCAACAACCTGTCGATCAACTCATAGACTAGTGAAAGCGCAAGTTCTCCCGCCTGCTCTTCGATTGGCAAAGATACCCGCTCTTTGATCTCTCCGCGCAAGTTGATAATCGCACCGCGAAACTCTCCGCTGGCCAAATCAATACCGATAATATGGCGGGCATCTTCATTGACATCGATCAAAATTGGGGGCTTACCCCCCGAAGATTGTGCCCGCCCAACCTCTCCAACCAACCCTTCCTCCATCAACTCGGTGACAATATCGGAAATCGTGCTACGGGTCAGGCTGGTGCGCCGAGCCAAGTCTGCCCGGCTGATCCCATTTTGCGAGTAGATCAGGCTCAGGGCTAACTGCTTATTGTGTGTTTTCGTTCGTTCCTGGTTAGATTTCTGCATTTTTGAGATTACTTTGTAAGTCCGACGAACAAACAAAGTTTACATGCCCCTTCTTATTTTGTCAAGAGAAAACCCAAGGTATTGCATCAAATACCACCCAGACGAGATTTTTCTTCTTCGAAAGCGGCATCTCCCCATTACAGATGTAGGAAAATTATCCAATACCTCAAAAACCTGCAAATCATTCCCTTGACTCCCGACTACCAGTTTTATATAATTACATTATGTAATTATATAATTCCCATCGATTGTTCATGCCCTTACCTACCTTCCCCCGCATAAAAACGATCGCCCAGGCAGAGACGCGTGCTGTTAACCGCTCCGCTGTCCTGGAATACCTGCGCCTGGCAAAATCGGCTTCACGCACCGAAATCGCTCGTCAGCTTAACTTCAGCAAGCCAACGGCTATGCGCATCGTCGATGAGCTCATGCGCGAAGGGTTTGTGTTCGCAACGGGTAAGAAATCTGGCAAACGGGGGCGCTCCCAGGAATTGTTGGCGTTGCAGACGGATCACAACCTCGTCATCGGGATCGATGTCGGCGGTAGCCATATCACATCTGCGCTGGCCACCATTGGCGGGGAAATCCTGCACAGGGAACGCTTGAACGTCAATTGGACAACTCCTGAAACCAATTTCGAGATTTTACTTAAGGCCGTTAATTCAATTCTCATCCATCCCCGAGAGGAAAGAACAAGGCTACTCGGGCTGGGTCTTGGCATTCCGGGGATTCTCGACACCCCCAACGGTCTCGTCAAACTAGCCCCCAGCTTGAATTGGGTCAATTATCCCCTGCTAGAGAAACTAAATCAACACATCGATTGCCCCATATTTTTTGAGAATGATGTCAACCTGGCAGCGCTGGGTGAATACTGGTTTGGTGCCGGCATCGGCATCGATAACCTGGTCAACATCTCCATTGGAACAGGCATCGGCGCTGGCATCATCCTCGATGGTAAATTGCATCGTGGCTTTCGTGAATCATCGGGCGAGATCGGGTATATCCTCCCCAACTTGGAATGCCTGAACAACCAATATCCCGGCTTTGGCGCGCTGGAGAGTCTGGCATCCAGCCGGGGCATAACCAAACGCGCCGCAGAGGTACTCGCCGATCTCAACGCTTTGGAAACAGATCAACCCCTGGATGCAGATTTCGTCTTCGAGGCTGCCCGAGAGGGACGAGAATGGGCCAAACGAGTCATCACTGAAACCGTAGATTATCTTAGCCTGGGTATCGCCAATGTGACTGTGTGCTTTGATCCAGAAATGATCATCTTGGGAGGCGGCATAGCCGCTTCAGCTGATATGCTCATCGAGCCGATAAAGGCACGCTTTTCTGGCGTCATTCCTCACATTCCCCAAATCGTAAAAACCGAGTTAAACGACAACGCCGTCATCATGGGCGCAATTGTACGCGTATTTCAAAAAGTAACCGGTTATTCTGTTGTTCATAATGGATGATTCCATATGATCATTACACGATAGGTATATATCCATGAAAATCCAAGAATTGCATTCCAGTCCGGTGATCGACTGCCACATCCATTACCCCCATCCCGACATGATGTCCGGCTTGATAGACATATGCGACCAACTCAAACTCGACCGCATCAATATCGTTTGCACACCCGATCAGCAACGGTTGAGTCTGGTGCCGGACGCCCTGCAACTGAAAGCGCATCACCCCGAGCGCGTTTTCGTTTTTGGCGGCCTGAACGTCGCGGCCTATTTCATGGCCCCCGATCAGGTGGGTGAATTGTTCGCCGAGAACATCGATTTGCTACTGGCCGCGGGCTGCGATGGCATCAAGATGATCGAGGGCAAACCCCAGATGCGAAAAATGCTGCCGATCCCCGACTTCGACAGCCAAGCCTTTGCCCCCTATTGGGAAAAAGCCGCTCGAACGCAAATCCCGATCCTATTCCATGTCAATGATCCCGAGGAATTTTGGGACGCCGAGCGCACCCCAGCCTGGGCCTACGAACGAGGCTGGTTCTATGGCGATGGCAGTTTTATCGACAATGAAGCGCAGTACTCGCAAATTTATCACGTCCTGGAAAGAAATCCCAACCTGAAAGTCATCCTGGCGCATTTCTTCTTCATGTCAGCCCAGCAGCCTCGCCTGGCTGAATTGCTAGACCGCTATCCTAACATCTATGTTGATCTGACCCCCGGCATCGAGATGTATGCGAATTTCTCGGCCAATATTGACCAGACGCGCGATTTCTTCATCCAATTTCAAGACCGCATCCTGTTCGGCACCGACATCGGGGCGAAAGCCCTCTTGGTCAGCCCCGAGGAGGGTATCGATTTCGCAGAGAGCCAGGCGCGCGTGTACCTGATCCGTAATTTCCTCGAAACCGAGGGAGAATTCCAATTAGATACCGAGAGCGGGTTCCTGTTTGGAAAAGAGGATACCCAATTCCGAGGGCTGGGTCTGCCCCCGTCAGTGCTGGAAAAAATCTACTATCAGAATTTCGAAAAAGCAGTTGGAAGCAAGCCACGCCCCCTCAACCCTAATATCATTATCGAGATGTGCAATCAGATCGAAATGATGATCGAAATACAAGGGTCCAGTCAGCCCGGCATCCCCGGAGACCCTTCCATCGTACAGAGTGTTCGTACCTACTTCGAAACCTTGGGCTGATCAAGGTTTCAATCCACACCCTTTAGGAGGTTCCGCATGAAGCAAATCAAGAAGTGGCAAGAGCCGATCTACGCTATCGGCGGATTTGGTCCAGGGTTTCTGTACCAGGTTGTGTTGACCTATTTGTTGTTCTACTACCGCCCTGCTCAGCAATTGGTCGATAAAGGCGCAATGGTCTTTGCCCCCGCCGCCGGATATGCCATTGGCATGCTGGTGGCCCGCATCCTGGATGGCGTCATCGATCTGCCTATCGCCAGTTGGACGGACAATATGAAATCCCGTTGGGGTCGCCGCCGCCCGTTGATGCTCCTGGGCCTGATCCCCACGGCGATCACCTTCATTTTGCTTTGGTATCCGCCCATCACCGGCAACAGCCTGGGCACCAACGGCCATTGGGGCAACACGGTCTATGTCTCTGTGGTCAGCTCGCTGTTCTTCTTCTTTTACACGCTGATCGTAGTGCCCTACCTGGCATCCCTTTCCGAGATCGTACCCGATGAAAACTCGCGCGTGCGCGTCGCCAGTTGGCAGACCTTTTTCAACACCGCCGGATACGTGTTGACCTTCGTCGTGGCACCGATTATGTTTGATAAATTTGGCGTGCGCGGCACAGCCTGGATATTGCTGCCCTCGATCGTTTCCTTCATCGGTCCGATCCTGGTAATCAAAGAGGCTCCCACCAATCAGGCATCCACTACGCCCGAGGCGCAACCTGCCAGTGAAGACGTCCCCCTATGGCCCAGCGTACGCATGACCCTGGCCAACAAGACTTTCAGAACCTATATGCTTTCCCTGGCGACCTTCTTCTTTGGATTGCAATTTTTCCTGGGGGGCATCGCCTTTATGGCCCTGGATATGATGGGCTTGACCCAATCGCAATTGGGCACCATGAACGCCGCCGCCTTCGCCCCGGTGCCGATCATGTTGCTAATCTTTAACTTCCTGACCAAAAAGAAGGGCGCCAAATGGGCCTTCCGCCTGGCTTTGTTGGTCTTCGCCGCGGTGATGCTGGCCTTCCCCCTGGCCTGGACGCGCTTCGATCTGCCACTTTCCCCGTACATGATCGGAATCGTCCTGGGCGCCATTGGCAGCTTCTCGATTGGCGTCTTCTTCACCATCCCCTATGCCTTCCCAGCACAGATCGCCGCCGTAGACGCTGAGGAAACTGGCAAAGACCGCGCTGGCATGTATTTCGCCGTTCAGGGGCTGATCAACCAGTTCGTAGGCAGCCTGGCCGGATCAATCCTGGCGATATTGCTAACCTGGCAATATGGTGTCGTTATGGTCGGTCCGGTAGCAGCCATCGCCTGCGTGGCGGCTTTCTTCTTCTTCAAACCCTATCCCCTGGGGCAGCCTGCGAAAGCAGAATAAAGTGAGTTTTTCTCCTGGATAGTGGCTGTGGTGGCTCCGCCACCACACTCACTATCTCGGCGTCCCTTCCTGCCAATCTACACTCTTGCTCATTTATGTCACATAAATCCCTTTCATCTCGAGAAAGAATGCTGGCTGCATTAAACTGCCAGCAGCCTGACTTTGCACCGTGCAGCTTCATGCTTTTCAAAGGGCTGCAAACTCGCAGTAATGATTATCTTGATTTCATAGAGCGCCAGATCAAATTGGGGCTGGATGCCTATGTTATGCTGCCGCCGCGGCCGCCGCAAGTGGTCAACGACCATTACAACTTGCACGGCCTGCCGGTGAGCTACGCCCCCGAGGTGGAAATTCGTGAATGGCTCGAGCCTGCTGAAAACAATAGCCCACCAACGCTGATCAAAGAATACGACACACCCGCCGGGATTTTGCGGGCTGAAGTCGCCCAGACATCAGATTGGCGTTGGGGCAATCATATCCCTTTCCTCGATGACTACATCTCCTCTCGCTCGCGCAAATTCTTGGTCAACAAACCAGAAGAACTTGAAGCGTTGGCCTATCTGCTGGTGCCCCCAACAGATTCGGAGATAGCCCAGCTTCACCGGGATGCACACCCAGTGCTCGATCTGGCAAATCGAAAGCAACTATTGGTCAGCGGCGGCTGGGGCGTAGGCGCCGATATGCTGGGCTGGATCTTTGGATTGGAAGAGATGATCATGGCTAGCTATGACCAGCCAGAGTTCCTACATCAATTACTTGAAATGATCGCCAAGTGGAATCAGCGCCGTATGATCGTTCTACTGGATATGGGCATCGACTTGTACATCAAACGGGCCTGGTATGAGACCTGCCACTTTTGGACACCGCAGAGTTTCCGCGAGTTCATCTTCCCCATCCTAAAAGCCGAAGCTGACCTTGCCCATCAGGCCGGTGTTAAATTCGGCTATATCGTCACGTCGAGCACCATGCCGTTACTCGACCAATACGCTGAGGCCGGAGTGGATGTAGTCATGGGGGTTGACCCTCATGAATGGGATATGCCCAAGGCTAAGACTCAGTTGAATGGAAAGGTTTGTCTTTGGGGAGGCGTCAACGGGCATCTGACTGTCGAGCAAGGCAATAAAGACGATGTTCGCCGGGAAGTTCGCACAGCGATGGAGACCCTGGCCCCAGGGGGCGGTTTCATCCTTTCTCCGGTGGATAACGTCAGGGAATACACCCCAAGGGCCATAAAGAATGTTCATACGATGATTCAAGCATGGCATTCATGCTGGTAAGCAGAAAATCAAACAATCGATCTTGACGCAGGTAAGCACTCGTGCAATAATGAAATTGGAAGTAATTCAATATGGAGAATCCTATGTCTGAAAAAAAGAGCAAGATCGAATGCCCAGTCCCTGAGGAAACACGTGAGCACATCAAGTCGGCCAGAGCCGAGATGCGCAAAAGCGTCCAATCATTTCTGCCTCCTGAATTCATCACACACCGGAGAGCCGCTCGCAAGGAAATGCTCATGGCCGCCCGCAGCCTGATCGATCACGCCTTGGATCACATCGAAGAATAATTGACTCAAAATAGGGTGTGCGGTGCTGCGCACCGCACACCCTATTTTGGGTATCCTCTTTCTAGCGTCTTCTGGGCCGGGTGAACAGAACCCATACCAGGGACAGGAACGCACCCCCAAATAAGATTCCCGCAACAACAAATCGATCCGCGAGATAAACCTGGACGCCGCCCATGAGCAGTGCAGCAAATACCAGCGCGCCGACCATGCGCCGCATACCTGCTTCAACGCGCCGCAAATGCCCGGTCAGATCCGGCACGCGTACATCCATCTTTCCCCGCTCGACCATATCCAGTACCCGGTCTAATCGCCTGGGCAAGAACAAGCTGGTTTTGACCAGATCAACAGCTTCATCGCGCCAAAATTCCCATCCACCAGTGACCTCTTCAGCCAGCAACTCCTGGGCGAAGGGCATGATCGACTCCCAAACATTGAACTGTGGGTCCAGGCCAGTGCACATCCCTGCCAGGATGGCCACACAGCGCCCCAATAAGATCAAATCTTGCGGGACCTGGAAGGGCATATCGTAGACCAGCTCACGGAATTCTTTAGCAAACTCATGCATCTCATCGAAGTCGATCTCCGTCAGCTCGCTCATGCTCTTACCCCAAAAACGGTCGAAGACCGCCGCTTCCGCTCGCTCGAGCAATTCCAGGTCCGCATGGGGCAGCAGCATCCCTAGCATCTTGTAGGATTGCACAACCCGTTTAGCATCCTGCGTGCCGATGGCAATTACTGCCTCTCGCAACCCCGCCCGTGTATTCGACGGGATGCGCCCCACCATACCAAAATCGACAAAGGTCAGTCGCCATTGTGAAGGGTCCGCGCCCGGCGGAATATCCACGAACAAATTCCCCGGGTGCGGGTCGGCATGAAAGAACTCGTGCTTGAAGATCTGCTCCAGGTAGGTATCAAAGAGACGCTTGGCCACCTGCTCCAATTCCACCCCTGCTTGGGAAATCTTCTCATAATCTGTGATCTTAATCCCATAAACATCTTCCAACGCCAAAACTCGTTGCGTAGTGTGGGACCAGATCACCCTGGGCACGCGCACATCTTCCCTGCCTTTGAAATTGGCATAGAAGGTCTCTGCGTTACGTCCCTCGGCCAGATAGTCGATCTCCTCGAAAAGGATTCGAGAGAACTCCTCCAGCAATGCAGGTACATCCGCCCGGCGGCTGATGGGTCGATAACGCCTGATCCACCGGCCCACCGTGCGCAGCGCGGCCAGATCTGTACGGATGATCTGTTCGATGTTTGGACGCTGCACCTTGATGACCACATTCACGATAGGTTCTTCAAGCTCATCGATGGTGGACTCGCTGGCTGGGTTTGGGGTGATCATCAACAAGGCGCGATGGACTTGTCCCAAGGAGGCCGCCGCTAAGGGTTCCTCTTCGAAATGTGCAAACCTTTGAGATAATGGAGCGCCCAATTCCGCTTCTGCCAGGGCTCGAATTTCCTCGAAATCCTCAGGAGGAACCTCATCTTGGAGACCTGCTAATTCGTCAGTGACCACCTGGGGCAACACATCCACCCTGGCAGAAAGGAACTGACCCATTTTGATCAGCACACCCCCCATCTGGACGGCCAATTGCCGATAGCTCACCGCGATGCGCTTGAAGCGCATCTCACGGTTCCGGCGTGATAATCGGCGAAAACCCACTCGCCGCAAGATCACATCCCACCATAACAGGCTGAGAATGACCCGCGCAAAATACCAAACGATTCGACGATAGCGTGAACGTAACATAATAGGTTAGATTATATCAATCATTCTTCGGCTCGGGCTAAAGCCCTCGCCTACGAATATCCCGCAAAAAGGGGTCTGGTCGCGAGGGCGACCAGACCCCTTTTTGCGGAGTAAGACATCGATAGCTACAGTCTGAGCAGTCTGAATTGTTAAGCAGCCCAATCACCTCTGTCAATGGCCTCAGGGTTGTCATGACGGAAGGTGCTAAAGACCAAGCCACTCACAGCCGGATGGTCCAGCAAGGCTTGTTCATTCCCTTGGGAGCGCTCATCCCATTGGCGCGCTACAACAAGCTTTGTTTTGCCGTCTTTCGCGATAACTGGCAGATATGGTTCACTCAAATGCTCTAGCAAGGTGGGCAGATCATATCCGTCCAAGTAATTTTGGAGGTAGCCAAATCCTCGATGCATGGGCCACAGGTCATGCCACATTGAGGGACAAACCGAAGAATTCTGATTGATGATCAATTCATCAATCAGACCAGCCCTCACCCACTCACGCCAGGCCAGGGTCATGTTGCTCATCGGTGGACCTACGATATCACCGCGCGGCACCCCAATTGCCTGACTCACCCCCAATTCTGTCGTCATCTCCCGTAACTCTGAGATGAAAAGTGTGAGATTCTCACCTCTCAAATCTCGCCAGGCCTGGAGATCGAAATCCTCTCTACAAATATCGCGCCCATATCGCTCCAGATAAGCCTGACGCAGCGGTTGGTTGAAACCAAATTGATCAGCCAAATCCGCCGGACGAGATTGGGAACGAGTGCACAAAAAGAGTCCATCCCAACTCCCAGCTTCCAGCCAACCTCGGAAAAGTCGCCGGAAATGCTCTCGTACTTGAGGGTATGCTAAACAAAGAACACCCCACTGACGAAATTCGCCTGTCCGGTCAACCAAAGCGTAATTCGGATGCCGGCGACTGAAGTCGCTTTGCCAGGTGATATGCTGCCCGTGCATGGCATTATGATAGCTAACTGCCCTGACCTCTGCTGGGGCCAGCGGGAAGCCTTCATCAAATACCGAGAGATAGAGATATGCCTGCAGCCCTTGATCAGAGGCCAGATCGGGAACAACGCGCAGGAAATCCCAGCCAATATCTGAACGTCGCTGGATGGTTTCGGGGTAATCCTTGGATTTATGATACTGGCCGGGGATCATGGCGTGTGGCATACGCCAATGGATTGACGTTGCTCCAAATTCTTCACGCCAAGATTTCATCCGGCGGGACAGCGCCTGCGGAGTATCCAAACGCCCATCACCCTCTCCAAAGACTAAATGGTCACCCCAGGAGACACTGGCGATATTGGTCATCGTTTGAAATATTGGTGGACTGGAAATTAAGAACTGTTCTAAGAGATCCTTCTAGGCAGTCCCCTGCGTTTTGGTCCGCTGTTCAGCGCGGCGGGCACCATAACCCGAAATCAGCAAGGCAACCAAGTCAACGACAACTTCATCAATGGGTCCGGGGAGAAAATTGCCGCCCAGCAGCGTGTACCCAGCTGCTAAGAGCAGAGGGATGACAAACCACTTGGGAGTCGCTTCGTTCTTACGTATGGCGAAAAAGGTAGTGATCAACGCGCCAACTGAGGTAACTACTGCATCATCGACGGGGCCAGGCACGTCAGGCAATATTGTATAGAAGCTGCTGAAAAGAAAGGGCAGGCTGGCGGTCACCCAGGTAAAGTCCTTCACCGTAAATAGGATCAACACTCCCCCAGCAAAAAGTACCACAAAAATTGCCCCCATCGCCAATAAAATCGTGATCGCATCCCAGCGACCCATTCCATAGATCAAGGCCGCAACAGGCGTGATGAGCGACAAGAAGAACACTAAGATCGCAACGAGAGTTTTAACTTTATCGGTCATGGTTCTGCTTCCTATCCTCAGGTAACTGCAATTATTGGGCCAGGCCGATAGATTATAACATCAGAGCTCTTCAGTTTTCCTTAACAGAGTCACAAGACCAAAAACGGGTGCATGCTTTCGCAAAGCGCAGCACGCACCCGTTTTTTCTTTCGAGTGGGAAGGCTATAACCCTAAGCATTCATACAAACGCTTCAGATCGACATGTTCTGAAAGAAGGGTCTGGAACTGCTCCAATTTTGCCGTCTGCCCCAAACGAGTCTTACCAAAGACACGGTCAATGGACTCGATCGCTTCCATAGTATTCTCTGGCACCATCAAAACCGGCACACCCATCTGGTCAGCCTGTTTGATGATCAAGGGGCTGGGGTGCAGATTCCCAGTCAGGACCAGACAAGTCGTCGATGTCTCGAGGGCTGCCAACTGGATATCGGTGCGGTCGCCGCCGGTGATCACTGCCTTGTTACGTTGCTTGCGCATGCGGCTTAATGCCGCTTCCGCGGTCATGGCTCCAACCGTGAGGTTCTCGATCACCGCCTCGGTGGTCTGGGTTTCCGTGAGGATTTCGGCATCGAGAACTTCAAGCAGCTCCTCGACCGTCAGCGCAGCCAGGCCGCGCACTTCAGGGAGCACGCCAAATATGGGGATGCCTTGCTTTTCGAAGTACGGGCAGGCAACGTCTTTGACAAATTCTTGCGCATGGGCAGGGACGCGGTTGATGACCACGCCGCACATCGCATCGCCCAAACGGAAACGAGCTGCCAGGATATCATCCATCAGCAAGACTTCGTCGCGATATTTGACCACGACTAATACCTTGCTGCCCAATTCAGTGGCAACCTTGGGCGTGGGCAAGCCCATGACATACCCCTCTCGCAGGCTGCCGCCACCTTCCAACAAAAGAATATCCTGACCTTCGCCTGCCGCCTCGGCGGCAGCACAAACTTTGGGCATCAGATCACCCGTATTGGCCCCCGTCAGATGTTCCTGTAAAAGGTCAGGGGTCACAACAACGGGAGATAAATCTGCCGGGGCAACGGCCAATCCCAGGGCTTGTTTGACAAATGCAGCATCCTCATCAGCGACTTCACCCGCCACAAGCCAGGGCTGCAAGCTTAGAGGTTTCAAATAGCCGACCTTATAACCATTCTCTATTAAGCGTTTGCCAAATGCCAGGCACAATGCTGTCTTTCCAGAATAACGATCTACAGAAGTTACGTATAATGATTTCATTTTTAAGAGTCTCCTCGTTCTGTGTCAGGGACTTACTCGCTCAATACCAAGCGCATATCAATGGCAATGGCGCCCTGTCCACGGGGATAGACAATCAAGGGGTTGATATCTAATTCAGCAATTTCGGGGAAATCGCCCACCAACTGACCAATCCGCAATAGCGTATCGATGATGGCTTCTTTATCCACAGGGGGTTGGCCGCGCACACCATTCAACAGGGCGTGAGCACGGATTTCGGCCAACATATTCTCGGCATCACGCACGGTAAAAGGAGCCACCCGGAAGGTGACATCCTTGAGGGTTTCGACGTAGATACCGCCCAATCCAAAGGTGACCAGGGGGCCAAACTGAGGATCGCGGTTCATACCCACCAGCACTTCCAACCCGCCCGGAGGCGCCATTTCTTGAACCTGGCAGCCCCAAAGGCGTGCTTCAGGCAAATAGCGTTCGGCGCGGTAGGTCATCAACTCGAAGGCGTCGCGCACTTCCTCAGCGTTGCGAAGGCTCACCTTGACCCCGCCGACATCGGTTTTATGCAAGATATCTGGCGAGGCGATCTTGAGTACAACGGGGAAGCCGATCTCCGTGGCGATTTGGATCGCCTCATCGGGCGTCGCAGCCAGAAGGGATTCGGGGGGATTCAGTCCATAAGCTTGCAGAATGGCCTTCGCTTCAGCATCACCAATGGTTAGTCTCCCAGCAGCGCGCACTTGCTCAAAAAGTTCTTGGGTAGTGGCTTTATTGACATCAAAGCTGACATACTCTGAGAGAGGCCGGGTTTTGACCTGGCGGTACCGAGACATGGCCGCATAGGACTGCGCGGCGCGTTCTGGGAAGGGGTAATTAGGAACACCATACTCCGCCAGGATATCGATGCCCTCGGAAACTACCGCTTCTCCCATGAAGCAAGTGATGACGGGTTTATCGAGTTTCTGAGCTAGCTCGCCAATATCATGTGCGGTCTGCGCTATCTCAGTCATCGCCTGGGGAGTCAACACCACCAGCAATCCATCCACGTTGGGATCTTGGGAGACCTTTTCCAAGGCAAAACGATAACGGTCGGCGCGGGCATCTCCCAGCACATCGACGGGGTTGGCCGCGCTGGCTGCCCCTGGCAGGAAGTCTTCCAAGGCTTGCTTGGTTTCCAGTTCGAAGCGCGCCAGGCTCATACCAGCTCTTTCCAAGGCATCCGTGGCCAAAATTCCTGGACCCCCAGCGTTGGTGATGATGCCAATGCGGTCGCCATTCAACAAGGGTTGGTAGCCAAGAGCCAGAGCGATATCGAACAATTCTTGCATCGATTGTGCACGCAGCACACCGGCCTGACGAAAAGCGGCCTCGTATGCTTGCTCTGATCCAGCCAGGGAACCGGTATGAGATGAGACTGCGCGCGACCCCGATTGGGTCACACCAGACTTGATCGCCACCACAGGCTTCTTGCGGGTGACATCACGCGCCACCTGGATGAACTCCTGTCCATTGGGCAGTCCTTCACTGTACATCAGGATCACATTGGTATGGGGGTCCTCGACCCAGGCTTCCAACAGGTCGATCTCGCTGACATCTGCTTTATTGCCCAGGCTGACAAACTTTGCCAATCCTAACCGACCCGCCTGCGCCCAATCCAGGATCGCGGTACCCAGCGCACCCGATTGGGACATAAACGCCATTGGTCCGCTGGGCGGTGTTCCAGCTGAAAAGGAAGCATTTAAGGGTGTAAAGGTATCGATCACGCCCAGGCAGTTGGGACCGATCAGGCGGATGCCACACTCTTTGGCGATGGCGATCAACTCACGTTCACGCTCCAGGCCATCCATGCCGGCTTCACGAAAACCCGCGCTGATGACAATCGCCGCAGGAATATCTTTTTGACCGCAGACCCGCAGCGCATCGGGCACATAAGGATATGGGATCACAATGACTGCCAAATCAATTGGGTCTGGCACATCTAAAACAGAGGCATACGCCGGCAATCCCAATACTTCGTCAGCCTTGGGATTGATCGGGTACACCGCGCCTCTCTGCACATAGCCCCCCTCGACCAGGTTGTGCAGCACTGCGTAGCCCAGTTTGTCCGGGTCTCGCGAGGCGCCAATCACCGCCACGGAGGACGGCTCGAAAAATGGTTTCAACATCTAATTTATCCTCTAATTTTCTCCAAATATGCCGTATTATAGCTCACAAGGGATTTCATCGTTTATGAAGATTTTCACGAATGACACCTGACATTTGTAAGCGCGTATTTCTACCCCTTGAGCAGCTACTTGACGCAAAATATCAGCGAATTCGGGATCGACTTCTTCGTAGGGGGAGAAAAAGTCTGCATCAGGGCGCTGCACGACGAAAACCACGGCTGTTCGGACTCCTTTTTGGGCTGCTCCTGCTAAAGTGAGCAGATGTCTACGCCCTCTGCTTGTTGGCGCATCCGGGAAGCGCGCTACGCCATCTTCTACAAGTGTCACCGATTTGGTCTCCACCCAACAGATTCCCTCTGGCCCATCGAGACGAAAATCGAGGCGGCTATCCCCCAACCTGACCTCGCGCCTGAGACCCCAGGGGTTTTTGGAAACCCCTGGGGTCTTAAGCAAATATTCCTCAAACAATGGATTCGGCAAGCGCGCGTCCACCGAAACCAGCACCTTGTCGTACTCTACAAGCCTGAGATCGTAGGCCGTCTTACGGTTAGGTTCAACCGCTTGGGAAACCCAAACCCCGCGTCCAGGGGTAAGAAGGTCGGTCAGGCGTCCTGAGTTGGCCACATGTGCCCAGACTTCGCGACCATCGATATCAAGGGTGGCTCGAAAACGATTATCACGACGTACGAATTTGGCATGGATGAGTTCAGGGAAATCCAACGCTACTCCTGCAGCACACTCTCGATAAATCCCTGCAAGCGTTCGAAATGAGACCCCTTCCAAAAAATCTGCTCACAGTCCGCACAGATGCGGAAATCTTCGAAATATAATTTTGTCTTTGGTTCGAGACGGTCAGAGACCTCGTCTTTACTCACAGTTTCCAGCAATCCATTACAGCGCGCACAGCGGGAAAAAGGCTGCGACAGACCCTTCAGATCAAAACGTTGTAAGATCTCCTCGACCTGACGTTTGGGGTCCTTGGCTCTTACGCAGTAGCCATGCGTCACCTGGCTGCGCTTGAGTAAGCCGCGGTCGCGGGTCAGTAAGATCCGTCGATCTGTGCTGGATATCTCAGCCAGTTCGTGATCGTCGAAATCGTTGCGATAAATCGTGTCAAATCCAAGCAGGCGCAGGTAAGCGGCCAGTTTGCCCAGGTGATTATCCAGCACAAAACGCGGCTCGCGCAGCGGCTCTGGCCTGACCTGAGAAATTGCCTTGATATCCATGCTCTCGAAAACCGGGTATACACTGACTCGGTCACCATCACGAACTCGAACATCGAAACCCACGGACTCCCCATTGAGCAGGATCAAATCAACCTCGGTGTGGGGCACACCCAACGCTTCGATCAAGTGCTTGACACTTTCATGTCCAGCGAAGGTATGCACAAAATCCACCCGCTGGCGGTCACTGGGCAGGAAATCATTCAACTCGGCGTAAAAACGAAACGTGGCTTGGGGCATATGACTTTCTTAAAATAGGTGTGCGGGGGCGTTGCCCCCGCACACCTATTTTCGGAATCTTATTCATTGAGACCTACTCAAGGAAATTACCTCAAGATGACCTGGCTCACCAAGGCGGCCATCGATCTTGATCTCGGCTGGGGTGAAGGCACGGATGACATCGGCGTTTGTAAGCAAATGTTGGGTAACCTTGGAAGTGCGCAATCTAGATGTACCATTTGCAAAGGTTAGGGGTAATAGAAGTTGATCCGCTAAAAATTGGTCGATGGCACCATCGCTGGCCATGAACTCTTCAAGGGCCTCGACAACCTCATCGGCAACCACTTCGGCGCGTTTGCCGGGCGCGCCCAGAGCGAAGTAACAACATTGGCTATGTTCGAACTCTGCCAATAGCAACATAAGAGTACCTTTATAGCGGGAGGGGAATTGGGCAGTCCGGATATCGTTGAGAGGGTACTTGCTCCCCAGGCGACTGACAACGCGCTGGCGCTGGCGTTTGGCGATATCGCGAGGCAGATTGGCCGTCCCGGAAATGCCGCGGATCTGGCGCAGGCGTCCGCGCGCAGTCAGGGATAAAGAATTGATCGGACCCGTAGGTTGGATCTTAGCCCAGATCCGCCCACCCCCCTGAGGGTAAAAGCCAGCAGCCTCCATGTTCATTTCAGCCATGATGCCCATCTGACGCAAATAATGCAGCCAGTGCCAATCCAAATAATGAAAACACGGACTCCAGTTGACGTGCGTCCCGCCAGAAATGGTCACCGTTGATTTTCGTCTAGCCTGAGTCAGGGGCAACAGAATGGTCTGCAATACCAGCGAGGTCGAGCCCGCGGTGCCAATATCGAAGTGATATTTTCCGCCTGAGATCTCGTCTGGCGCGAAGACTAATTCGGTCGCGCCCAGGCGAGCCCCTTCTACGGTGGCTTTACAGATCTTCGCGGCTGCTTGTACCGCCTGCAGATGCTGTGCCCGCAAACCGGGTTTCTTGCGTTTGGCGCGGATGTTGGTAATACGCGTCGGCTGCCCTGTCATCACCGACAGAGTCAATGAACTGCGCAAGACCTGTCCCCCACCTTCACCTCGGGAACCATCAACTTGAATCATTATTCAGTCAAAGAAGCTTACCCGGAATATATAGGGGGGTGGGGCGAAGCCCCACCCCCCGATATATTACAGTATAACTAATATACATATGGACGACGATCATCAAAAACCGGGATGAATCGCCGAGCTTTATCGCACTCCTTCAGGTCGATTTCGACGGTCAGCAGCGCTTCTCCGTCATCGCCCTCAATTAGGGGAACACCCCAGGGGTCGATCACCGCGCTGCGGCCGCCCAGCTTGACCCCCAGACTCTCTCCAACTTTATTCGTACCGACGACATAACACTGGTTTTCAATCGCACGCGCCATGAGCAGTTTCGACCAGTGGGCTACGCGCCGTTCAGGCCATTCGGCCACGATCAAGATCAAATTTGCGCTTGCTAACCCATAGGGCACGAACATCTCAGGAAAACGAAGGTCATAGCAGATCGCCAGGCCAACTGGTCCCCAGGGGGTGTCGACCAGGCATGTACTCTCTCCCGCGCCGAGCCATTTCTCTTCTTCGAGCAACCGGAAGCGATGGATCTTGCTGTAGGCTCCCCAACGTGCGCCGTCCGGTCCATAGAGCACGAAGGTGTTGAAAGCCTTCCCGTCGCGCTCCTCGAGCAGCGAGCAACCCACGGCGATCTGGTACTCGCGTGCCAGATCTGCCACCCGAGGAAATAAGCCTTCATCCAGGGGCGTGGCATGGCGCGGCCAATTGGAGAGGTCGTACCCACTGGCCCACAACTCAGGCAGCAATACCAGATCAGATCCAGCCTGAGAGGCCCTACGAATCCATTCAGCGGCGTGCTGGAAATTGGCTTCCACTGCGCCAAATTCAAACGCCATTTGGGCTAGAGAAATATTAAGTTTCATTCGATTGCTTTTTACCACGAAGGGCACGAAGAGATATTTTTATTTTTGCTTCGGGAAACTTAGTGATCCTTGGTGACCTTTGTGGTTCTCCTATAATTCCTTTCAATAGCTAAACTTCTTCTGCCCCTCCGGGGGTATTTCGCAAAAAAGTTTAGCTTTTCCCAGTTGTGATCGGCCGTTCGTGATCGGTGATCCAATGACTCCAGGAGCCGGCATACAAGCGCGGCAATCCTAAACCAGCATGGACATATGCCAGGATATTGTGGGCTGCTGTGACACCCGATCCGCAGTAAAAGATCAGTCGTTCTGAGGGGGTATTTTCAAACATCACGTGGAACCTACCCTTGAGAAATTCCTTCAGGGCAAAGCTACCTTCAATATCCAGGTTGCGCTCAAAATGGTAATTCAGCGCGCCGGGAATATGCCCGGCCACAGGATCGATCAGCTCCTCCTCGCCACTGAATCGCTCAGGGGCGCGCGAGTCGATCAACTTATAAGATGGATCACCGAAGTGAGTCAAGATATCGCCAGCCGACACAACCAGATCATGGTTCACTTCGGGTTTAAATTCTCGAGCTCTAGGTGAAGGAATATCTGCATTGGTTGGGTGATCTTCGCTCTGCCACCGAGGCCAGCCTCCATCTAAAACTGCAACATCCTGATGCCCGACCCATTTCAGCAGCCACCACAAGCGCCCTGCGATGGCTCCGCTGCGGTCATCGTAGACCACAACCTGAACATCGTTAGCGATTCCCCATGACCCCAGTTTTTCAGCAAATATGTCCACGGAGGGAAGAGGATGGCGTCCAGTCACACCGGGCACCACTGGCCCGGACAGGTCTTCATCTACATGTGCGTAGATCGCGCCAGGGATGTGGGAATCTCGATAATCGCGGCGACCTTTTTCGGTGTCATCCAGCCAGAAACGGCAATCGACGATCACCCAATTAGGGTCATCCAAATGCGTTAGAAGGTCAGCAGTGGAAATCAGTGTCTCGTAGCTCATAGTCGGATTCTATCATGAGCGATGGCGTATAATACAGCTATGGATTTCTCATCTATCCGTATCAACCCTGATCGTTTTAGGAGCAATTTCGAAGCCCTCTCCCAGATCGGAGCCACGCCTGATGGCGGCGTTCACCGTCCGGCATTCGGCCCAGCCCATCTCGAAGCGCGGGTATGGTTCCAGGAAACTGCCGAGGCTGCCGATCTGGAGTTCCATATCGACTCTGCGGGTAACCACTCGGCTTTGTTGCGCTGTGCCGACCCTGGTGCTCCAACGCTGCTGTTGGGCTCACACCTGGACTCGGTGCCCAATGGCGGACGCTTCGATGGGGCAATTGGAGTGTTATCTGGTCTAGAGGTGCTACAAACCGTCAAGGATGCTGAGCTAGAATTGCCCGTCAACCTGGAAGCCATCGACTTCAGCGATGAAGAGGGTACTTTCCACGGGTTACTAGGAAGCGAGGCTGTTGCAGGAAAATTGGAGTCCGAGGTATTACTCGAGCCGCGCGGGGGCAGAGATGCATTTCTCAGAGGCTTATCGGATGCTGGGTTGACCGAGGCGGGATTATTTACTGCACAACGAGATCCAACGAGTCTGGCAGGGTACCTGGAAGTGCATATCGAACAGGGCAGCCGCCTGATCGACGCCAAGGCGGATATTGGCATTGTCACTGCTATCGTAGGGATCAATTCTTACCGGCTGACATTCCTGGGCCGCGCCGACCATGCCGGTACGACACCTATGGACGTTCGCCTTGATGCCGGACTGGGAGCGAGCGCATTCATCCTGTCGTCCCGCAAGCTCGTGATGGAAAACTTCCTGGAATGCGTGGTCAACGTGGGCGCATTATCGTTCGTGCCGGGAGCTTTCAACATCGTTCCTGATCGAGCCAGTTTGGCGCTGGAATTCCGGGCACCGGATGCAGCAACTTTCGAGAAGTTAGAAGCAGCTTTGCTTGAACTCGCCAACAAAGAAGCCCAGCGCTTCGGGCTGACCTTAGAAACCGAATACCTGGGGAAACACGACCCCGCCCCCATGAGCAAAGTCGTGCAGGCTGCATTTCATAACGCGGCTGAAACGCTGCATCTCAAATCTATATCGCTGGCCTCTTTTGCCGGGCACGATGCGCAATCCATGGCCTCAATATGCCTAGCAGGGATGATCTTTATCCCCTCCGTGGGTGGTGCTAGTCACTCGCCGCGCGAATTCACTGAGTGGCAGGATTGTGTCAACGGGGCTAATGTGTTGTTGCAGGCGGCGTTGAACCTGGCAAGAAGATAAACAGAATCTGAAAGGTGTATCACATATCCAACGAAAGAATTTGTACACGGACTATTCGGATTCTCACGGATATCAAGTGAATTAATATAAAATATCCGTGTTCATCCGTTCAATCCGTGTACCCTATTCTTTCTTTGTTTTCACCAATCGTCTCAGGAGTGTCTTGAATGAAAGTCAATCTTAAACTGTTCTTCGAGCACATGTACCACAGCCTATTCAAATCGAATGGGACTCCTGGCCGGCTATCACCGAAGCGCTTCTTCTTTGTGATCTTCGTCTTTTTTGCTTACCCCATCTGGGTGATAAGCCTGCGCACGGCCTACCTGCTGGATCATATCTTTTACCCCGAGTACATGCAGCAAGAAATTGAACAGCCAATTTTCATTGTGGGAAACTACCGCTCTGGGACGACATTCTTACATCGCCTACTGCTGAAGGATGGGCAGTTCACCAGCTTCAAAGCCTATGAGATCTATGTCACGCCCTCGATCGTACAACGTAGGTTGCTGCAGTGGATCTTGTGGTTGAATTCATTTATCGGCAACCCCATCCGCAAAGTCGTCGACGCCCTGGAAAACCATACTGGAAAATATGCCCACATCCACAATATCCGTCTCAACGAAGCCGAAGAGGACGATCAATTGCTTTTCCATATCTGGTCAACCTATAGCTTGCTGGCATTCTTTCCTTTCCCCAAACTGATCAAACGATATATCTATTATGACGATGAAGCTTCCGACGAAGAAAAGGCGCGCGACATGACCTACTATCATGATGTGCTCAAACGGCACATCTACGCTTCGGGGGGCAAGCGATTGATCTCCAAGAATCCGCCACAATCATCGAAAGTGCGCACGCTGCATCTGCGATTTCCTGATGCTAAATTCATTAACATCGTGCGCAACCCCCTGCGGGTGATCCCCTCGTCCATTAGCTTGTTCTCTGCCCATTGGCAAACTTATGGGGACCCAGAAACTGAATATGCCCTGCAAGATACGATGATCGAGCAAGGCAAGTTTTGGTACCTATACCCTCATCAATATCTCAAACGATTGCCCTCGGACCAATATCTGATCATCCATTATCGCGATTTGGTCGCTGATCCCAAAGGAACCATCGAAAGCATATACCAACGTTTTGGCATTCAACTCAACCCTGAGTTTTCTAGAACTTTGCAGCGCGAATCTGAAAAAGCCAAAAGTTTCAAGAGCACTCATAAATACTCCTTGAAGGCTATGGGGCTCAGCAGAAGACAGATTGCGAAGGAATTTTCAGCAGCCAACCACCAATATCATTTCGACCTGAAGGAACAGCTTATCAATGCGGACAAAAGCTCCTAACCCGATCTCTCTCCTCGATAAATCTGCGCAGCATCCATTGATTGCCGCCTTTTTCGAATTCAGCCATCTGAAGCAGCTTTATAGACAAGGTTGGTTGAAGCGCGGCATTCCCCCAGCAAATTGTGAGAGCGTCGCTGAACACAGCTATGGCGTGGCAGTCTTGGCGTTCTTACTTGCCGAGGCGTACTACCCCGAGCTAGACCCTCTCAAAGTGCTGAGGATGGCCTTGATACATGACTTCGGTGAGATCTATGCCGGGGACTTCACGCCAGGTGACGGAATCCCCTTAGAGAAAAAGAACCAACTCGAAAGGGAGTCTGTCCAGCATGTTTTCGGCAAGCTGCCCCAAGGGGATGTGTTCATCCAGCTATGGGAAGAATTTGAATCAGGAACATCCCCCGAAGCGCAGTTCATCCGACAAGTCGACAAACTGGAGATGGTGCTGCAAGCCAGCATCTACGAGCACCAGGGTTGGGATGGTCTGGACGAATTTTTCGACTGCTCAGGCTTGAAGATTTCATTGCCTGAACTCCGTAGTTTATTCAAAAATCTAGAAAGGAAAATATCATGATTGAAGTCGCCATAATGATTGAAGGACAAAACGGACTGACCTGGCCGCGTTGGCATCGTCTGGCAACGGCGGTCGAGGATTTAGGTTTCGCCGGGCTATACCGCTCTGACCATTACACCAATTCCGGACCGCCCGATAAAGAGTCATTGGAGTTGTGGACATCCCTGACCTGGCTTGCAAGCCACACCAAGCGCATCGAATTTGGCCCCATGGTGACTCCGCTCTCATTTCGAGATCCAACCATGACGGCGCGCATGGCCGCAGCGGTGGACGATCTCTCTGAGGGACGGCTGATCCTGGGCCTGGGGGCGGGATGGCAAGAGCGAGAGCATACCAACTATGGCTGGGACCTGCTGGACGTGAAGGGTCGCTTCGCCCGCTTCGAAGAGGGCATCGAGATCATCATGCGCTTGCTGCGCAACGATGAGCCTTCTGATTTCGCTGGTGAATACTACAGCATCCAGGAAGGCATTTTGCTGCCGCGCCCCCAGCGCCCCGGAGGACCTCCTATTTTGATCGGCGGCAATGGGCCCAAGCTGACCTTACCGCTGGTGGCTCGCTTTGCCACAGAGTGGAATTCGATCTATCTGCCGGTAGGGAAGTTCAAGGAACTTAACACCCAGTTGGACGAACACTTGGCCAAACACGGACGCCAGCCTTCCGAAGTTCGCCGCTCGATGATGACTGGCTGCGAGTTCGGAGTAGATAAAGCTGAAGTCAAGAAGAAGGTCAAAACCCGTACCCAGGGCAAATTCTCACCCAAAGAGCTGCACAAGCGCGGCCTGATGGTCGGCACGGCGGACCAAATCGTTGAGCAGCTGGGGGAATTGGCCGAGGCAGGTCTTCAGCGCGTCATGCTGCAGTGGCTGAATTTGGGTGATATCGATGGTCTAGAAGCAGTGGCCAAGGGTGTGCTGCCGCAATTGTAAACTATTCAAAAGAAGGAGCGAGCTGCGCTTTGCACATGCTCGCTCCTTCTTTTGTAATCCACATCCTTGACAAGGTCAGTCGGATTTGTTAGCATTGCGCCCGTTAGTTGCGCATCACCACAAATAAATAATTGGAGAGCTAGCGGCTGGACCCCGATGCTTCGGGGTTACGAGGTAGAGGTTCCTCCCTTCGCAAGGAGTGCTAACGGCCTAAACATTGTTTAGGTTGGAAAATCGAGCAGATCAGCGGATGCCTCTGAAGCCCCGTCATGGGCTTCGTTTCTCCCTTCCGAACGAGTTAGCGGCTGAAAACCATCTGGTGACAGATGAGACAAAGCCCTACCAGTGGCACAGGCAATGTTCGTTTGACCTGGTTGCAAGGAAGGGCTTGCCATAGCGAATTAAAGGATGTATGGGCACGCCCTGGCGTGCCTTATTATTTTAAGCAAGCAAAGGAAGCATTATGGCGCATATTTTCCAGATCAATATTTCCAAAGGGGGCCTTCCCAAACTCCCTGTTCATAAGGCGCTGGTAACGGCACAGGGTGTTGACGGAGATCGTCAAAGGGACAAAAAACATCACGGTGGGCCTGAGAGAGCTTTATGTCTCTATTCTCTTGAACGTCTCCTAGAGCTTCAATCCGAGGGCAATCCGATCTTCCCTGGGGCAGCAGGGGAAAATATCACCCTCCAGGGTTTAGATTGGCCATCGCTCTCTCCCGGCGACAGGCTTCGCCTGGGAGACGATTTGACCATTGAATTCACCAGCCATACCGTCCCCTGCCACAATCTAGAGCCCTACTTCCACGACGGTAAATTCAGCAGAATTTCACAAAAAACACACCCCGGCTGGGCGCGCCTGTATGCGCGCGTCTTGCAACCCGGAAATATTCAAATCGGCGATCAAGTAACCATCATCAAGGAGGTCTCTGATGTCTAATCCAGAACGTAAAAAGAAGATCGAATCCTACGGCCAGGCGTATGATCTGCTTAAAGATGCCATGGAACGTTTCCCCAAGGAGAGCTGGCATTACCGTCCAGCGCCTGACCGCTGGACTATCCAAGAGATCATCATTCACATTACCGACAGCGAGGCCAACAGTTATGTCCGCTGCAGGCGATTCATCGCAGAACCGGGCGAATCCCTGATGGCCTATGATGAGAACCAGTGGGCGAAAGCCCTGCGCTATGGAGAGCAGGATGTGGAGATATCCCTCGAACTTTTCCGCTGGCTACGAAAATCTTGCTACGAATTAATTCAGACTGTGCCTGAAGACATTTGGAGCCATCAGGCCTATCATCCGGAAAATGGAGACATGACCATGGACGACTGGTTGGACACCTACGAAAGTCATGTGCGCGACCATATCGCTCAAATGGAAGAGGTCTACCACCACTGGAAAGAGTATGGCAACAATTAACTCCTATCAACGCTATCACATCGAGACTAAACCGACGCCAGATATCGTCCCCTGGCCAAACCGCTTTGATGTCAATGTAGATCGCGTTCAACTCGCCAAGCTGTTAATATCGGAGATCATCGAGCTGCGAGGTGATATGAAAGCGGTCACCAGCCGCCCTTGTATGTACGGCGTTTTCTCAGGGCCCGTGGGTGGATTTGCCCCTCGACCCGAACATTGCGTGGGCTGCCTGCGCTGCACCACTCAGCATCCCGAGATGGTGACCATTACGCGCAATTTGGATCGCGAGCGGTTGGGCGACTCGTATTTCACAGCCGTCTACGTCGATGCCGTTTCCTACGAAGCCGAAACCGGCAGCATCCCCGTCAAAGGCGCTGGGTATCGCGGAGCATTCGGCGGGGAAGGTTGGGATGGCATGTGGACCGATATGTCAGAGATCGTGCGCCCAACGCGCGATGGCATCCACGGACGCGAGTTCATCTCCACAGTTGTGGATATCGGCGAGAAACCCAGCTATTTAGTGTTCAATGACGATGGAGAGATCGCCGGCTCGCAGCCGCGCATCCTGTCGATACCAGTGCCGTTCATTTTTGACGCGCTGCCTACTTCGGCAGAATCAGATGTTTTGTATGAGATCCTTGCTCAGACAGCAAAGGAGACTCAAACGTTGGCAATAACCCCCGTCGCAAGTTGCAAGTCACAAGTCACAAGTATTGTTCCACTGGTGAAACCAGGGGAGGAGAGCCAACTTGAACACCTTGGATACCAGCCCAAGATGATCGAAATAGAAATCTCGGATGCCCCAATATCCAATATCCAATCTCTAACTTCCACCATCCAAACCCAATTCCCCGACACCATCATCGCTGTCCGCACTTCCTACGGGAACCCAGTAATGCTACTCGACCTCTATCAGGCTGGGGTTAGAGTGTTCCATTTGGTAGCTGATTTCCACGGCCGCGGGCAAGATGGCCGCTTCGTCATGGATCTGATCCGAGAAGCGCACATGGCCTTCGTGGAGGCGGGTACCCGGGACGAAATCACCCTGATCGGCAGCGGCGGCATCATCGCCGCGGAACATGTTCCCAAGGCCATCATCACCGGACTAGACTTAATTGCCCTTGATACGCCGCTTTTGGTGGCATTGCAAACCCATTTCGATGGCGACTGCGCCGATCGCCAGACCAGCCAGTTCCAAATGCCGCAGAATCTCCCTCTGGAATGGGGCGTCCAACGCCTAAAGAATTTGACGGCCACCTGGCGCGACCAGCTTTTAGAGATCCTGGGCGCGATGGGCATCCGCGAAGTACGGCGACTGCGCGGCGAGATGGGACGCGCCATGTTCCAGGTCGATCTCGAGCGCGAGGCCTTTGCGGAGATTGAAGGGTATGAGAACAAGTAACGAGTTGGCAAGTTTGCATGTTTGCATGTTACAGATTCACGAACTTGCACTCTTGAAGAATTATAGGAAAAAACATGACCGACGAACCCATTGTCCACCTACCGGCAATTGAGAAACACATCCACCACCTTCGCCAAGGATTCGACTTTTGGCCCACGTTGGAGAACGGCACCCCACCAGCCTTGGGAGACTACCGCTGGCCGGCTGAATTGATCCTCTCGACCTGGTATCAAGCGGGCACCGGAGAACCGCCAGACAACGAATTAGAATTCCGCACCGGTGACTCTGGCGGCGGCTTCGACAAACTCGATTTTAAGTTCCTGTCTGAAGAACAGCAACTGCCTCCGGGGACCGAGGTCGATCTCTCTATCCCACTCAACCGGCGCGGCACCGGCATCGAGTACGAGATCGAAATCTCTGTGCCGTGGTATGGCGGTGGGATGTCCTTCGGGTCGGTCAGCGAGCAGGTCATGCTAGCGCGGGCCATCGCTGCCAAGGAGTGGGGCACATTCACATCAACGGGCGAAGGCGGCTATCCTGACTCTCTGGTGGCCTATAAGGATGTCATCATCACCCAGATTGCTACAGGCATGTTCGGCGTGCGCGAGGAGACCATTCAACACGCGCCGATTGTGGAGTTCAAATATGCCCAAGGAGCCAAGCCCGGGTTGGGCGGACACCTCCTTGGTGACAAAACCACTGTCACCGTAGCCAAGATGCGCGAGAGCGTGCCCTGGGTGAGCCTATTCTCCCCTTTCCCCTTCCATTCAGTTTACTCTGTGGAAGACCATCGCAAGCACGTCGATTGGGTCAAAACCATCAACCCCGAAGCGCTGGTGTCGGTGAAGGTCTCCACGCCTACGGATGTAGACATGGTCGCTGTGGGCAGCTATTACGCTGGTGCACATATCGTACACCTGGATGGCTCCTACGGCGGCACAGGCGCGGCCCCAGAAATCGCCAAGAAGAATATCGCCATGCCCATCGAGTTCGCCATCCCCAAAGTGCATAAATACCTGCAAGGGGAGAACATTCGCGATGAGGTCACCGTAATGGCCTCGGGGGGGGTGCGCACGGCCTATGACATCGCCAAAGCCATCGCCCTGGGTGCGGATGGCTGCATTCTGGGTACATCCGAGCTGATCGCCATCGGTTGCACGCGCTGCTCCAACTGTGAGCGCGGCCGCGGTTGTCCCTTCGGCCTGACCACTACCGATCCTGAGCTTTCGTTGTTAGTCAAACCCGAATGGGGTGCCCAGCGTATCAGCAACCTGAACGCATCGTATGCCAAACAGCTGTGTGATATCCTACGCCGCCTGGGCTTGAAAAATATCCGCGATCTGCGCGGCCGAACTGACCTGCTGGTTTACAAAAGTGATTTATGAGGAAAGCAGGAAGACAGGAATAAAATTAATCACTTCATGGTTTCCTGGCTTCCTAATTAAAGTGAATTATGGCAAATCGAGATTGGATACATAGCGTACTGACTTCCCGAAAAGAGTTAAAGCCTGAGCATGTCATCAACCGCGAGCAGGCGGCCGAGGGCGGCTGTGGGGTGATCGGCATCGCCAGTTCGGAGCAGATTGCCGGGCGGCATTTGCTGCAGGCGCTGACCCAGATGCGTAACCGCGGCAACGGCAAGGGGGGCGGGATTGCCGCTGTGGGTTTGGTAGCCGAGGAGTTCGGCGTCAGCCAGCATGTGCTGGAGGAGGATTACCTGCTGGTAGTGGCTTACCTGGACCCAGCGTCCCGGACAGAGGTGGAGGCATCACACATCTACCCCACCTTCGAAGTGGACCACGTCCGTGAGCAGCCCAATATCGCGGATCATACGTCCCTTGAGGGGCTGGACGTACCTCCTCCAGAGGTGGTCCAGTACTTTGTGAGGGTCAAAGCCGAGGTGGTGGAAGCTTTCCGAGACGAACATGGTATGGCAGAGGCATCTCAACGGGAAGTCGAGGACGAGATCGTCTACCAAAACACCTATCGACTGAATACCACTTATTATGCCTCGACCGGCGAAACGCGCGCCTTCGTGCTCTCACACGGCAAGAACCTGCTGGTGCTCAAGATGGTCGGCTATGGCGACGATGTTGTCCGTTATTATCAGCTCGAGGACATCCATGCGCATGTGTGGATTGGACACCACCGCTACCCCACCAAGGGACGTGTCTGGCATCCCGGCGGGGCGCATCCCTTTATTGGCATGAACGAAGCCCTGGTGCACAACGGCGATTTCGCCAATTACGCTTCGGTCGGTGAGTATTTGGCGCAGCGCAACATTTATCCGCTATTTTTGACGGACACTGAGGTTTCGGTATTGGTCTTCGACCTGCTGCACCGCACCTATGAGTACCCCATGGAATATGTCATTGAAGCCCTGGCACCCACCACTGAGCGTGACTACACGCAGCTTCCTGATGCCAAGAAACGTGTCTATGGCGCGCTGCAAGCCACCCACATGCACGGCTCCCCCGATGGACCCTGGTTCTTCTTGATCGCTCAGGCCGCGCCTAAGGGCAACACCTCAGAGGCCTACCGGTTGATCGGCATCACCGATACGTCTATGCTCAGGCCGCAGGTATTTGCATTGCAGCAAGCCACCGAAGATGGTCCGTCGATCGGATTCGCAGCTTCGGAGAAACAGGGTATCGATGCCGCGCTTGAGAGCCTGGCTGACGAAGATGACCGCTTCTGGACACGCGCCGACCGATACTGGAACGCCCGCGGCGGCAGCCACACTGACGGCGGCGCGTTCTTGTTCAGCGTAGTCCCCAATGGGGATGGCGCCAACTTGGTATGTACGGATAAGTTTGGGCGCGAGGTCTGCGTCGATTCGGCAAGAGCACCATATCAGCGTCAAGACGTCCAGAAGTCGGAACGTCCGCAATCAATAAATTTCGCTGAGGCCGGTCTCCAGACCGTGCCATCAATGACTCGGTCTGGAGACCGGTCAAAGCTAGCGGATTCAGCACTATTTGAGTGGTTCGTGGATCAAATCAGGCACTGGGTGTACAAAGATTTGAATTCTCATCTTGACGCATTGACGAAGGTCGATTACCCAACGGCCATCGAAACCTTAACGCTATTGATGGATCGCCGCTATCCGACAGGTAATTTACGGCGCAGCAGCTTGCTATCACTTTATGACAAAACGCTCAATCGCGTTTTCGAGTTGATAGCCGAATCCCCGGGGGCAGAATACGCCTTCATCGAGGCCTCAACAGCCCTTCCGGAGTCCGCAACTCCGGGTCAAACGGCGCTGATCGACGCCAAGGGATTTCCCCCTGAAGGAACAACATCCGTAGCGCGGGTGATCGTCGATCTCTACCAGCGCGGGTTCCGAAAATTTATCGTCAAGGAAGCCCGCGGTCACCGCTTCATCGGCAATGGATTTGGTTCAGAGGCAGCTGGCGTGCGCATCGATGTATACGGCTCATCCGGCGATTATCTGGCCTCGGGGTTGGACGGTATGGAGATGCACGTGCACGGCAATGCCCAAGACCAGTTGTGCCAGATCATGAAGTCGGGCAAGCTGGTGGTGTACGGCGATGTGGGCCAAACCTTCGGCTATGCAGCCAAAGGCGGGGATGTGTACATTTTGGGCAACGCTGCCGGGCGGCCGATGATCAACGCAGTGGGCAAACCGCGGGTTGTGATCAACGGCACCTGCCTAGATTACCTGGCTGAATCCTTTATGGCTGGAGACCCGCATAACGGCGGCGGCTTTGTTGTGCTCAATGGCATCCAGCTGAACGACGACGGCGCGATGGTCGAATTAGATTCCCCCTACCCCGGTGGAAACTTGTTCTCCCTGGCCTCAGGGGGGGCGATCTTCGTGCGCGATCCCAAACGAAAACTGACCGACGACCAGCTCAATGGAGGCGAGTTTGCGCCTTTGGAAGATGAAGATTGGGAACTCATCCAACCTTATCTCAAAGAAAATGAGCGTTTGTTTGGGGTTTCTTTAAAGGAATTATTAGCCGGTGAAGGCCCTAGCGAAGTATATCGCAAGATCATCCCTCAGGCAGTTCGTGCCCTTCAGGCCGAGGAGGCTTGGGTAGGAGGCCATTAACCGAAAATAGGGGATGGCAGGGGTGCTTCGCACCTCCTCCATCCCCTATTTTCGATAGGTTTAGCAAAGGGGGAATATTCGGTCAGGCTCTATCTCGTTCAATGAGAATTTTTAGCCCCTCTATGGCGGCCTGGATGGCGCGGTCTCCGTGGAACAGGGCTTTCCCTTCTTCGTCATCCGGTAAGCCTTCTCCTTCACTGACCATCATCATCACGCCCCCAGCTCTCTTACGGTGAATACTGGCGATGATGAAGATCGCGGAGGCTTCCATCTCCGAACAGATCGCGCCCCCTTCAACCCAGGCTTTCCAACGCGACTCTAGTTCTCTGGACATGGGCATGCGGTCAGCTTCGACTTCTCCATAAAATGAATCCTTCGACTGAGTGATGCCCACTTGATAGGGTAGATCTAATTTAATGGCCCCTTCACGGAGGGCGTTGACCACATCGATATCGGCTACGGCCGGGAATTCCAAGGGCAGATAGTGCCTGCTGGTGCCCTCGTCACGGATTGCGCCAGTCACAATTGCGAGTTCGCCTGTCTTGGTTCCGGGTTGTATCCCCCCCGAGGTACCAACGCGGATGAAGGTATCCGCACCGATCTTGATCAGCTCTTCGACAGCGATGGCCGCCGAAGGGCAGCCAATACCTGTCGAAACTACAGCAACTTTCTCTCCGGCCAGGGTGCCTGCGTAGGTTGTATATTCTCGATTTTGGGCTACAAACCGGGGTTCATCGAAGTAGGCCGCGATGCGTTCGCTGCGCCCCGGGTCTCCGGGCAGCAGCACATAGCGCCCGATATCCCCTTCTTTTAACTGGATATGATATTGAACAAGGTCTTCGTGTGTCATCGTCGCCATCCTGATTGTAGTATGGATCTCAAGGAATGTCCGGGGAGACACCTCAGATTTAGGGGTGAGTGGGGCGCGTTGCACCCCATTCACCCCTAAATTTGGATAATCCCACAGCGTTTCTCAGAGATTCTGTAGAATAAATTGAGAGTGCAAAAAAATCAAACAAAATGGATGGCCATTTTACACTAAAAATGAAATCTTTGGGGGCATGACGAGCGAGCTCGTCATGCTCCCAAAGATTAGTTTTATTTATTGTTGGTGTCTCCGAATGGCATTTTTGATTTTTTGGGCACCCCCTTTGGGTAGACCGTTGATGAATATCGGCTGCGAGCCCCCTGCCGTTTCGATGCTGATATCTGCAAACAGAATGCCGGTATTGATCTTAACAGAGGCAATCTGATCATAATTGATGATCTCCTCATCGGAGCCGAACAAGCGTCTCTTCAGGAAGTGGATGCCATCGGGCGCAAGGGTCACGCGATCGGGGAACCAGAAATTCCCATTTGTCAACCTGCTGGAAGTGTAACCTTTTTCCATATCAACCTTTCAGTTTCCAAGAATTTTATCGATGGATTTTGCTAATCTTGCGATTTTGAAGGGCTTGACCACATATTCGTCACATCCCGCTTCAGCACCCGCTTTCCGGTCTCGCTCCATTCCCTTGGCAGTCACGATCATGACATACGTGTTTTTGGTAGCCGTGTTTTCCTTCAACTGACGGCAGACTTCCAGCCCATCAATCCGACCGGGCATCATGATATCCAGCAAAATTAAGTCTGGGAGTTCTCTGCGGGCCATCTCCAAGGCTTGATCTCCATTGGTGGCTGTCAACAACTGGTATGACCCAAAATCCAGGGTCATTTTTAGAATATCCAGGATATCGGCTTCATCTTCGACGATCAGGATTTTCTTCATATCAAGACCTCAATACACGCATTCCATAACCTGCAAAATCCCTCCCAAATTTGCATTGCCACATGTAATGACATTATACCCAATTTTTTGATGGCGCGCAGAGCGGGAAGCCATCCGGTAAAGGATGGGCTTCCCGCTTCGCAAATGGATATTCGTCTTAAACTTATAAGGACTTACTCAGTTCAGCGAGAAAATGGCTGGGAATAGGGGGTG
>CAYWIC010000012.1:0-49810 GCA_964458115.1 uncultured Anaerolineales bacterium | reverse complement strand
TTTTTTGTTGCTCAACGCTTCTGTTTTGCCTGAGTTACTGCAGTAGAGTCATGAAAAAATTACTGATTATTGTGTGAATGGATTTTCCCAGGCATTTTTCACTATCAATTCTAAGTTTGAACGTGTCGTAATCGACCGAGGTTGGAAAGTTGAAAAAAAGTGGCGCGATCTCTCTGGTGATTTATATGGGAAATACCTTGATGATGATCATCCGGGGAGTTATTGGTTTGTCGAGTTTATAAATAGCAAGTCTCCTATTAAGGTATTGGAAATTGGAGCAGGTTCATTGCATGAGGCCCGATTACTATATCAAGGTGGGACTTCTATTTCTGTTGACATTTCTGTAGTGGATGTTGCCAGAGAGCTCATTGCGAAGGGGCGTAGGGAATTCCCAATGATCAAATTCATCGAAGGTGATATCAATCGCATGGAATTACCTGATGACACCTATAACGTCGTGTATTGCCGGCATGTAATCGAACATCAACCCTATTTTAAACGTCCGATACAAGAAATGCTGCGAGTTTCGAAGGATTTGGTCATCATAAATTTCTTTCGATGGAGTCTTGGGGAAGATACCATTCAAAGGAAAAAATACTATTCGAATTCTTATTCGATTAAGGAATTACTTACCTATCTTAATAGTTTGGGAGTTGATTTTGAGTATTTTATCGTTCTCAGAGGTGAAAAGTTGGGAGAAAATGCTTATGAAGACCTTAACATCCGTCGAACAGGGGATCACCTCGTCATTGTTATCAAGAAGAAGGGGCAATTAAATCCTGAAGAGATTTATCGGCCGCTTGAAACCATTGACGCAAACTTCATCCGGAGACCATACGAGGATGTTGTTGGATGTCTATAGATAACCTGTTTGCATTTCGCAAAACTCGCAAGAGTCAGTTCGGGATTTCTCAAGCCAGCAATAATTCTCATGTCGAACCACATGATTTGTTGAAATTGCTCCCTGAGCGTGAACAAATCAACTTAAATCGCATTGGTCTCCAGCCACTGATGATCGTTGAAATGCCCATAGATATGATGCAGATGCAATATCGCCATGAGTTGCCTCTAGATAGATTTTTTGTTGATGAGGCCGGGAATGTGAATCGCTCGATATTGAATAGCCCTATCTACAATTTGTTGGAAATTTACCAATCGAAAGGAATGCGATATATCAAGCGGAATCTCGAGCAGCTTGAGTATTACAGGATGTTTAAGAGTTTTGGTGAGGTTGGCTTCCGATATGATTGGTATCGGGGGAAAACCCGCATAGATTTCCAATGGAGTGATGAAAAGATAAGGGGGAAGATAGAAAACTTTATCACCTTATATAGGAGTGTTCGAAGATGGGGATATCTAGGAGGTAAGTTTGAGCAATACTTCATTACGGTTTTGGATACGCCGTTTGAAGTATCCCGTCTTGGATTAGAATTCGAGAATTGGCAACCATTCGAAATTTGGGGAGGACATCACCGGGCTGCGGTGCTGGCTGCATTAGGATATCAGTACGCACACGTGATTTTGCTGTCTGACCAAAATCCATCTATAGGAAATTATGATCATCTTATAGATGAGATTAAGAATATCCTAAATAAAAAGATACTTTGAAAAGGAAGTTTTGAAGAAGCTTGAAACAACCCCGGCCGGGAACTGCATTCCTGTTTTATTAGGTTATATTCAGAAAAGCACATATCACCCAATAGAAAAATGTCAATAGAAAATGACCAATTTGTCGGGATTCGAAATTCACCTGAAAAGAGTCAACTGCTACAAAGTAAGAACTTCCAAATTGCAGAAGCTCGAACTGCGGGGCTGACATTTGATTGTGAGAGGCATATAGATTTCCTGGATGCCATCGAACAATGCAAAGCTTTCTCTGAAACCCTTTATTGGCGATATCATGCTTTATTGGGCCGTCAGGAAGAATGGATAAAAACACATTGCGATAGGTTTGCTAATTTATATCGTTCGATTCATTCACAGGGTTTTGATTTTGGGAAAGGTTATATTGCTGTTACAGATGATGGAATTCGCCTTAATGGCTCTCACAGAGCTTCGATCGCTTTCCATATGGAACTGGAGTTCCTACCTGTCGCAGTATACAGTTGGAAGACTAAATTTGCATCTGACGAGATAGCGCATATTGCGGATGAAGTAAAGGAAAAATTGGAATTACGAGAATTTGTGACTGGGAAAATTGCATATTGTAGAAGCACTGGAAATTTGCTTGGACGAGTTATAACTGGGGATATGATTTGGGTTAGAAAATCTGTAGGAATATTCCTTCGAAGAAATGTGAAGCACCAACTCTATATAATTGAGAATGAATCGGGAAAATCCGATTACTATTTGGCTAAGTCTGTTAAAATCAAAGATCGGAAATGAAATGCAAATGTTTGCTCAACTAGTGAATGCAATAAGCTCTAAAACGGGGCGAATGAAAAGACATTTTTGGAAAATAATTCGAAGAAAACAAGTGGAGGCTCTTGAGGCGCGCATTCAAGAGCTTAGCCCGCGTGGACGAAAGAGTTGGTATTATTACATAGATTTTGGGTATGGGGTTGCTGGTCGCCCAGAATTGGAGAAAGACCCCCACTCTGGGCTAAATAACTGGCGGAATTTTCTCTTGAAGAATTTGCCGGATTTAAACGGTAAACGCGTTTTAGATATCGGCTGCAATGCTGGATTATTTGATCTAAAAATGTGCGAAGCTGGTGCCTATGAAGTGGTCGGGATAGATTTTGATACCCAACAAGCGGAATTCGTGCGCGAATGGTTCTCCAACAAATCTGGTCATGATTACTCAAATATTCGGTACATTGCTACAGATGCCAAGCAATTTTCCTTTGATGAACTTGGATATTTTGATCTCGTGTGCATGTTCCGGGTTGCATATCATTTTGGCGAAGGAATTGAGCACATCATGGGGGAATTATCTAGTATCACGAATGTAATTGCTTTGCAGGGAAATACGCCACGTTTAGATAATCCAAAATACAGTGGCCGTTCTCATCAACATCTTGCTGGGACTGATGGGATGCAAGAGCTGTTAGAGCGATATGGTTTTTCAAATATTCGAATAGTTGCTCCCGAAGGTCATCCAAATCCTCTTGTAATCGGGTCAAAATTGGTGCAGGATAAATGAAATTTGAAACTTTAAGAAAGCGCATTCTCCATCGATTAATCAATAAAACATTCTCTAATGCAGAAATGAATACTGGGCAAGCAGAGGTGGATAATGAGAAGTATGATTTCTTGATGGAAGACGGATTTTTAGATGGATACGGTGTTCCAGCACATGAAGTATTGCGATTAATTCGTGTCAAGGATGAGTCTACAGGGGAACCTGTGAGGGTAGGTGGTTACAATAGAGAACAATTAGGAATGAAAGATTTTGAGATCTTATTTGCTCTACGAAGCGTGTTTTCACATGTCCCCAAAGATGGAAGAGTTATGGATGTTGCGTCAGGTTCTAGTCTTCTTCCACTCTTTTATTCCACATTGGGATTCCGTGCAGTGCACCAGGACGTTCATCCCCTTTCTTTCGATTACCCTGGAGTGGAGAATATAGTTTGTGATGTCATCGATCTGGCGAATCAATGTGAACCCGAGTCGTTCGATGCTATTTCCATGATCTGCGCTATGGAGCATTTTGGCCTGGGCAGATACGGAGATAAGATGGATGCGTCAGGAGATTTTAAAGCAGTTGAATATTTAGAGCCATTGCTGAAAATAGGGGGTATTTTGGTTGTTACAGTGCCATTTGGCCCTCCGGCATTAGTGTACAATACTCATCGGGTTTATAACTATCAACGTCTAAAGATTATTTTTGAGGGCTTTGAAATCGTTGAGGAAAAATATAGAGTTTGGCCCGATTGGGCAGTGGCAACTCGCAGAGATGCTGAAGAAATAATTCTTATTACCGAAGGTAAACGACCTAGCAAGAATCATTCCTTAGCCTTATGGGTTCTAAGAAAACCTCTGGAACAACCAGATGTGTGAACTTGGAAATGGTTAAGTGAATACTGAGGGCACTATGAAAAGATTTGGCTCGTTGCTTCGCCGCATTGGGGTTCGATTGGATTTCTACAGAAGAAGCTGGATGCAAGACCCGGTGCCAACCAAAGTTGAGCTAAAAGAAGCACAGAGGCATGTTTGTGATGAATATCTGGCTGATAGGCCTGAGTTAGCAGAGAAAATGCCGGTAGAATTGGCGCAGAAACATGCCCTGTTGATGGGAAGTAAAGCCACTGTGCCCGAACCCAATAGCCGCAGTGTCAGTATATTGCGGATGCGATTTGTGCGCACAATCGAATTTGCTTTTGCCGCCACCCAAAGGGAGATTCTGTCTCAAGAAATTTCAGTATTGGATGCAGGTGCTGCTGATGGACTCTACCTTCAAGCGTTGTCCAAAAGTGGGATAGGGCTGAATGTAGACGAAAACTGTGTAATGCAAATGCGCGAGGAGGGTATACTTGCGGAGCAAGGATCCATCTATCAGATGCCCTTTGAGTCGAAAAAGTTCGATTATTCGTTGTGCCTTGAAGTGTTAGAACACATTCAAGATCCGATTAGAGCTCTGAATGAATTAAGGCGGGTCACTCGAAAAGCTCTAATCGTCTCAATTCCTCAAGTAAACTGGACACGAATTAGAGCTTTTGGCTATTGGTCGAAAGAGACTCAATTGAAAAGCTTCGAAGAGCTAAGAAAGGAAGCTCATCATTACCATTTATTCGAGTTTTGTATTGATGATTTCGAGAAAGTCTGCGGTCACGCCGGATGGCGGATTGACGAAAAAGAGCACCTTATTCCGTTCAGCCCATTGCCGAAATTTTGGTTAATCTTATTGCGTCCAATTTGGAATTAACAAAAGACAAAGATCAAAAATATCCTATGAAACATACCATTGCTATCATCCCAGCCCGCATGGGATCTTCGCGTTTCCCAGGCAAGCCATTAGCCCCAATTTTAGGCTGCTCAATGCTGGAACATGTTTATAAGCGGACAGCAATGTGCAAGCGGCTTGATGCAGTGTATGTGGCCACACCTGATGAAGAAATCCGTGAAGCGGTTGAAGCTTTTGGTGGACTGGCGATCATGACTTCACACGCGCACGAGCGCGCCAGCGACCGGGTTGCTGAGGCAGCCGAATCGCTTATTGCTGATATTGTGGTCATGGTTCAGGGTGATGAGCCTATGACGCGCCCAGAGATGATCGATTTGGCCATTGAGCCGTTTTTTCAAGATGATAGTGTGCAATGTGTCAATCTTGCAAAGCGTATATTGACTGAAGCCGAGATGGAAAATCCTAATACGATAAAGCTGGTCATGGATCGGGAGGGTACTGCACTCTACTTCTCGCGTGAACCTATTCCTACGCGGAGGCAATTAGGATTTGAGCACATACCTGTTTATAAGCAGGTGTGTATCATCCCCTTTAGGCGGGATTTTCTCTTCAAATACACTCAATTGTCTCCAACTCCTTTAGAACAGGCCGAGTCGATTGACATGTTGCGTATCCTAGAACATGGCTACGATGTCAAAATTGTCGAAATCCCATTCCAAACCAATGCTGTGGACACGCAGGCTGATCTTGAGTTAGTCGAACAGTTAATGTCAGGCGATCCACTACTTGATATATATCGGTGATTGTTGATGGGCATATTCTCGCGCATTGCATCAATATTCTCCAGGTCCGAGAGCGGGAAGGCTAACCCCGAAATTCGGCCGAAGAAAATTGTGCCTTCCTTGGGAACGCCCAAATACTTGAATCGGCATAAGGATGAAACATTCCTGGTGATGGGACTCGGCCCTTCATTAATGGAGTATCGGGAACAGATTTTTCACTTCATTGAACAGTATCAACCCATAGTAATGGGGGCGAATAATATTACCGGTTTTTTGATCCCTGATTACCACGCCTTTACAAATCGAGCGCGTTTTTCGAAATATGCCCCTACTGTCGATACTGAAAAGAGCAAGGTGCTTATTTCTCCATATTTCGCCGAATGGTTGATTGAAAAATACTATCTTGGTTCGTACGAGGAACTCATGTACGATAGTGGGCCAGTTGCCTCATTCGATATAAGGAATGGCGTGGTCATGGCGGGGTTTCAATCAGTTTCGGTCGTGCTGATAGGGGTAGCGCTGGTGATGGGCGCTAAACAAGTATTCGTGGCCGGCCTCGATGGGTATAGCCATGTTATATCGCCTGATAGAAAAACTCATTACTATGGCGTCGAAAACCAAAAAGACGAGAACCGCGAAGATGCCGAATTTATCAGGCGGGAGAATATCACCCACCAATATCTTGATGAAATATCAGAGTATATGGCGATGAAGGGACTAAACCGCTTTCAAATTTTGACACCCACCGCATATGACAATCATTATCACTCTATAGATCAGTTATTAAAAGTTAAAGGTTAAGTACTTTGAATTCATCTGATACTTCTCGAATATTGCTAGTGTGTGATCGCCCCAACTGGGCTTATGATGCTATTGCCAAAGCACTGATTCGCTATAACCGCGACCCCACAATGAGCTTTGAAATTGCGTATATCAAAGGCGGGGAAATGCCTCTGGAAGAACTCGTCAAAGAGTTTGAGCTTGTATTTGTGCTCGGATGGCAATTGATTGGGGATCTGCGGGCAAGCAGATTCGGACGCTATCTGCCATTTCTAGGCTCGCGCATTGTGAACAACGCGCTCCCTTTTCTCGACCCACAGCGTGTGCTGACTGGCATCCACTCACACCATGCCTGGGATGAAAGGTTAACTCAGCCTGATCGCAATGTACAACCACCGCGTGGTTTGGTGAAGTTTCTGAATTTCTTTCCAGGCGTCAATGCTGTGAGTCAGCGTTTGTACAGGATTTTCAAAGATGCTGGATTGAGAAATGTATTCTACACACCCAATGGAGTGGATACCGATCTGTTTCTACTTGAACAGGATATTTGCTTGGATGGACCTTTGAGAGTTGGATTTTCAGGTAACAAGAAGCATGATTGGCGAAAAGGAATTTCCAATTTCATTGAGCCTGCCTGTGATCTTCCTGGCATTGACTTGAGACTAGCCATGCCTCAGGAGGGGCACTATGTTCCCTTGGCAGAAATGCCACTTTTCTATAATGATATCGATGTTTATATTTGCGCATCAAGCTCTGAGGGATTTTCTCTCAGTGTGTTAGAAGCTTCGGCTTGTGGACGTCCCATAATTTCGACAAGAGTTGGGGGTTCTGATGAATTGATCGAAAATGGCGTCAATGGTTTCCTCGTAGATCGAGATGCCAATGCTATTCAAGAGAAATTGAAATTCTTTCTGACCAATCGAAATGCAGTACTGGAAATGGGCGCTGCAAATCGGGAGATCGTACTGGACAAATGGTCTTGGGAGAAGAGGGCGCCAGACTGGATGGAATTCATTCGTTATGCAAGGGATTCGATGTGCTAATCGTGCATCATGTCGAACATGCTTTTCCAAAGAATCACGGATCAGATGGATTATCGTTTTTGGGTTGGTCTAAATTTCCTACGAGAACGCATTTTCTGGGGGCATAAAACCGAGGTGATCTATTATGTCGTAGATGATCCGTTTTGGGCACAGGCGAACAGGTTAGAACAGTTTCGAAAATATCTGAGGGAATTTCGACTCAAGCTAATATCAACGAAGATGTTTTGCGCCCTTTGGAACCGGGACAGGCTTCGCAAGAGGCCGGTTTATTTTGGCAGTTGGCGGATTGTTCACCACATTCTGGCCCAAGAAGTGTGTTCGTTCTCTCCTCGAGATTTCGATTATTTCATGGCCAGTGTAACTAGCCATCAATATATCGGTAGTGGGTTAAATGTGTCTTCTGCGATCCCGGCAAGAAGTGATCCGGATCAGGTTTTTTCAGATGCAATTGAGATTTTGCGTAGATTTCGCGTGATAACCGTGAATTCAAATATCCTCTATGGGTTATTATCACCACATATTTCCGGATTGATCTATGCGCCGAATGGTGTTGATTCGACTTATTTCCACCCT
Source organism: uncultured Anaerolineales bacterium (assembly GCA_964458115.1). Classification (GTDB taxonomy): domain Bacteria; phylum Chloroflexota; class Anaerolineae; order Anaerolineales; family UBA11858; genus NIOZ-UU35. Next base: position 41,786 of record CAYWIC010000012.1, on the reverse strand, counting down.
CGATCGGGATATGAGTACGATCGGCAAAACATCAGGATTGGTTGGGTTGGAAAGATTAGAGCGGCCAAGAATTATGAGACGTTGCTCGAAATCCAGCGTCAATTGGATGGCGAGGGGTTTGAATTCAATATCATTTCCATTCCGAAAGGATCCCCTAAAAATTATCTACTCTCGAAATCTGATATGCGGTGTTTTTATCACGGAATAGATTACTATTTGGTTGTCAGTTGGCATGAGGGCACTCCCAACCCTGCTCTTGAGGCTGCGGCCTGCGGCATCCCAGTAGTAACAACCTCCGTTGGGAATATGCCTGAATTAATCGAGCATGGAGTTAACGGATTCTTTATTGAACCAAGGGTAGACGATGTGGTCGAACAGGTAAAAAATCTTCAGGACATAGAACCAAGTGATTATTTATCGTTGAGTTCGAATATTCGCGAACGAATTGTTGCAGATTGGACGTGGGAGAAAAATATCGAAAATTATCGCCGAGCTTTTAAAAAATTGGTCAAATCAAAAGAATGAATTGACATAATAATCAAAGACGAATGTCTTGATTTGGAGATGTAATCCAATATGATTATTGATGATCTAACTGTTTTTATCGTCTCAACTGGAGAAGATACCGATCGAGAGTGTCTGGACGCGCTGCGTAATCAGGAGTGCGAATTCAATATCATGCACGTTCGAGATGTTTACCCCATGAGTAGAGCATTTCAGACAATGCCGGATATTTGCCCGACCAGATATTTCGTTCAAGTGGATGCGGATATGATCTTAAGCCCAAGCGCGATATCTCAGTTATATGCAAAAATACTTCGTACCGGTTTTTGGGTTTATCAGGTACATGGTCAACTTTATGAAGATGGCTATGGCATCAGGGGAGCTGTTAAATGCTGGAAAAGAGAAATTTTTAAGTATTTTAAGTTTCACGATGTAAGAACTGTTGATAGAGATTTTAATAGGAGAGTTGAACGTTGGGGTCTAAGAAAAAAAGCCCTTCATACTGAACCTTTAGGATGGCATAAGCCACGCCATTCTGATTTTTCACAATATCTAAAATCCAAAAGTGATGTGGAGAAATGGAGGTTTTTAGGTAGGCAGGTCGAACAATATGCTCTCGATTTGCTGGATGTATCTATAACGGAATTCCCCGCCAGCGGACTTCAATTTTTAGGCACTTTGTTAGGCTCAATGACTGGAATGAATAGGGTAGCTAGATCGAAGGATATCTTCTATGAGAAAAATGTATTCAATGATATCTTGCGAATTCTTAATCAAAATACTGAACTAAAAGGCATCAATAGCGAATTAGGATTGAAAACTGAAAAGATCAAAGCGCTTTTTTCCCTTTGTTATGCTTCTAATCAAAATGAAATACAACCATTTATTTTTGATACAGCAAAGGAGATTGTTGAAATCTTTTCGCGCAACCCTAGTGATGAAAGTTCAATCCAAAAATTGGTCGAAATTGTTAGGCAATGATAGTTGACCGTTAAGTGAGGCCATTGCTTGGTTGCTGTATAGAAAAATGATGAGTACAAAAAAAAGATATCAAATTGAAAAAAAGGACAGAATTATTGCCTTTTGTGCAATTCTCCTATTATCTATTGTCTTTCATTTATTTGCTTATCAACACTATAGCGACCATACATATCCGAAAATGATTGGAGGAAGAGCCGTTCGAGCAGCCGCGATTGCCTACAATTTTCTTGATGGATATGGGTTTACTGTAAACGCCGATGTTTTTTGGCATTTAGAAGAGCTTGAAACAGGAAATTTATCTCCTGAAGAGCATATCCTTAGAATCAAAAATCCACTATATTTTGACAATCATGATGTAACAGACGCTGAGTTGGATAGTATCGGCTTGTCATTTGTGATTGCTGCAATATGGGAAATTTTCCATATTCGAAATATTGATATCATACTCCGAGTTCTATTTTCCATACAGGTATTGGTTCCGGTGATGGTTTATTTGCTAAGTTCTCGAATAAGTGGAAAAAAATCCGGAATGGTAAGCGCAATATTTGCAATTTTGTTTACACCGATGATCGGCTATATGGCGTTAATTAGAGATCATTGGTTTACGTCAATAGCGTTCTTGATTTCAGCCCTGATGATCACAACAACGTGGAAAACACCCAAAATTGAAACTATCATCAATGCGTTTTTCGGAGTCCTTTTGGGAATTTTTGCGTTGATTCGGGATGATGGATTGTTGTTTCTTTTTGTAGTGATCATAGGGTTATTTCTAAAATACCATTTTTCAAAACGAGCCCTGGTACAGGTATTTGTTATCCTGATAACTGTATTCGCTGTACGATTCTCAGGGCAAGAATTTTCTAAGAGTAATGGTTTCGCAGGAAGTGGGTCGCATGGAATATGGTTTCCAATTCTTGTTGGAACTGCCGATATGGGATATCTGGAGCATAAGGATGATGGGTATGCATTTGCTGCAATTAGGGATGTAGACCCAAATGCGAAATTAGGCACAAAAAAGCATGATGAAATTGCCAAGAGTTTGGTAATTCAAGCTTTTAGAGAAGATCCAATTGCGTTTATTGCGATGTTCCCAAAAAGAGCAATGAAAGTTGGATTATCAATTGAGCATGATTGGAGTCGACTATCTATTTGGCCTTATAATCTCGGATACAGATTTCTGAGATTTTTAATTCCTTCCATTGGATTTATTGGAGTGTTGATTTCAATAATAAAAAATTGGCAGAACAAAGAAAAACTATTCAATTCTTTAATGATAATTATGATAGGATTATTGAATCTTGCCGTTGTTGTTCTAATACTTGAAAAAAACCCGCGCTATTATATTTCTTGGACTTTAGTTTATGTTATTTTTTCAGGAGTTGGCGTTATAGCTATTATTAGAGCATCTAAATTGGCATTGCTCAGGGTTAATTCCTAGAGAACCATTCCTAGAATTTAGATTATTATTCAAATTGTTTCATAATCTCTGAATTGCCTCGAAATATCCATAATTGACGTTTAGATACACACATATGAATATTGTCGCTATCATCCCTGCTCGCGGGGGCTCCAAAAGCATTCCTAAAAAAAATATTAAGTTGCTCAATGGTAAACCTCTGCTGGTATATAGCATTGAAGCAGCTATTGGCACACCTTCGATAAACCGAGTTATTGTTTCCACTGATGACTCAGAAATTAGCTCACTCGCACTAAAACATGGCGCTGAGGTTGTGCTGCGCCCGATCCAACTAAGTGGGGATGAGGCCTCCTCGGAATCAGCCTTATTGCATACACTAGATTATCTTAGGGAGGGTGAAGGGTACGAACCGGATCTAGTTGTGTTTTTACAGGCTACATCTCCAATCAGGGAAGATGATGATATTCAACTTGCCATCGATGCAATTATTGAAGCGAATGCAGACTCACTGTTTTCGGCTTGTAGAGTAGAAGGATTTGTTTGGCGCCAATTTTCTGAACAAATCGTACCAATAAATTATGATCCTATTGCCCGACCACGGCGTCAAGATCTAAAAGAATCGGTATTGGAAGAAAATGGTTCAATATACATTTTCAAACCTCACATTTTGCGTAAATACAATAGCCGATTGGGTGGAAAAATATCGATCTATCCAATGTCGCCACTATCTTCATTTCAAATAGATTTGCCTGAAGATTTGGCGACTATGGAAAAGCTTATTCACATTCAAGCATCTAAAAGCGAAGAAATATCGCCTGACCGCATTGAGTTGTTAGTTATGGATTTCGATGGAGTTTTGACTGATAATCGCGCAATGGTAGATCAGGATGGCAAGGAGGCTGTATGGGTGAATCGCAGTGACGGCTGGGGAATAGCCCGATTACATGATGCAGGTATTCCAATGATTGTAATTTCCACAGAATCCAATCCCGTAGTTGGTGCCCGATGCAATAAGCTAAAAATCCCATATATTCATGGCTGTGAAGATAAGCTGGTAGCATTGAAGAGGATCGTTAAAGAAAAAAAATTGAACGCAGGGAAGATTGCGTATGTTGGGAATGACGTCAATGACTTAGCGTGCATGCGTTGGGTGGGCTTACCGATTGCCGTAGCTGATTCTGTTCCGGAAGTAATTGACATTGCGAAGAAAATTACTCAAAGCCCCGGTGGCTACGGTGCGGTTCGTGAAGTGGCAGATTGGCTTTTGAAAAATGAAAATTCAAAATAATGATGATAGCTCTGTAGAAAACCAAGTTGCGCATATGAATCCTGTTGATGGCTTAATCGAACTGAGCAAACTGGCTGTGCAGGTTGCAACTTCAATGGGTGAACAGATCGAGCAAACGGGTGCACTTATTTGGGATAGTTTTGAGTCTGGAAACAAAATCCTGGTTTGTGGAAATGGCGGTAGCGCTGCGGATGCTCAGCACTTTGTAGCTGAATTAGTTGGGCGCATGGACCGTGAGAGGTCGCCATTGCCCGCGATTACTTTAAATGTAGATCCCTCTGTAGTTACAGCCTTAGCAAATGACTACGGATATGAAAATGTCTTTGCCAGACAAGTTGAAGCTTTGGGTGAACCTGGTGACGTGTTATTGTCGATTTCTACCAGTGGATCGTCCCGGAATGTGTTGAGATCATTAGATGTTGCCCAAAGAAAATCAATGAAAACCGTGGCCCTGGTTGGACTGGGTGGGGATTCGTCCCTGGAAGATTGTGATATTTGCATGCATATTCCATCTGAGAATGGGCAGCGTGTACAAGAAATCCATATCGCGGTATTGCATGCTATCTGTGAATATATTGAAGAACGATTGTTTTCTATATCCAAAGGAACTAAAGGAGAATAAACTTGGTTGACAAGGTAAAAGTTGGTGAAAACTGGATTGGTGATGGGGAGCCATGTTTTGTAATTGCAGAGATTGGTATCAACCATAATGGTAGTATAGAACTCGCCCGTAAGTTGATCTCAGCTGCAGTCATATCTGGATGCAACGCTGTTAAATTCCAAAAACGCACCGTTGATATAGTTTATTCACCTGAAGAATTGGAACGTCCCAGAGAAAGTCCGTTCGGAAAGACGAATGGGGACTTAAAGCGGGGATTGGAATTTGGCCGCGATGATTATTCCGCAGTTAGCACATATTGCTACCAGCATAAAATTCTTTGGTTTGCTTCTTGTTGGGATGAGGCCTCTGTAGATTTCATCGAGCAGTTTGACCCCCCTTGTTACAAGATCGCATCTGCATCCCTGACCGATGATCATCTGCTAAGGCATCATCGCAGCATGAACCGGCCAATTATTCTCTCGACTGGGATGAGTACACTTGATCAGATCGACCATGCAGTCGATGTGTTAGGGACACAAGATCTAATACTAATGCATTGCACTAGTACTTATCCATCAAAACCGGAGGAATTGAATCTGCGAGGCATAATAACTCTTCGTGAGCGGTATGATATTCCTGTGGGTTATTCTGGGCATGAGGTGGGTCTATCTACCACACTGGCAGCTTCAGTGTTGGGTGCTTGTGTCGTTGAGCGTCACATTACATTGGATCGCTCAATGTGGGGGAGTGATCAGGCAGCTTCAGTTGAACCTCATGGCTTTTCCAGAATGGCAAGAGATATTCGTGTAGTCGAAACTGCAATAGGCGATGGAGTTATCCGAGTATATGATAGTGAAGTAAGCGTTATGGAGAAATTGCGCAGAGTTTGAAAATATATTCAGTTGAGTTTTAGGGGTGAATTTTTTAGTCTCTGGGTATTCTAATGGTCATGTTCAGATTTAAGGGTATGAGGTGTTCGGAACACGCTCCATGCCCCTATATCTGGGAGTTGCCCCGGTAATTTCTGGACATTAGCACGATTATCTACCTAATCTGATCATCTTATTCTCTAACTTCAAGGAATTCCTGGATAGTATGATGAAAGTGTTGAGTATTGTTGTTCCTGTTTACAATGAAGAAGAGAGCGTTAATATGTTTCACGCCTCTTTGGTGACTTCTCTTGAACAAGTAGATTATCAAACGGAAATTGTTTATGTAGATGATGGCTCTACAGACAGCACACATTCAATTCTTAAAAATTTTGCATCTGTCTCGGAGAATGTAGTCATTGTATCTTTAAGTAGAAATTTTGGGCATCAGGCTGCCTTATCAGCCGGCCTTAGCTATTCTAGCGGAGAGGTAGTAGTTACTTTGGATGGCGATGGACAACACCATCCCCGTTATATTCCAAAAATGCTAAGCCTTTACGAAACCGGGTATGATATCGTCCATATGCAAAGGGTAAACCAAACCAGGTCCTTTGTTAAAAATATTACGGCTCGTTTCTTTTATCAACTAATAAACAAAATTGGAGGGGTATCGATTGTAGAAGGCGTAGCAGATTTTCGACTGATGTCTCGCCAGGTTGTTGATTGTCTCAACCAAATGCCAGAATACCATCGATTTCTGCGCGGTTTGGTCAGTTGGATGGGATTTTCGGTATTCGTATTGCCTTACGAAATGGAACTCCGTACAGCTGGAAAACCGAAATATACACTTGCCCGTTCCTGGCAGCTTGCACAGGATGCTATCTTCTCCTTTTCAACAATTTCATTGAGACTAGCTTTGTTATCAAGTATTTTTATTTTTTTTCTTATGCTACTTCACTTGGGATATGTGTTATGGGTAATCTTTACTCAGGGGATAGCCACTTTAGCTCCCGGTTGGACCACCCTTATGTTGAGCCAACTACTCATTGGATTTATTCAATTACTGATGCTAGGGTTCCAGGGATATTACATAGGCATGATATTTCAAGAAATCAAGAGTCGTCCTATTTATATTGTGCGCGAATACTACAAATCTAAACAAGTTGATTCGTCACCCGAATAATATCCAAATGTGAAGAGAGGTGATCTAATTGATTTGCGAGTTGTGTCGGTACGAGGGCGATATGCTTCCTTTTTACCCTCAAAGAGAGATCGTAAAATGCCCCAATTGTTTCTTAGTTTTTTATCGTAAGGAAATCAAAACCGAATCGCTTTATTTAGGGGATTATTTCAAAGGAGATGAATACCGCGATTACTTAGCAGACAAACCAATACTGCAACGCAACTTCAAGCAACGTATCAAGTTGTTGCGAAAAATCATGCCACACGGACGCCTGTTCGAAATAGGGTCTGCCTTTGGCTTTTTTCTTGAACTCGCTCAGGAGCATTGGGAAGTCGCAGGAATTGACATTACTCCCGAAGGGGTTGATTTTGCTCGAAGTCAGTTAGGTCTAAATGTGCTTTTAGGTGATTTTATGAATCTGCCTGCTGAATATGGAAGATACGATATTATTTGTATGTGGGATACTATAGAACATCTATCGCAGCCTGTGCGTGTAATTGAACAAGCTTTTCGATGGCTTAGACCAGGTGGTTTTTTGCTGATCACCACAGGGAATATTGACAGTTTTATGTCTCGGTGGCGAAAAGCGAATTGGCGGCTCATTCATCCACCTACCCACCTATTCTATTTTTCGGAAAATACCTTAAGCAAGGCCGTCGAGCAAGCTGGATTTGATTTTTATGATGTGAGTTATGTTGGAAATTTTCGTGGACTAAAATCTATGTTCCATGGAATGTTTATGTTGAGCAATAAAAAATGGGATTTGCTATCTCAGATTTTTACGCTAGGTGGAAAATTAGACCTTCCCATATATTTAAATTTGTATGATATTATGCTGCTGATAGCTCAACGTCCGAATATATGAACAATATTTATTAATATTGATTGCATTGATATCTTATTAAAATCGTATTGCTGATGCAAATGAGATCAAAGAAATCGATTGTTGCGAACCGACAGCAGTACAGTTCCGATTAATTCTCAACTCTCGTATTGAGAGATTAGGTGGACTCCGGAAAGTCCTTTAATTACCTGTCGTTCTGAATCCCGCAGGGCTGAAGAATCTCTGCCCCGCCAAAGGTGCGCCGTAGGCGAGAGTAGGAGACCCTTCGCTCCCCTACAGCGTGCCTCAAGCAGCTCAGAGTGATGGCCGAAGGCGTTCAGACACTTTCCAATAAATACTTATTGCCATGATTTCAGCGAATCAATTATTCAATCCTGGGAAACGAATTCTTATCACGCATAGTCATACTCTCTATGCCAAAGTATCTATTCCCCTGACTTTGTTATTACTCGAAAATGGGCATGATGTTTCGTATAAGGTTAACCGCCGAACAGTTGCGGGTAAATCTTTTGGCTTCTCGAAGCAATATATCAAGAGAAATCCGACCAACGTGATGATAACTAATCCTCAATCCTTGGATTATGTTTCGGGAATAATAAACTATCGCCAGGAATGGCGAAAAACAAAGAGTTCAGTAAGTTATAAAAATCAGGACAACCCAAAACAATTTGATGCAATAATTTCGACAACAAAGGATATTCCATACCTCGAATCGGTTACCAAAGAATATCGAATACCTGTTTTTGCTGTTGGCTACCATCATTTACCTTATGTTTTGAAGATTAGCCAAAAACCGAAACCTGTTGATGTACCTGCTGATGAGAATTCTGTATTTCTTTCCGACAATCGTTTTTCGGAGTATCACTCTTTCCCACAGATTATTGGGGGGCACAAATACTGCCATGTAGGCTTTCTTTATCTGGATAAGCTTTGGGTATATCTAAATTCATCTGAATATCATATTAACAAGGATAAGACTGTTCTCGTATTTCACCCCGGTGGATTCCGAGGAGTATTCTCAGAGAAGGGTGATTCTAAAGCCGTATGCTATGCTTCTCAGAAGGAGAGTTTTGAGAAAATCTTTCTCCCCTTGCTGGAAGCTGGTTTTCACCCAGTTATTAAGGTACATCCCCTCAGGGCAGTGTATCACGATTACGAGGATGTGGCTGAAATCATTTCCGATTTCGAAGTGAGCCACGGATTGAAAGAGGGCGATATTCGAATTCTCCAGCCAGATGAATGGTACTGGGATTATGCCTTCAAGAGCAGTTTCATCCTCACATTTGGATCATCATCAATTTACGAATTGTGGTCTGCAGGATTGGTGAATGTTTTTGTATGCAATTTCTTTGGAAAAGAACGTAGTGGAAAATTTGAGTTCTTCGAAAATATAAGTATTGACAGTTATGATAGTTATTTGAATTTTGTCAAATCAGGCTCTTATTTCATTGATGATAGCGTTCCGCTTACCAGAGAAGTTTACCAACAGTATGCAGATCTTTTTACAGGGAAATCCACACAGACAGCATATAATTTCATTATGGAGAATTTGTAATTTCTCAAGGTGAAAATCGATAACAACAAAATCCACCTGATCCTCTTTTTCACCAAAGGTTCCTCCTTACAAAGCTGGCATTCATCCGGGATTCTGGAGCGCGAAGTTGCACTGTATCTCCAACTCGTCCAGAAAGGGATAGATGTCAGTTTTGTAACGTATGGAGATCGTCAAGATCTGAAATTTGCGTCGCATATTCCAGGGATAAGGATTCTGTGTAACCGTTGGGGATTTCCCACCTGGCTCTACAAATCTGTATTGCCGTATCTTCACGCAAAGGATCTGAAATCTGGTGATATATATAAAAGCAACCAGATGAATGGGGCCGATGTTGCCTTGAGGTCTGCCCAAAAATGGAAGAAGAAGGTCATTGCCCGGTGTGGGTTCATGTGGTCGGATCTGGCCAGGCAGAGTAAATATCATGATTTTGACGAGGCCTATCAGGTAGAGAGAAAGGTGTTCAGCGGTTCATCACAAGTGGTCGTGACAACGAAGCGCATGAAGGATTATGTAATCGAGAGTCACCACATCTCCAGCGAAAAAATCAACGTGATCCCAAATTATGTGCTCACCGATTTGTTTGCGCCTTCGAAGGATGCCCCTACAAAAAATAGAATATCCTTTATCGGCCGTCTCAATGAAGAGAAAAATCCCCAGACTTTGGTCAGAGCTTGTGCGCATACCAACGTTTCTTTGGTGATGGCAGGTGAGGGTCCTCTCAAGGAACAAGTTCGCTTCTTGGCAAGTGAGTTGAATGTTAATCTGAAATTGCTCGGAAGTGTGCCTCACACTCAACTTCCCTCTATCCTCAATTCGTCAGAGCTTTTTGTTCTGCTTTCCCCCAAGGAAGGCCACCCCAAAACCTTGCTGGAGGCCATGTCGTGCGGTGTGCCGGTGATCGGGGCAGACTCGCCTGGGATCAGAGAGCTCATCGAGCATGGAATAACAGGCTGGCTGTGCGAGCCAACCCCCGAGAGTGTCAGGGCTGCCATTAATCACTTACTAGATCGACCGTCTCTTAGAAAAAAAATTGGAGAATCGGCCCGAGGGTTTGTGCTAAAGAATTTCTCATTAGATCGAATACTGGATTTGGAGATGGCATCCTATCGGGATTTGCTATGAACCCAGTAGCCAGTGTGTTGATGTCCGTTTATAACGGGGGCGAGTATCTTTCATCGAGCATTGAGAGCATACTTAACCAGACCATGGGAGATTTTGAGTTCATCATCATCGACGACGGCTCGTCAGATGACACCTGGGACATCTTGCAGGGATATCAAGATTCCCGCATAAAACTCCATCGCAATTTCGAAAATATTGGATTGACGCGTTCTCTCAATAGAGCATTAGAAATGGCTGCAGGGGAGTATATCTTCCGCCAGGATGCCGACGATATTTCAGTAGCAACCAGGCTTGAGGAACAGAAAAATTACCTCGAGCAGAATCCTCATGTCATTTTGGTCGGATCAGCAGTCACCTTGATCGACGAATCTGGTAGCAGAACGGGGGAGATGATCTATCACGCTAATCATGATAAAAGTATTCGTTGGCATCTTTTATTGCACAATTCATTTTTCCATACATCTGTCGCAATCCGCCGAAATGTTCTTAGTGAGAATAATCTGAGTTATCGTACTGAGATTCAATATGCCCAAGATTTCGAGCTGTGGTCTCGCATATTGAAATTTGGAGAGGGAGCAAACATTCGCAAGCCCCTTGTCTCGATTCGATTGCATCAAGATCAGGTTACAGAAAAGAATTGGAATCACCAGCAAAAACTGGCGACCCGGATTGCTGCGGATAATATCGCTGAATTAGGCTTGGAGAACGAATTCGCGCACGAGCAAGTTTGGTTGATGCGGCGCCTGGATCTGGAGTGGGGTTCTATGAGTGATGATGAGCGCTTCGAGGGCGGAAAATACCTCAGGCGACTTTTGAAAGGATTTGAAAATAAAAATCATCAATATGATCCCCAGTGGTCACTCACCAGGCGCAGAATTTTGAAGCAAGTCCACCATTGTATGTTTACGAACCCACGTAATTTTGATGAATTTAAAACTCAATGGAAAATTCTGTGTTTGTCACCCAGGGAAGCAGCAAATGACCTTTTTGTTATGGCGATAAAGAAGTTTCGATCCGCTATGAGGGACTTTGGTCAGATTGGTGTAAATCCGTGATCAGCGTTGTCGTTTGCACGTACAATCGAGCAGAGCTTCTTCGGGATGTGCTGGAAACTCTCCTTCAACAATCCGTGGATGATGCGAATTATGAGATCATCGTCATCGACAATAATTCAAATGATGCCACATCCGATGTGGTCAGAGAGTTTTCTCAAAATAATCGCAATTTGCGTTATGTGTTCGAGGGCATTCAGGGCTTATCCAATGCCAGAAACAGGGGTTGGCGCGAATCATTTGGGGAGTATGTAGCCTATTTGGATGACGATTGCAAAGCTCCTGACCAATGGTTGTCCACGGCGCTGCTGGTGATTGATAGAGATGCGCCAGATGTTTTTGGGGGTCCGTATTATGCGTTCTACCATTCGACCAAGCCTCACTGGTGGAAGGATAGTTACCGATCGATCGAGCATGCGGAGACTGCCAGAGAACTGCAGGAAGGCGAATACTTGAGTGGAGGGAATATTATTTTTCGCAGAGAACTCCTCGAAGATCTTGGTGGGTTCGACCCTCGCTACGGTATGACGGGTGACAAACTGGCTTTCGGAGAGGAGACAATTCTCCTTAAGAAAATGCGAAGGGATTATCCAAATATAAAGGTTATCTACGACCCTGCCCTGTATGTTTATCACTTAGTTCACGAAGACAAAATGCGTTTGGGGTGGAACGCAAGAAACAGCTTTATTGATGGGAGATACAGCTATCGTATCCAAAGAGTGGATGAGGTAGGTTTTCTTGCTGGGATCTCGAGCCTGATCAGGTTATTTGCTAGGTCCTTACTTCTGTTAACAAGCATTGGTTGGGGAATGATGTTCCGAGATCGAAGCGAATTCCCTTTTGTTCAAAACCATATCTTCGAGTGTTCACTCCCAATTCTTGTGGATATGGGTTTTCGGTTTGAGCAATTTATCACTTTATTAAGCGGTTTGTCTCCTAAGAAATCCTAAATGAAATTCCTGATCATCAGCGCCGATTACCCGGCTTATAGAGATTGGCTTTATCAGCAAAATCAGGGTCTCGAAAATCGATCCTACCACGATCAGGTCGCGGTTCGACTTAAGTCCCCATTCGGGATTGGAGATTATTACGCACAAAATCTAAATAACCTCGGTCACCGGGCCTGGAACCTGCACGTGGGCAACGAGCACATGCAAAAAGCCTGGGCACGCGAACATGACCTCAATGTAGAAAATAAATCAAAGCCGGATGACGTTCTGCAAAGAATGATGAACATATGGCGGCGAATTGGTCGTACGCCGGCCCGATACTTGAAATCGATTCTGGGCCCCTTGTACCGCAGCCTGGATAAAAGCCATGCCTGGAGAAACCAGATCCTAGCTGAGCAAATCCGCCATTACCAGCCTGATATTGTGATCAATTTGGTGATGGATTTTGTTGCTGATGAATTCTGGGAAGAAATCAAACAATCGATAAACATGTTGATCGGTCAGATTGCCTGGATCTCACCCGATCAAAAGCCTACTTACAGCGTTTATGACCTTGTATTCTCTTCCTTGCCAACGACGATCAATTGGCTCCAGGCCTGGGGAGTCCCAGCCAGGATGCTGCGTTTAGGTTTCCAGCGGCAGACCCTATCACAAATTAGGTGTCAGGCCAAACCGATTCCAATTAGTTTTGTCGGTTCGTTGTTCAAAATGCATCATGAAAGGGTTGATCTGTTAGAAAGGATCAGCCAGCGCTTCGATCTGGGGATCTGGGGACCTAAAACAGATGTATACGAAAACCCGCCGTTAACTAGAACTTATCGCGGACCCGCCTGGGGTATAGAAATGTTCAACATCCTGTGCAAATCCACTGTCACACTCAATCATCACATCGATATCGGTGGGAATTTTGCCAATAATATGCGTCTCTATGAAGCTACTGGATGCGGCACTTTTCTACTCACAGACTGGAAGGAAAATCTGCATGAGCTGTTTGAGTCTGGGGCAGAAGTAGTCGCTTATCATGATGCTGACGAATGTCTTGATCTGATCGAATATTATCTGAAACATGATCAAGAACGCGATAAAATAGCCCGGGCCGGCCAGCAGCGCACCCTGGCTGAGCACACCTACGAACATCGTGTCAAAGAGATGTTATCTATCGTCAAGGGACTGGGTGTTTAGCGGAGAACTTTGTATGAATGTCGAGAAAATTGAATATGAAGGAAAAAAATATGCCGAGATCATTTGGTCCGATGTATGTGTAGAGCAGACTACATTTTTCTCTCCGGCTGAATCGTCATTTCAATTTGGGCTGCTGGCCCATAAAGCTGGTTTCGTGGAACCGCCTCACTATCACAAGGCTGTCACTCGAACGATTAGTGATTTGCAGCAAATGTTCGTTGTGCAGCGAGGTGTGGTCGAGGTTGATCTCTTTTCAGATGGCGGCGCCCTGATCCGCACCATCGTGATGAACCCCGGCGATGCCATAGTGCTTATTGATGGTGTGCACGCTATCCGTGTGATTGAAGATATGCAGTGCATTAGTGTCAAGCAAGGTCCCTATATGGGCGAAGAAAATGACAAAGTTTTTGTTGAGGCGAATGATGATCCCAGTCTTTGAGCCTGTCATAGGTGAAGATGAAATTCAGGCCGTAGTCCAGGCATTGCGCAAAGGAGAGATTTCCGGTTCCTTCGGGGAGAGCATCCCACGCTTTGAGCAGGCATTTTCTGAATATGTGGACTGCAAATATGGTGTGGCCGTAAGCAGTGGTACATCTGCCCTGATGCTGGCGGTGGCTGCTGCTGGTATTGGTAAGGGGGATCAGGTCCTGATTAGCACCAGCACCAATATCGCTACGGCGCTGGGTGTCTACCATCAAGGTGGTATACCCGTGTCAGTCGATTCGGAAGAAGTCACCTGGAATATGGATCTCGATCAAATCGAGGACTTGATTACACCTAGTGTTCATGCCATTCTGCCCGTACACCTTTATGGCCATCCGGTTGATATGGATCGCTTGATGGAGATCGCCCGCAGACATGACTTGCTCGTGATCGAAGATTGTGCTGAATCTCATGGAGCCACGGTCCGGGGTCGGATGACCGGCAGCTATGGAGATATGGCCTGCTTCAGCTTTTATGCCAATAAGGTGATCACCACGGGTGAAGGGGGCATGGTGACCACCAACCATGAAGAGATCTACGAACGGCTGAGATTATTGCGCAATCTAGCGTTTACCGAACCCCGCTTCTGGCACGAGTACCCGGGTTACAATTTCCGCATGACCGGTTATACCGCTGCGATGGGCTTGGCCCAACTGGAGAAGATCGAGGCGATCATTTCTGAAAAGCGCCGGGTGGCGCACACTTACAATCAGTTCTTGGAAAATGTACCCGGGTTGCAGTTGCCAGTTGAATTGGATTGGGCTAGGAATGTGTACTGGATGTACGCAATTGTTGTGAAGCCGGAATTCGGACTCAACCGAGATGGACTGGCAAAATTCCTTTTAGAGAGGGGCATCCAGACCCGCACATTTTTCTGCCCTATGAATCAGCAGCCCTTCCTGCAAGATTTGCCTGGATTTCGGGATGTGCCTTGCCCTGTGGCTGATCGTTTATGGGATCAGGGTTTGTACCTGCCTTCATCGATTAACTTGCCCCCAGACGTGATCGAGGGTATTTGCGCTTTTATCGAGGAGGCACCTACTAATGCTTGGAAATGAAGCTTTTAGGAGGGCACAAGCGGGATGAAAATTGGTGTACTGTTGGGTGAACAGCCTCCGGATTTAGGCGGAGCATATACCATCCAGAGAGACATTTTCGAATCCTTCTTGAAACTGGCTCATGAAAGTAACCATGAGTACGTGGTCTTTGTAAATTTCGACCATGTCGATTACGTAGAACATATCCGTTCATCCGGAATTAAAGCCGCTCACTACCCAGCGCCAACGCTCTTTGAGCGATTCATCATGATGCTGAAGCGGGAGTTCCCTATCGCTCGCAAGCGTTTGCGAAGAGCGACTCGACTGGAAAGAATCGCGCGAGAAGAGGGTGTTGAGTTTATGTGGTTCATCAGTGAGGGGCCAGTGATGATGGACCTGCCGTATTTGACCGTTGTTTGGGACTTGCAGCACCGTAATATGCCCTGGTTCCCCGAAGTGAGCAGCGAGGGGGTTTGGGATATGCGCGAAGATTCACTGGCCTGGTTTTTACGCAGAGCTGCCAGGATCATCGTTGGCGGGCAGGTCGGCCAGCAGGAGATCGTCGACTTCTACCAGGTACCTCAGGACCGATTCAAAATGTTACCTCATCCTACGCCCAGCTATGCATTAGAAGTACCGGACTTGGATTGGGATCAATTACTCGCGAAATACGATCTTCATGATGAATTCTTATTCTATCCAGCCCAATTCTGGCCGCATAAGAACCATGCCAATTTGCTGAGAGCATTGCAAATATTGCAGGACCAACACGACCTGAGCCTGTCAATGGTCTTTACAGGTTCTAACCGCGGCAATTTTCAATATATCGAGAACCTGGTTGATAAGCTGGGACTTTGCCAGCAGGTACGCATGTTGGGTTTCGTCTCTACAGAAGAGTTGATGGCGCTATTCAAGAAAGCGATCGCCCTGGTGTACGCCAGTTTTGTGGGGCCTGAAAATCTGCCCCCTTTGGAGGCCTTCGCCCTGGGGTGCCCGGTGATTGCATCCCGTGTTGCAGGATCAGAGGAACAGCTTGGTGATGCAGCGCTGCTTGTCGATCCAGCAGACCCAGTCCAATTCGCTGAAGCCATTAAGGAATTACATTCAGATCAGGAATTACGTAGGACACTGGTCGATCGCGGTCTGAAGCGAGCGTGGCAGTTTACCGGGGATGACTACGTCCGAGGAGTATTCGAAATCTTCGATGAGTTTGAGCCTATTCGATTTGCGTGGGGAAACGCAGTTCAGCAATAAATTGCCGTAATGAGAAAGCGATTACTCATCGTAACTAATATCCCCAGCCCGTATCGTTTGCATTTGTACGATCATATGCATCGTCAAGCGCAAGCGCGCCAACTCGATTTCGAGGTCTGGTTCATGGCTGAAAATGAAGATGGGCGGCATTGGCCCTACGATCCGGAACAGTGCAAATTCCCTCACAGGGTTCTCTCGGGCATTCACCCGCGCATATTTGGCCAGGAACAGCATATCAACCCCCAGGCCTGGTGGCAGATGCTCAAGCGCCCGCCGACATGGCTGGTTCTAGGCGGCGCCTGGCAATTCCCAACCATAATGGGCCTCGTCTTTTTAGGATCGATACGTCGTAGTCGAACAAAAGTATTATTCCATTTGGAGGCCAATTACCATTTCACGGGGCATACAACGGATATCTTCGCCAGCCTGCGGCGATGGATCGTTCAGAAGGCAGATGCGCTGGCTGTGCCTGGCGAGATCGCTCGCACGACCATCTCTGATCATTGGGGGGTTCCTGACCCAGAATTCATCCCACTGCCAAATGTCGTGGATGAGAGCATATATTTGGATCACGTGAGCTCGGTTCGCAAATCTCGCCATGAGCTTCGAGCCAAATTGGGATTTAAGCCTACTGACCTCGTGATCTTATTCCCTGCCAGGTTGGCCGACTTGTTGAAGGGCAATCTCAATTTCTTGAGGCAGTTTTCTCGTCTAGAGCAGAAGGATATTCATGTGCTCTTGGCAGGTGATGGTCCCGACCGCCAACAGATCGAAGAATTATATTCCGATGACAATCGTATTCATTTGCTGGGGTTCCAGAACAGAGACCGCATGATCGAGCTCTACGCCATGGCTGATCTGCTGGCCTTGCCATCCTTCAAAGACCCAAACCCCCTCTCAATTATCGAGGGGTTGTGGGCCGAATTGCCGATCCTGGGCTCATACGGCTGCGGTAATTGGCCGGAAGCTATTGAGCCAGGCGTAAATGGGTGGCTGGTTGACCCGCAGAATTCGGATGAATTGTTCCGGGCGTTAGATGAGTTTGCCACAGCACCTGCTGAGCAGTTAGTGGATTTTGGGCGTCGATCTCTCGAAATAGCACAGGAATGTTTTGATACGGAGAAGGTTGTCGCCAATTTCTATGACGGGCTGATGAATTTGTCAGCACAAAATTGACCCATGCCAGAGCTCAAGCGCATTCTTTTCATCGGAACTTTTACTCCAGGTGAGTCCGGAGATGGCAATCCATCGTTTTCTCACGCAGCCAACAACTTCCAGGCTCAATTGATTGCTGGACTCCAGTCCAACGGAGTAGAGAGAGTTACGGTCTTAAGCATATACCCTTCCCCGCGTTTCCCTCGTGGCCCCTTCCGATATGTGGGAAATGAAAAAGCCGAGGCAGAGGGAGTTTCCAATTTGCGTTGTGTGCCTTTCCTAAACTTGCCCTGCATAAAGCCAATTTCCCAAATTTTTGCATTAGTGTTCGAAGTGCTGAAAATTCGCGAGAAACCCCAGGTGATCGTGGCTTATAATGCGACAAACCGCTGGGGAATCCCTGCTCTAATCGCGGCTTGGCTTTTCAAGGTTCCCAGCATCTGTGTCGCTGCGGATGTACAACCGCTCGAGTCTGAAAAAGGATTTTTCCAATCCTTGCTCCACAAGGCGCGCGCATTTTGGTTGCGAAGATTCACAGGCGTGGTGGTGCTGTCTAGTTTAGTAGCCGCGGAATTTCTCGACCCCAAACAAGCCTGGCTCCATCTTGAGGGGGGAATATCCCCTTCAGAATTTCAAGTCGCTGAGGATGTGCAACCGCTTACGGAGCTGTACTATGCCGGGACGTTGAGCGTGGGGAGTGGTGTGAGATTGATGCTCGAGGCGTACGATCTGCTGCCCGAGGAATATCAGTTGACAATTACGGGTAATGGGCCTTTAGCTGACCTGGTGAGCCGTAGGGCTGGGTCACATTCGCGGCTCAAATACCTGGGGGTTTTGCCGCGTAAGCAGCAATTGGAATTACTGCAACGAGCCGGCCTCCTGCTGAACCCGCGCTTGGTATCTTTGCCTGAGAATCGGTATAATTTCCCGTCGAAATTATTGGAATATCTGGCTTCTTGTAGACCGGTTGTCTCTACCCTGACAGCAGATTTAGCAGAGGAGTATGCTGATTTGGTCTATGTTTGTGAGCGGGAAGACCCTCGGGTGCTGGCATCAGCCATAATTGCAGTCTCTGAGCTGGAACCGCAAGAGGTCAAGCGACGCAGCATGAGTGCATATAAAAAAATTATCCATCAAAAAAGTTGGAATGTTCAAACCAGACGGCTGTACAAGTTCTTGCAGAGAGAGGTTGCTAGTTTCCAGTGAGAGTGGCCATTGATTGTACTGCAGTTGTGTTTGGCGGTGGCGTTACCTGGATGCGCGAATTTGTGCCGCGGTTATGCGAGCTGTCCATCGATGATCATTTCAGTATCCTGATAAAGCCTGAATTTCAGTGGATCGCTGAGTTGTTACCGACGAATTGTGAAATCTACGAGATAAGATTCCCAAGGCGATTTCAAACGATCTGGCGATTGGCCTGGCAACAGATGATTCTGCCGCTCTGGTTTACGAGAAATCACATCGATTGGTTTATTTCACCTTATGACACGGCTCCGCTGTTAGGCGGTGTGAAAACGTTATTGGGAATTCAGAACGCTAGCCCATATTGGGGGCCTCCAGCTAGCTCAGCAGGGGCCCAGGTTAGATTATGGCTGATCCGTTGGCTGTCAAAGCTATCTGCGCGGGTGGCCATGAAGGTATTTTTTGTCTCCGGTTGGGCAAGGGGTGAAATTGGAGATATGCTTGGGATAGCCAAAGATAAAACAGCCGTGGTTTACAATGGTGTCTCAGAAAAATTTGCACCTGGGAATTCAAAAAATGAAGAAACCACATTAATTTTGGCTGTTGGAAGTGTTTATATCTATAAAGATTACCTGACCTTGATCCTGGCCCTTGGTCAGTTAGTTAGAAGTGGGCACAATGATCTCAGGTTGGTCATCGCCGGAGGCATCTTCGATCAACCCTATTATCAGGAATTATTAGCTCGGATAGAATTGTTGGAGCTTACAGATAAAGTCGAGTTTATCAGCACTCATTTACAGGATGAGATCATTGGCTTGTATCAATCGGCCGCTCTGATGGTGTTTCCTACGCAGGTTGAGACGTTTGGGTTTCCGCTGGTAGAAGCCATGGCCTGTGGAGTTCCAGTTGTCACATCGGACTTACCTGTGACGCGTGAGGTGTGCGGCGATGCCGCGTTGTACTATACTCTGGAAGATGTGGATTCGCTCGGTGATGGCATTCGCAAAATTCTTGATGATGATCGGATAGTATCGGAATTGGTTACGCGCGGCCTGAAGCGAGCGAAGCAGTTTTCTTGGCAGAATTCCGCGCAACAGGTCATTGAATTGTTGAATTAGCGGTTCTAATTATTGATAAAAAATTCTGGACCTCAGGGTAACGAAGTGGGGGTTTACACTCGATATTCCTGGAGACCCGAAAATGGAGTGCAAATGAGGAAAATTCAAGTTTGTTTAGCAGGAGCAACAGGGTGGGCTGGATCGGGGCTTTCCCGAGGGATCTATGATGCGCCCGATTTGGAACTCATCTCAGCTATCTCGAGGAGCTCTGCTGGGAAAAATCTGGGGGAGGCGGTTGGTGTTGAAGGGCTTGGCGCGCCAGTATTTGGCACAGTAGAAGAAGCCCTCCAGAATAAGCCGGATGTCCTTGTCGAATATACCAAACCTGATGTGGCAAAACATCACATCCTGACCGCATTACAAAAGGGTGTTCATGTCGTTGTCGGAACCTCTGGGTTGAGTAACGAAGATTATGAAGAGATAAACGTAGCGGCCAAAGATGTCGAAAGTGGGGTTCTGGCAGTGGGAAACTTTGCCCTGACTGTGGTCCTTCTGCAGAAATTTGCTGAAATGGCTGCGAAATATATTCCCCATTGGGAAATCATTGACTATGCCAATTCGAGAAAGAAGGATGCGCCAAGTGGTACCGCGCGAGAATTGGCCGATCGGCTTTCGAAAATCCAAGAGTCTCAGTTAGATGTTCCCATTGAGGAAGTCGAGGGGCCAAAGGAGAGTCGCGGAGTACGATTACAGGGAAGTCAAGTGCACTCGATAAGGTTGCCAGGATATGTAATCTCACTCGATGCAATATTTGGAATGCCGGATCAGAAATTGGTCTTGAGGCATGAATCTGGAAAAAGCGCTGAGCCATACGTTGATGGAGCGCTTCTCGCAATCCGAGAAGTGGGAAAACTAGTCGGAGTTCATCGTGGACTTGACAGTGTGATGGAGTTCTAGGAAAAATCTCCTTATGAAGCAAATTATGCAATCGTATAAAAAAGGCGATCTCAGCATCGTAGATGTGCCTCTGCACGACCTAAAAGCCGGTCACTTGTTGGTCAAGACCATGGCTTCGATGGTCAGTGTGGGCACAGAGAAATATATGCTGGAGATGGGCCGTAAATCCCTGGTGGGCAAAGCCATGGCCCGGCCCGACCTGGTGCGTGCCGTGATTGCCAAAGCGCAGGCTGAGGGTATCATGGAGGCCTGGCGTCAGGCCATGGGCCGTCTCGATAACCCGGTGCCCCTGGGATATTCTTCCGCGGGTGTGGTGATCGGTGTGGGGGATGGCGTGGAGGGATTCTCGGTTGGAGATCGAGTGGCCTGCACCGGGGCCGGGTTTGCTGGTCACACTGAGGTAGCTTCTGCGCCAGCAAATCTGTGCGTTCCTATTCCGGACGAATTGGATTTCGATGTAGCTGCATTTGTCGCCCTGGGCAGCATCGCTCTACAGGCTGTTCGCATGGCGCAAGTCTCTTTCGGGGAGACGGTAGTGGTGATCGGCCTGGGTCTTTTGGGCCAGGTGGCGGTACAGTTGCTGACTGCCGCGGGGTGCCATGTCGTGGGTATGGACCTCGATGCAGATAAAGCTACCTTGGCTTTAAAATTGGGTGCGGAGTCTGCAGCGACGGATTATGCCTCGATGACTTCTGCCGTTCACCAAATGACTGGAGGGCAGGGCGCTGATGCAGTTATCATCCTGGCCGCGACCACCAGCAACCAGCCCTTGGAACAGGCCGCAATAAATTGCCGCGAGCGCGGGAGGGTGGTGGCAGCTGGCCTGGTTGGCTTGGAGATCCCGCGTACGCCTTTCTATGACAAGGAGCTGGATTTTGTGGTCTCGCGCGGCTGGGGGCCTGGTTTATATGACCCAGATTTCACCGACCGAGGCGCGAAATACCCCTTGGCATATGCCCGCTGGACTGCGCAGAGCAACATGGCTGAATTTCTATCACAGGCCGCTAAGGGGGCTATTGAAATCGATCAACTGATCAGCCATCGCTTCTCTTTTGAACACGCCTTGGATGCCTACCAATTGATAGCCGAAGGAACAGAATCATATCTGGGTGTTTTGCTGACCTATTCTGGCGATCCGGATATGAGGAAAATGGTCACCTTGAAAGACTCCGAAGAACTATCAAAAACGCTGAGTCGACGCACATCTTTAGGCAAAGTAGGAATTGGATTGATCGGCGCAGGTCTTTTCACCCAGGGGACCTTGCTCCCAGCGATGAAAGGGATTGCAGGGATAGACTTCTGTGGAGTATCCACGTCCTCAGGTTTGAGCGGCCAGCATACAGCCAGGAAATTTGGCTTCGATTATTGCACTACGGATTACGATGAAATTCTGCGAGACCCTCAGATTGACCTGGTTTTCGTGCTTACCCAGCATGGCACGCATAGTGACCTGATTGGGAAAGCACTGGGAGCCGGCAAGCATGTTTTCGTCGAAAAACCGCTAGCGGTGACTCTGGAACAGTTGAGCGCAGTGAATGCCGTATACAGGCAGATTGACAATGCGATCTTGATGGTGGGTTTCAATCGACGATTTTCTCCCTTCACGATTTGGCAAAAGAAACACTTCGCAAATGTGTCAGAGCCGCTGAGCGTGGTTTGCACTATAAACGCTGGCATTGTCCCTGGAGATCATTGGGTGCACGACCCAGTTGCCGGTGGCGGTCGCATCATTGGCGAGATCTGCCATTTTGTCGATCTAATCCAATACCTCACTGGCTCAACACCCACCCGCGTCTACGCCGAGACTTTTGGGGAGGGTGCCTACAAGCCCAGTGATAATGTGACCATCACCTTGAAGATGGTCAACGGTTCCTTGGGCGCGATCAATTATGTGTCTGGAGGAGATAAACGTCATCCACGCGAGCGGGTCGAGATTACCGGTGGTGGCGCGGTAGGCGTAATTGAAAATTTTCAGGCTGCTCGCTTAACCCGTGGTGGGCGCGTGCGAAAACGGCGCAACTGGTTGAGTGTGGACCGTGGTCATGTAGGTGAGATCAGAGCCCTAGTGGAGAGTATTCGTAAGGGCGATCCTGCCCCCGTCGAGTTCGAAGAATATCTTTATACTACCCTGGCAACTTTTGCCATCGAAGAATCCCTCAAGACGGGAAAGGCTGTAAAGGTCGATCTTGCATCTTTAGGAGATGGTGTTTAGCCCAAAATGCGTATCTTATTACTCACTGCCTATTTCCCCCCCGATACGGGTTCTGCTGCGCACCTGTTTTACGAATTGGGTTGCGAGCTGGTATCCCGTGGCCATCAGGTTCAGGTGATCACCAATATGCCTGGGTACCATGCCGTAGGTGCAGATGATCGCTATCTTGGCAAGCGCTGGGTGAAAGAGTCCCTCGATGGCATGGATGTGTACCGGATTGCATCATTACGGCTTTCTCCTACCTCAATGGTAGGAAGGGCAATGTGGCAATTTGGCATGGCGTTCGCGTTCTTTTTGGTGGGGCTATTTGTCCCAAAGGTGGATATCTCTCTCGTGTACTCGCCCCCACTGACCCTGGGGTTTTCTGCCTGGGGGCTGAGAATTCTTCGGGGAATTAAGTTCATTTTCAACGTGCAAGATCTATTTCCCCAAAGCATTATTGATCTGGGGTTGCTAAGAAATCCACAAATAATCCGCATCTTCGAATGGATGGAGAAAGCCATCTATGAGTGCTCGAATAAGGTTGCCGTACATTCGACTGGCAATCAGAAGCATGTGGTTGGCAGAGGGGGGGAGCCTAGGCATGTGAAGGTGATTCCCAATTGGGTAGATACCGATTTCATCCAGCCTGGCGAGCGCCAGAATGAATTCCGGGCTGCTTACAATTTCGGCGATGATTTCCTGGTATCCTTTGCTGGGGTTTTGGGGTATTCGCAGGATCTTGATGTAATTTTGGAGGCTGCCAAACGACTCAGAGACCACGATCATATCAAATGGATATTGGTTGGTGATGGAGTTGAGAAGGAACGAATGCAGGGCAAGGCCAGAGAATCGGATCTATTGAATTTGGTGCATTTTTTGCCCATGCAGCCCAGGGAGAAATACCCAGCCATATTGCATGCCTCGGATGTGTGCCTGGCCACCTTGCGCGCCGAAGTGAAGACCCCGGTAGTACCATCGAAAATCCTTAGCATCATGGCGGCTGGGAAACCCGTAGTAGCTGCCATGGATTTGAGCGGCGACGCCCCAAAGCTGATTGCCGATGCTCAATGCGGTTTCAGTACGCCCCCTGGTGACGCGGCCGCCCTGGCAGAGGCGGTTTTGAAATTGTACACGGATCGCGATCTGTGTGCCCAGGTGGGTGCCAATGGCAGGCAGTATGCTGAAGAGCACCTCTCTAGGAAAGCGTGTGTCCTCCATTATGAACGCATGATTATGGAAGTCCTTCAGTCAAGATAGCAAACTTAAAATTAAAGTTTGAAATACAAAAAGAGCGCGGTTCTTGCCGCGAACCGCGCTCTTTTTGTATTTCCGATGGGAAAATGTATCAATGAGCGGTAAAATTCAATCCATTGTATATTGAAAATTATGGAAACTAGATTTTGGAGTCTGTTATGGAAGGCTATTTAGAATCGTATCGAGGGAAAACAGTATTAGTGACCGGAGGGGCAGGGGCCATCGGCTCTAATTTAACCAGGACTCTGGCGACTATGGGTGCCCGAGTTTTGGTCCTCGACAACCTCTCATCTTCTGAGCGCTGGAATGTGCCCTCAATGGAGGGAGTTTTGTTTGTAGAGGGGGATATCCTGGACGAGATTAAGCTGAAGCGTATATTCTTCGAGCGTCCGCAAATCGTTTATCACCTGGCTGCTTTCTTTGCCAACCAAAATTCAGTAGATCACCCCGAAAGCGATTTGCAGGTCAACGGCATGGGAACTCTGCGCTTGCTAGAGTATTCCGTCCTGACTGAGGTAGATCGATTTGTATATGCATCCTCAGGATGCTCGATCTATGGCAGCGACACACCGCTGCCCTTGAAAGAAGAGTTCATGTCGATGCACCTGAGCACGCCTTATCAAATCACCAAGATGCTGGGTGAGCTGTATTGCAATTTCTTCTATGATCACTATGGCCTCAACGTTGTTAAGCCACGTTTTTTCAACTCCTATGGTCCTGGTGAAGTTCCTGGACAGTACCGCAACGTTATCCCCAATTTTATCTATTGGGCGATACGCGGCCAACCATTGCCGATAACTGGATCGGGTGAAGAGACCCGCGATTTCACGTACGTAGATGATATTGTCGACGGATTGCTGCGTGCCGCAACGTTTGAGAGTGCCATTGGTAAGGAGTTCAATCTGGCATCTGCGGAAGAAACTTCCATCGTCGATCTCGCAAACATGGTAAACCAAACGACTGAGAATCCTGCAGGAATCCGCTTTACCGAGCGCCGAAAATGGGATACCAAAAGCCGCTTATTGGCATCTGTCGACCTTGCCAGGGATCTAATAGGATATGACCCAAAAATATCTTTTGATGGGGGATTGGAAAATACCGTGCAATGGTTCCGGGATCATTGGGATTTGATTGATGCCTCGGCTAGATTTGGGCCGGGGGTATCTTCTGCAGTCCGTGACATGAAGGCAGTTGAAAAAGAATAATGTCAAAGCGAACGGGCAGAGACGAACTTTCCGTTGTCGATCTATCCATCACATCCTCCGAGCGACGCTGGATCCTGGGAATCCTTGATCTACTAGCTGTCAATGGAGCCTTTGCTCTTGCCATCTATTTGCGCCCAGATTATGAGTTGAATTGGGAATTGATCCGCCTGCATCCGTTGGCGCTGCTGCTGCTAAACGGCTTATGGCTGTTCTTTGCCTATGTTTTCCGCGTCTATGACCTCAATTTAGCAGGTAGAGCAGCCAAATCGTTGATCGCTGTCCTTAAGGCCGGCTCGCTAACGGCAGCGCTCTTCCCCTTTGTGCCCTACCTGCCGCCAGCATTGCCTCCTTCGCGCCAACCCCTATTCCTTGCGATCCTCTTACCAGTCCTCTTTTTGATGGTGGGCCGAGCGCTCTATTTGTTAGTTTTCGCGCAAGCCATCTTCCGCCGCAGGACAATAATCGTCGGTGCTGGCTGGGCGGGGAAAACAGTTACTCAAGCGATCCTTGAATATGGGAACAGCATTTATGACTTAATCGGGTTTATCGATGACGATCCAAGGAAGGCTGATCAAGTCATCAAGATTTCATCGGGTGACAGTGGGCTGGAATTGCCCACCGCGGCGACTCTCTCTGTTTTAGGTGATCGCAACGCCTTAGGGGATGTGATTGTCCAGAAACGCGTCACCACCATTGTTCTAGCGGTTACCAAAGATATTTCCGGCGAATTGCTGCCTCTGATGATGGATTGCTTGCAGCATGGTGTTGAAATCGTCCCAATGCCTGTGATTTACGAGCAATTGACCGGCAAGGTGCCTGTTGAGCACATTGGAGATAATTGGTCGGTTTCGATGCCCGTCGAGCATCCTGGAACCAAAGCAGTCTGGCATGTTACCAAACGCATCTTCGACCTCTTTTGGGCCTCCATAGGTATGATCTTTCTGTTACTTGCATCGCCTTTTATCGTGCTAGCGATCTATATTGATTCTCCTGGGCCAGTCCTTTACACTCAAGATCGCGTGGGTCGCTATGGGCGTCTTTTCAAGTTATTCAAATTTCGCTCTATGGTCACGGATGCCGAAAAGGAGGGCGCGGTATGGGCAAGTAAAAATGATGCTCGGGTCACC
Organism: uncultured Anaerolineales bacterium; assembly: GCA_964458115.1. GTDB lineage: Bacteria > Chloroflexota > Anaerolineae > Anaerolineales > UBA11858 > NIOZ-UU35. Next base: position 15,332 of record CAYWIC010000012.1, on the reverse strand, counting down.
AGGATTGGTCGTCTGATGAGAAAACTGCATATTGATGAATTCCCTCAATTCATCAATATCCTCAAAGGGGATATGAGTGTAGTTGGTCCCCGACCTGAACGCCCTGAGTTTGTCAAAGACCTGGCAACTGAAATCCCTTTTTTCGGGGTGCGTCACTCGGTAAAGCCAGGAATGGCTGGATGGGGATTAATCAATCAGGGATATGGTGATTCCAAAGAGGAAGCTTTGGTAAAGTTACAATATGATCTTTATTACATAAAACACCAATCGCTGTGGTTGGATTTCGTAATCCTGGGGCAAACGATTTTGGATTCATTATCGCTAGAAGGCCGATAATTAAGGTAAAATACACGCCGCATAGATTATTTAGATTCATGCCATTTGGAGGTTATATTGGAGTTCGACGTAGCAATTATCGGTGCATCTTCGTCCGGTTTATTTCTGGCTGAAAAGCTAGCCTCAGGCGGATTTCATGTTGGGGTATTCGAGAGGGAAAAAGAGCTCAAACCAGCCCGTCGCACCTATATCATCACCCCTCATCTGGATCATGTCTTTGGCGGAGCGCCCGAAGAGCTGATACTTCACCGCATCCGGACGATGGCAGTTGAAACTGCACGGGCAAGTGTGAACGTTCCCTTGCGCAATGAAGATTTAATTGTCGAGCGCGCCCAGTTGATCAGGTATCTAGTTGACGCGGCTGAGGTTGCTGGAGCAGAAATTCATCTTGGCCATCGCTTCATTGGATTTGGCAATTCAGGCATCTCAACGGATATTGAGTTGAGAGATGCTCGGGGAGATTCCTTGAAGATCAGGGCCAAGACGTTGATTGGTTCCGACGGCGCGTTCAGCGAAGTTGCCAAAGCCGCTGGAATTAGACGGCCAGACACAGTCCCCCTGATGCAGGCCGAAATCGCTTTGCCCGAGGGTTGGGACCCAGCACTCACCAAAGTTTGGTTCGACGCCGATGAAACGCGTTTTTTCTACTGGCTGATCCCTGAATCAGACCAACGTGCTGTGGTGGGATTGATCGCAAACGAGACGACGGATTCTCGGCAAATTTTGGCCCGTTTTTTGGCGAAGTATGAATTTGAAGTACTCGCGTTCCAGGCTGGCCAGGCCGCCATGCACCAGCCGGGATTGCGGCCGTGGAGCCAGGTTGGCGATTTGAATGTAATACTAGTGGGAGATGCTGCCGGTCAAGTTAAAGTTACCACCGTTGGGGGCACTGTGACCGGTTTCTGGGGAGCCCGGGCTGCGGCTGATGCGTTGCTGAATGGCTCTTCCTACGCCCGCAATTTGCGACCCCTGAAGCGCGAGTTGGACTTGCATTGGTTTATCCGACTATTATTGGAACGGCTGGATAATCAGGGGTATGGAGACCTGATTGAGGCCATCAATGAAAATGTGATCGAATTCCTTGGCCAGCGCAACCGAGATGAAATGGCAGGCGCTTTTTGGAAGTTGGCTTTCTTGCAGCCGCGCTTTATCGGCCTTGGATTGCGTTTGTTACTCAACATGTAAATTATTGCTTTCTAATAAAAAAAGATGCCCCGGCTCAAATTGCCGGGGCATCTTTTTTTGACAAATGACCACGATTACGCGCTACTTAATCGCTCGTTCTTAGCTCGTTGGCTCAACTCTGTCCTCAAGGACAAAATATCCCCATCGATGAATTTCAATGCTCCTAGATAGATAAAGAAACACAATAACCATGTCACAGTGCAAATGAGTAGGATAGCGATTCTCAGGTTTAGCGCATCAGCAATGATTCCTGCCAGCAGTGGTGCCAGGGCTGCGCCGCTGTTCTCGATAAAATACTCGATGGCCAGAGCAGTGCTGCGCACCTCCGGGGCAGTGATATCCTGAACAGTGGAGATCACATTCGGTGAAGAGAAGGGCATGAAGATCGCTGTCAGGATCATGAAGATAAAGAATGGTGTACGTGCATCGATGGGGGTATTCAGCGCAAAGAACAAGAAAATCGCACCTAGGAGCACCCCAATGCTGGAGACGATAACACGCCCTTTGAGTGTGCGTTTGAACAACCAGTCGCCAGCCGCGCCGCCGACGAAATAGCCCGCAGCTAACACCATGATGATGGGCGCCATCGTGAAAAGGATGCTGTTCTCATCATAGCCGCGTTCCTCAGCCAGGTATGTGAAGAACCAGTAGGTGATCACATTCCAAGGGAAGACACCAGCGAAACCCTGCATGAAGATGAACCACATGGTGCGTTTCTTCAATACGGCCTTTGCCTGACCCCAAGAGAAGCGGTACTGTCCGATGACCTCGAGATCTTCAAACTCAGGTTCTGCCTGACCGCGCGGCACTTCCTTTACAAAGAAGAAGATCAAGATTGCCAACAATATGCCCAGCCCCCCAGTGATGTAGAACACTGAGCGCCAGCCGATGGTGGGTGCCAGCATCAGGGCCAGGATCATCCCCAACAGGTAGCCTATCGGCTGGGTTAGCTGCAAAAGACCGTAGATCTTACCGCGCAGGTTGGGGCCAAAATAATCTGCAATCAGACTGTACAGACCGGGGTAAGACGAATCATCAATCCCGGTGGAGGCGCGTGTTGCCAAAAATCCAGGATACGTCCGAACGATGGCACTCAACCAGGTCGTCGATCCCCAAATGAACGAAGCCAGTGCTAATAATTTTGCTCGCGCAAATCGGTCATACAGGTATCCCCATAAGGGATATAAAATCGTCCCAACGACTAATGCCCCTGTCAGCACCGCGCCCATCTGCGTTTTACTGATCTCGAACTCAGCGATGATATTGGGGGTCAGAGGCCCAATCAACAATTTGTCTGATTGATGCAACAGCATGAAGAAAATGAAAATGACAACGACTGTCCAGCGGTTAGAAGTCTTTGATTTCATAGTAGCCTCATTGGTGTGATGACTCTGGAATGTGAACCCATTGATTTGGCTAATCTGCCGCCACAGCAGCAGCCTGGAGAGGTTGATATTCCCTTTCGAGTTCGCTACGGAATTGAGCTGTGTACAATCGATAATAGTGGCCGCGCTGACGGAGCAGTTCAGCGTGGTTGCCCATCTCTGAGATTTTTCCATCCTCGATGACCAGGATGCGATCGGCTCGCTTGATGGTGGAGAGTCGATGAGCAATCACGAAACTGGTGCGTCCCTCCATCAAGTTTTCCATGCCTTTTTGGATCAAGGCCTCGGTGAGCGTGTCCACTGAGCTGGTGGCCTCGTCCATGATGAAGATCTCCGGTTTGCGTAATACCGCTCTCGCTAAACTGATGAGTTGTTTCTGGCCCACCGAGAGCAGATTGCCACCCTCACCGACCTCCTCTTGGTAGCCATTTTCAAGTTCAGCAATGAAGTCGTGGGCACCTGCCAGTTTGGCTGCCAAGATGATTTCTTCGTCGCTGGCATCCAGCTTGCCATAGCGGATATTCTCTGTGATCGACCCTGAAAATAAGTGAGGGGTTTGCAGCACCACACCAATGCGAGATTGGATCGCATCCAGGCACATCTCTTTATAATCACGGCCCCCAATCACAATTCGGCCTTGAGTTGGCTCGAAGAAGCGCCCTAACAAATTTATGATGGTGGTCTTCCCGCCGCCCGTGGGACCGACCAGGGCAATGGTTTCACCCTGGCGGATATGCAGGTTGAAATTTTTCAGGACGGGGTCATCGTCATCGTAATGGAAGGTGACGTCTTCGAAGAGGATGTCACCCTGGATGCTGCCAGGATCCAGCGCGCCGGGTTGGTCTTGCACTTCAGGGACGGCATCGATCAGCGAAAAGATGCGTTCGGCAGAAGCGATGGCGTGCTGCATCTCGGCGTAGACACGCGCCATCTCCTGAATGGGCCAGATCATGAAAACCACATAGGAAACAAATGCTTGAATACCCCCTATGGTGATATTCCCGACAGTGGCTTGCAGACCGCCATACCAGACAATGCTGCCCAGGCCGATGGCGCTGATGATCTGCACAGTCGGCAAAAACAATGCCGATAGCCAGGCTGCGCGATAACCGGCGCGGTACATCTCACCGGTCAATTCGCCAAATTCGTTTATATTGCGGTCTTCACGGCTGAATGCTTTGACCACACGCACGCCGGTAATATTCTCATTATATGCGCCCGTGATCTTCGAGTTGATCTTGCGTACTTTGCGATATTCCACGATGATCTTCTTCTTGAACTGGCCAGCAACCACAACCAGGATGGGGATGATGGCGAAAACAATCAAGCCGAGTTGCCAGTTGATCTTGATCATGAAGAACGTGGCTGTGATGATATTCATAAACCCCCAAGTGATATCCAGCAACCCCCAGGTTACCAGTTCAGCGACGCGCTCGGCATCTGATGTGACCCTTGACATGATCCAGCCTACGGGAGTGCGGTTATAGTAGGAGAGCGAAAGGTCTTGCAGGTGGTTGAACATTTTCTGGCGCAGGTCGTAACGCACGCGCTCACCCAGGACTCCTGCCAGGTAAATGAAACCAAATACACCGACGGCTTGGACGAGAACCAATAAGCCGTATTGTGTGACAATCCCTCTTAGGATATCCGTATTCCCTGTCACAATTCCTTCATCGATAATTCGCTTGCTGAGGAACGTGAAATAGGAATCTATGATTGATACCAGGGCAATCATCATGATAAACCCAAGGATCCATTGCCAGTGAGATTTCACCTGGAAGAGGATGCGCATTATCGTGCGCCCATTGAATTTGGTGTCGAAATCTTCTTCTTCGAAATAAGGTGTGGTCATATACTAACTCTACAGAAAACTAACATCGAGGTGATGCTTTACAAATTTTGGGGCATATTATTGAGCGGCCATGCCGACACTGGCGATCTCTTTCTCTAGTTCAGCCTCGATGCGAGTCTGGATGTCGAAGATCTTGCGGTAGGTGCCCTCTTGAGCAAGCAATTCATCATGGCTGCCGATCTGGGCAATGCGACCTGCATCGAGCACCAAGATCAGGTCGGCGACCATTACGCTCTGGATACGGTGGGCAATGATGAATGTCGTGCGACCCTTCATCAGGGTTTCCAAAGCCAGCCGAATTTCGGTTTCGGTCTCAATATCGACAGATGATGTAGCGTCATCGAGTATTAAGATGCAGGGATCCTTGAGGATCGTTCTGGCGATGGCGACGCGCTGTTTTTGACCACCCGAGAGCGTCACTCCTTTTTCGCCAACCAAGGTGTCGTATCCATCGGGAAAACTGACAATTGAATCGTGTACGGCGGCAGCTCTGGCAGCAGTGATGACCTCTTCTTCGGAAACTTCTCGGTCTACGCCATAGGTAATATTCTCTCGGATCGTGCGTGAGAACAAGAAGGGCTCCTGCTCGACTACGCCGATCTGGCTGCGCAGGTAACTGCGCGGATAACGTTTTAATTCGACGCCATCCAAAGTGATTTTTCCAGAAGTGTACTCGTAGAAACGCGGTAGCAAATTCGCCACAGTAGTTTTACCAGAACCCGTTGAACCGATCAGTGCGACGATCTGTCCTGGCTCGTTGCGAAAGCTAATGTTCTGAAGTACGGCACTGTCTTGCTCATATGCAAAGGAGACATCGTCGAAGACGAACTCGCCTCGTATGCAATCCTCTGGAATATAGTCTCCTTCGTCGAGCGGCTCGCGCTCTTGAGCGATGACCTCGGTGAGGCGCTTAAATGAGACCATGCCAGTTGACATTTGCACAATCAGACGCCCTAGATTTCGGATCGGCCACAAGATCCAGATGACCATGCCAGCATACGATAAGTATGTTCCTATGGAGATCGAGCCATTGATAGCCATGATCGCTCCGATGGTGAACCCAGCCAGCATCTGACCGCCGGTGATGATATCTGATGTAGGCCAATAAAGGGAGTGCATTAACAGCAGGCGGCGGCCACGAGTAAACTTCTCCCAATTCTCAACATCGAATTTGTCGCGTTCGTATCCCTGGCGAGCAAAGGCTTTGACAACTCTTACTCCAGTAAGATTCTCCTGGAGGCGGTTCGATAACACTGCATCTTGTTCCTGGTAGGCTTCGTACGCCTCAGAAACTTTACGGAAAAAAAAGAACGATAGCAGCACTGTGAAGGGAACCACGATGATTGAGTAGAGCGCCAGTTGCCAGTTGAGATACAACAAGGCGATAAGATTTACTATGAACAACAGTACGATGCGGCCCGCCCCGATGGCCTGTTCAGCGAAGAAGCGCCGGACAGCGTCTATGTCAGAAGTTGCCCTTTGGATCAACTCGCCAGTTTTGGTCTGATCGTGGTAGGTAAAAGTCAGGCGCTGGATGTGATCGTAGATGTAATTTCGCAGGCGTTGAGCGATACTTTCGGATGTGCGCGCGGCCAACGATCCACTCAGGAATGTAAATATCCCCGTGATTATCGCCAACCCCAGAAATCCCAGCGCTATCCAAGGCAAACTTTGAGCAGCCGATTCTTTTCCGAGTACATTGTCAGCGAAGCGGCCCAATAACAGGTATGTCCCTGTTCGGGCTGCTGCGGCTACCCCCAGGCTGAGGGTTGCTGCGAGGTAAACCCAACGGTATTCTCCCAAAAGGCGAAAAAGACCCTTCAAGGGTTTATCTGAAATTGATTTCTGCAAATTGATAGAAGTGGTCATAAATTATCAGACGCCATTTTGAATCTGTCATTCTGTTGAGCCGAGCGACGAAGAATCTCTCCTATTATGTGATGAAAATTTCAGATTCTTCGCTTCTCTTACTCACTGGTCGGAAAAGTACCCACCGGCATGATCGTTGCTTCACTCGTTGACATGACCACGGCCTCTACTTGTCCGTGCGATAGCTCGTTGAGTGCCGCTTGGAATTCAAGAAAGCCGTCAGTGGCAAATTCACAATGTAGAGTTACCTCGGCAGCGAAATCTTCTTCATGGGTGATGCCGTTATGGGCCTCCACCAGACGTTTTATGCGTTCGTAATAATTGTAAGGCAGCTCGATTGAGACTGTGTGCGTGGGAACTTTTTCCGCGCGTGGAACAATCTCCAGAACGGCTCGAACGGCGTCTCCGTAGGCTCGCACCAATCCGCCGGTGCCAAGTTTGGTGCCACCGAAAAAACGGGTCACAACTACGGCTGCGTCACCCAATTCACTGCCTTGGAGCACGGCCAAGGCTGGCCGGCCTGCAGTACCCGAAGGTTCACCATCATCGTTGCTGTGCGCAGTGACTGATGCGCCATGCCCAACCACGAAGGCAGGTACATTGTGGCTCGCATCGGCAAACTCTTCTTTGATGCGTTTTATAAACGCTTTGGCCTCATCCACGCTGAAGACGGGCGCCAACGTCGCGATAAAGCGCGAATTAACGACCTGGATTTCGGCACGCGTCTCTTCGGCAGGGATTAGATAACGTTTCATAAGCCAGTCCACAATTCTACCAGACAAGAGCGGGTATAATGGTTGTCAGATTTGGAAGTCTCTGGGAAACCCCGTGGGACTATCCAGATTAAGGGGTGAGTGGGGTGCAATCACCTCACCAGATTTTGAGGAGGCTTTCATGCTGCATTTTGGGAACCAAACATTGCGCTATATCTACATCCACATATGGTCATCGAAAGATGAGATGCGTGTCAAATGTACAGATTCTGATACTCTGGAAATGGTCATTCGCGCCATAGGTAGATCGCAGCACAATGAAGAATTTAAAGAAATCGATATCGACCGCCATCAGGATATTTCTAAGATTACCCACGTGATCAGCGTTAAGGGGATGAGAGAGGAGGGCGATTACAAAAGCCTAGCCTGGTGGTTGTTCCGCGCATTGTGTGATCAGGGCTGGGAACCAATGGAGACGCGTGAGAATTCATATAAACTTAAGTTCAAAGAAACCTTGGCGCGCATTCCATAGTGCGAGTGGTACCCAAGACCAATTGATCTGACCAAAAGGTTCCGCTATAATAAGCAGGTAAGACTTACAGGGGCGGGTGTACCAGACATCATTGCTCGCTAATTACTCCATCATTTTTCTTCCAAATTCTCATCTGCTGGGCATTCGCCTGGCGGTTTTTATTTTGGGAAGGTGAACGATGGAGAAAAATAAACACTTTAAGGAGTGTATTTGGCACTGGGGCGTCCTGCTGTTCATCGGGGGATTATTGGCGGCATGCAATCCTGAAATCGTGGATTTGCCTCGGGCTTGGATCGATCTTCCAATTCCAGGGGTGAGAATACAAGTAGGGCAGCTTTTGGAAATCCAAGCCCATGGGTATGCTCCTGAGGGAGTTGCCGAAGTGCTATTCTCTGTAAACGGTATCCCATACCGCAGGGAACCGCCTCAAAGCCCTGGGGAGAAATTTTCGTCCGTGGTACAGCAATGGCGCCCGGACTCGCCCGGTGATTATTACCTTCAAATTGAAGTCTTCGATAGCCAGGGCGTGGGGAGTTCGCCGTCAGGAGTGTGGGTGAATGTGATCGCTGTGGAGAAGGTTGAAATTCAAGAGATTACCGCAAATGCAAGTCTAACTTCTACGGCCTCTGTAACTCCTACACAGTTGCGGACCCAACCAACTGATACAGCTTCCCAGACACCAACATCCATTCCGCCCACTTCGACGGCCTCAACACATCCACCTGCCACACCCACGCGCATCCCGCCGACGTACACACCCGAGCCCACGACTGAAACTACACCTCCCATAATTGGAAATATTTCAGAATCCAGCGATCCCATCTTCAAGCCGTTTTGCGAACCGAATACGTTGGTCATCAGCGCGCCAGTCTCCGATCCGTCAGGGATATCGGATGTAGAACTAGTTTACCGTGTAGTTGAGGGCGCGCGCCAGGGTCAGTGGCGCACTGTGGATATGAATCTTGCCGGCGCTGATGTCTATCGCGTCACTTTGGATTGGGAAGACCTGGAAAATAGTCTTGATCCGCCTGTGTTTTCTCAGGCGACGATTGAATATTACGTCCAAGCCTGGGATGCTCATAACAACCATAGCCGCAGCGACACGGACAACACCACGCTAGAAAATTGTCTGGTATAGGGAGACTGAAAATGAAAAAAAATTTCATTCTATTCCTGATCATCTCCACTCCAGTTGTGTGTGGTCTAGCCATCCTGGGGGTTTACATATTTTCCACTTGGGGCTCTGCAGCGCAGGTGGCTGGACCGGTTGTTGAAATCTACGAGCCGTTGTATGCAGTGGGGGTTAGCGTTGATGAAGTGGTTACCGTTCGGGCTGTGGCTCGAGATCCCCAAGGTGTCCAGCGCGTAGAATTGTGGTCCGAAGACGAATTGGTTCAAGTTTCCACCAGCCAACTCCCAGGGGGCAGCAATCCTTTCCCTCTAATTGCCGATTGGCAGCCGAGCAGTTTGGGGAGTCATACTCTGATCATCAGAGCATATAACCAACTAGGGAGTAGCGGCCTGGCAGCTGTATCTGTTAGTGCCTTTGATATTCCCAAGCCGGGACCTGAGGGTGCCTATGAAGCCCGCGCCGGCGATACCCTCGAAAGCCTCGCCGCGGAGCATCACACCACCGTCGATGAGATACTGGAACACAATCCAGGAGCCGATGATGAGGTCGAGCCAGGAGATATGCTTCTTATCCCTCCATCATCTGAGGAAGAAGATCCACCTTTTATTCCTACACCGTTCCCTTTTCCAGAGTCTTTGCCCGAAGATGGTCCGCCAGAATTGACCTTTCCAGTGGAGCCATCTTTGTTGCGGCGAATGCGGCTGCCGCCCTTGTTCGAGGTGAGTCCTGTCACTATGCAGTATCTGCAAGTAGAAGCGCTTACCCTGGAAGTGGATAAGGAGTATGATGGCGTGGTGTGTTATTTTTCTCTGGCTGGCTCAGCAGTAGAACGGGTGCCTGCAGAAGGATCGCTGCTCAACGAGGGCGAACGTCTGTGGAATATTTCCGCTGAGATGGGTGGGGAGAGTCGCCGGACGATAACAATTCCTGAAGATCAAACTTGGCTTGATGTGGAAGCTCACTGCCGAGGTTTGACGGTTACCGAGGGATTTGGCATTGTGCTCGATTTGGGCTCTCTAGAGACTACCCATTTCGACTACGATTGGGACGGCCGTCCCCTGGAGCATAACATCAGTGGTCCCCACGGAGGATTTCGCGTGGTGTATCGAATAGCTGAACCCTCCGGGGAAGGGGGCGGCGATCCAGATGATCCCCCCTTCACAATCTTGCCACCTGCGAACCTCAAGACAACTTTTTGGGCAGGCGAGGGGTATGGATTCAACTTCGATTACCCCGCCAGGAGTGCAGATGCAGTGGACGGATTTTTGCTTTTCCGTAATGGTGACATGATCCGGGAAGTCGCCACACCATTCCGAGACTATCATATCCCCGAATCTGAATACACTCGCTGGTTCATTCCCTTGAGCGAATCAGACTTCTATCCAACCTGTCCCCAAATTAATGAATTCTTCCTGACAGCCTATCTCGATGTGCCCGAATATGGTCGCATCGAATCTTCACACAGCAACGTTGCCAGCGTAGAGGGAGATCCCACGGGATGTTATAAGCGTAAGGGTGTCAAGACAACTTTCGAGCGTTTGCACGTCTGGTGCGTGATGGTGGATGACGGCGTGCACGATCTGCCATGCCACATCGCCACAGCCTATGACGAAGATGGCAACGAGATCGGTTGCCAGACTAACTGTAACCCCGATGTGACCTGGGGCGCGCCCGATGGGAAGATCTGGGTCAATGGTGAAGAAGTTGTCACTATGTGGGGTGGGGTCGAGAGCGGTAGAATATACACCTTGCCATCCCCTTTTTTGCATGTCGACCCAGACGAGGCCACTGTGATCATGACAATGGAACCGCTCGACAGCTTAACTGTAACCATGAAATGGTGGGATTATGATGTCTGGAGTGATGAAGACAGGTTCTGTCACGGCGAGCACACCATAACCGCCAATGAACTCTATGCGATCAGGGCTTCCGATTTCCGGCGGAAGACCTACACACTGAATTTTGATGGAGGTGGCGGAAGATGTATGCTGCATTTTAGTGTGGAGGTCCTTTGGCCATAAGGTGATTCTCTGAAAACAAAAACCCCAGAATTCATCATCTGGGGTTTTTATTTGGGGCGGATGACGGGAATCGAACCCGCAACCACCGCATCCACAGTGCGGCGCTCTGCCATTGAGCTACATCCGCCACGAGGTCTTAAACGACGTCGAGAATTTTATCACGAAGGTTTTTCGCCAGCAAGGATTTCACTGACGAACCGGGAAGCTTGGCTTTGGGGGATGACTGTTTGATCACGGTTGACAAGGTTTTTGACGGTGACCTGTTCCTTGGCGATCTCATCTGGTCCTAAAACCAATGCAACGCGCGCCCCGATGCGGTCGGCGAATTTGAACTGCTTGCCCAATTTCGCAGGGACAGGATAGCAGGCAACTTTCAAACCTGAGCTGCGTAAGTCGCCGGCCAGTTTGTAAGATGCTAACAGGGAGTCATCATCGAAGATGGTCACCAAAACCGGCGCTGGTGAAATATCCAGTTTTTCGGGGACATTGCCGGTTTCCTGGAGTAGCAAGGTAATAACCACATCACCCATAGCATAGCCAGTCCCGGGGAGGGGGTTGCCGCCGACGTCAGCCAACAGGTTGTCATAGCGGCCGCCGCCCGAGATGGCGCGTTTGATCCCCGGGGTAAGGGCGCGCCCTTCGTAGACTGTGCCGGTGTAATAATCTAATCCACGGATGATCTGGGGATCGTACTGCACGTATTCACTGACTCCCAGGGCGTCGATTGCCTTGAAGAAGCGCACCAACTCGTCTGACGATTGCCAAAGGTCGAGATTCCCTAAAAGGGACAGCAATCGGTCGAATTGCTCAGGGGACAGGCCCAAGTTTAGGGCATAGTCACGCCACACCTCGGGCGAAAACTTGTCCCGCCTATCGATCAGACGAAAGGCGTTGGAGCGTTGATCATCTGTCAGACCGAGTTTATTTAATTCGCCATCCATCAAACGCCGGTTATTGACCAGGATCTTGACCTCATCCGATGCCAGTCCAGTGGACTTATAAAATGAAGCCATGACCGCCACCATCTCGGCGTCGGCCTCTGGGGAAGCTTCGCCGATCAGGTCGATATTCCATTGGAAAAACTCACGCGAGCGTCCTTTTTGGGGACGTTCGTAGCGCCAGAAGGGGCCGTAGGACCACCAGCGCAGGGGGAAATGCAATTGGCCCTGACGCTGGGCAACCATGCGCATCAGGGTGGGAGTTAGCTCAGGGCGTAGGGTGATCAAGTTGTCGCTGCGGTCGGGGAAGACGAAGGATTGTTCTTTGACCAGCTCTTCACCGGACTTGGCTGCGTAGAGCTCGATGGTCTCCAAAATGGGACCCTCGTATTCTTGATACCCGAAGGATTCCGAGACCTGACGCACTTTATTGTACAGCCAGGTGCGGATGGACATCTCTGGAGGGTAAAAATCGCGCGTGCCTTTTACGGATGGGATTACGTTTTTCATAAGATCTTTCCATCAAAAAGGTGTGCGTGGGCGCATGTGTACCCACGCACACCTTTTTGCGCTATTTGCTGAACATGTTTCATCCTGTGCAGCTATTGTGTTGAGAGGGAATTGTAACGCAATTTAGGTATTATGCCAAAACGAGCAGTGGGGGCAGATCTCGCCATTAGGAAATTCGATCCCCTCATCGTGTGGGCAGCCGATTACCCCATCAGTCATGATCACGTCCTGAACTCCATTCAGCCTGAAGAACTCGCCAATCTCCCCAGCTACCTGCGGATCTGTACAAACATCAAAATCCTGCCAGTCTCGAAATTGCGGCCTGGCGTTGGGCGCGTTGACTACACTGGCGATGATGCGATTGCAGTTTTGGTCATCCGGACCATAATATGCCAGGGTGCCGATGGGGTAGCTTTGCTTGGTTTCAAGGATCTCCAAGAGTTGTTCAGGAAGTTGTCCAGGTTTTGGCATCGAAAATTCTCCAGCGGCATTGTAGCATTTTCTCGATGTGATAGTCAACGTCAATTTCATTCCATAGGGTTGACTCTTGACACATCCCCGATTGATGCCATAATACCAACTGAGTTCTGGGATGGCAAAAAACTTGCACCTTGGTTTGCAAGGAAGGTCTGTGCCAATGATGAAACGATCATGGATTTGGATATTATTATTGCTGGCGATTATCGCTAGCGCATGCCGGGGGGAGGATGTTACTTCTCCAATCGAAGAAGATGTAATGGTGGCTACCTTCACATCTACTCCTTTCATGGATATGTCTGATCTAGCAGCCAGGACTCAAACAGCCACGCTATCCCCGACTGCTACGTCGACATTGGTCGCCGCTCCCAGTACTACAGCGACACCCTTCGAAGATACCGAAGAGGTAGCTACGGAAACGGCAGTTGCTGGACCGCAGGCTGATTTGACCAGCACGGAAACAACGATTGGTTTAGCCCAAATCGATCCAACGATTGCGCCTGACGCTGAGCCCACCGAGACGCTGATTTCACCCACGCCCACAACAACTACTCCAGACGAAAGCGAACCTCCTATAGTCAGCGCAGAGATTCCCAACGGGGGGCGATATTTTACGATCCAGGAAGGCGCGCCCATCGGGATGCCCAATTGGGCCAATCAAGATCTGGGATGTGCCTGGCTGGGATTAGCTGGTCAGGTATTCGATTTGGAAGGGAATCCGGAACTGGGATTGATCGTCGAGGTGGGAGGTACGTTGGAGGGACAGCCGCTCTTGGGGTTGTCGATCACCGGGATGGCCAGCGTATACGGGCCGGGGGGGTATGAAATTCAACTCGCCGATCATGTGGTTTCCACGCAAGGTGAGGCCTGGGTGCAGATCAAAAATGACTCTGGCGAAACGCTTTCAGGAAGGATATTCCTCGAAACATTTGACGATTGTGCTCAAAACTTGTTATTATTGAATTTCATCGAGGTTGAGGAGATTCCGGATCCAAATCAGGTTTTTGTTCCATTGATCTTACACCAAGAAAATGAATAGCATTAATATGACGAAAATTAAGACATGGGGCGTGCTACGCACGCCCCATGTCTTAATTTCTAGAAGTCTTGTTGGATAACATTTACTTATGCTTGACCATTTTGGAATATTAGCCCCCATCTACGAAAAATTCATCAAACCCAAAGACCCTGACCAGCTGTACCGTTTGGCTGATCTGCCCACCTCCGGGGCACTCCTCGATGCTGGTGGGGGCACCGGGCGTGTGGCGCAATTTATGCTGGATCGTGCCTCCCAGGTCATTGTTGCAGATCTTTCTCATAAGATGTTGCAACAGGCAGGCAATAAAAACGGTTTAGGTAGAGTATGTTCTCAGAGCGAGCAGCTTCCTTTCCCGGATGGATATTTCGAACGCATCATCATGGTTGATGCCTTGCACCATGTCTGCGACCAGCGCACCACGGCGGAGGAGTTGTGGCGATTACTCAAACCAGGCGGTCGCATGGTCATCGAAGAGCCAGATGTGCGTACAGGGGCAGTCAAGTTGGTGGCGTTGGCAGAGAAACTCGCCCTGATGCGTTCGCATTTCCTTTCGCCCGATGAGATCGCAGCAATGTTCGTTCATGATAATGCCCACACCTCCATAGAAATTGATGGGTTCATTTCCTGGGTTGTCATCGATAAAGGCGCATAACCATGCAAATATCAACTCTCTTTCCTTATTTGTTTCCTACTTTTGGATATCTTTGCGGCTCGCTTCCTTTTGCTCTATGGGTCACGCGTCTGGTCAAAGGGGTGGATGTGCGTGATGGCGGCTCGGGACATGTTACGACGACAAATACCATCCGACAGGCTGGATTGGGATGGGGACTTTTGGTGTTGATCCTCGATATTGGCAAAGGATTTGTTCCCACATATATTGCTGCTCAGATCGGGTTGGCAGATTGGGTCGTCGCCCTAACTGCTGGTCTCTCCGTGTTGGGTCATTGCTGGCCAGTCTTTGCCCAATTTCGAGGAGGTATGGGGTTGGCCACAACCGGCGGTTGTTTGTTGGCGATCGACCCCCTTGGATTTGTGATTGGCTTGGGGGTGTTGGTGAGCTTGACCCTCTTGATCCGGCATTCAGCCAGGGCGGCATTTTTTACCGGGATCCTCATTCCGGTGGCTTTATGGTTGTTGACTCTGCGCGGGCTGATCATCTGGGTCTCGGTAGCGACAGGGCTGGTCACCTCCGTGCGCTTCCTGGAAGATTGGAACAGAGAGTACCGAGAGTTGTGGTTGGATCGAGAAAATTAGATAGACATTGACTTCCCATATTGGATATAATTTTAGGGTAATGTCAAAAAGTAAGTGATGGTAAGATAATCATCATGATACAAAAAACA
>CAYWIC010000011.1:0-50817 GCA_964458115.1 uncultured Anaerolineales bacterium | reverse complement strand
AACTTTTGCTGTTTTGAGGAGGGTCTAGCACCCTTTTTGCAGTAGAGTCACGTATATAAAAAAGTAAAACTGCCGCAATTTGTGTCCCAGCTCACGAGTTTTTATATCTAAATACACATTATATTTACTTGCAGATACATCATAAGATTTATGATAGTTCCCAGTTGTATTTTCCCTAACTAAAACGACACCATCATTATTGCGTTGAATTTCCGAAACACCGTGCTTTATTTCATGGAAACACAGAGTACCATCAACATCTGCGAAAATCACCTTATTTCTCATAAAACCCTCCAACATTTTCTAAATCACTTCAATCAGCCGCACTACGTTGGCTTTAGGCGACCCGGCGACTTTGCCCTGAACTTAGCTTGCCTAAAACCGTTGCACTCAATTAAACCTCGCGACCCCGCGTCTGAGCATTTTTACTATTCTTGCCTACTACGATTTTCTGATTTTTCGCGGAGCTTACCCTCCGCCTGCAAGGCGGGTCGCCCTGTAAGCAAGATTAAGCAATTACATCGACGATAATCGAAAAAGTCAAAAGGATTCTAGCTTTTCAACTAAATATTTCCAATTACCCACAATTTCAATATTCCCAGAAATATCGTTAGTAGTATCCGACGAAAAATGATACTTTTTAATATAATTTTCTTGTTCTTCTATTAGATGCCGAATATCATCATCAACAAGAATACGTGCACCAATTAGCTTTGCAATTTTAACTTTACTCTCTCCATGTGATGAGACAATGTCTCTGAATATGTTCACTATTTTATTCTTTTCTAACCATTCTATTGCCCACTTCACTCTAGTATTAGTTCTTGCAGTGATTATAATAAATTCATAATACATGCTTAGTTGCTTTATGCTTTCTATTGCGTTTGCCACTGGCTTCGCGCTCAAAGATGCTTCCCTCTCATAAACATAATTTGACATTTGCTCATAGTTTTCTAGCCCAATAATTCCTGCGCAACTCGAGCGGTCACACTTACTTGGCGACACGTTTATACCGATATTATCTAGAATCCAATTTGACTTTACCAGATTTGTGTCCGCAATTACACCATCATAATCTAAAGCAATTAGAACATCATCCATAATTCAACCTTCAATCTAGTATTCGTTTTCTTCTGGGCGTCTCGCGAGTTCATCCCAGTAATGGTCAAACCACCTAACGAAATCATTTAGTAAATCTTTGCCTTTGCCTTTATCTTCAATTCGAAGAACGGGTCTCTTTGTTCCACTATAATCAAGCCCAGCTACTCTTTCTTGTAAGGGATAAAAACCAAAATATCCGATACGGCCAGTTTTTGCTTCAGCTACAACTACTCTAACGGGTGGCTCATGTTGAAAAAACCTGACGAATCTATGAGTTGGGGCTGCTTTGACTCGGTGAGCCATATCTGAGAATGTTGAATCGTATTTCAATTTTTCGATATTCCTTATTACATCGTCTTTCCTTTTTGGTTGATTACCGTTGGCAGGTGGAAAAACCCACATTCCCTTTGGATCTCGTACCAACATCTGAAGCTCGATATGGGGCTCACGATCAGATTTGTGCAAATACTTCCAAGTAAAATTGCCAACATAAGAGATGACTCTAATTCGATGAGGCTCTAATTTTGCAATTTCATCGAATGCTGCTGGCATATCTCTCAAAAATTGATTTGAGTTAGAGGATGATAACAATTTTTCACACACATAGAGTATTAGCAATAAACACAGAAAAATTATTGCAATTATTGCAACCTTTGTTGATATGTCAACTGAAGCGAATATATATGTAGCAACTGCTAAAATTAAACCAAAAACCCCCATAATAATATCTAAATTGCTGCTAATTATTCCTTTCATGATTTCCTCGATATGTATCTTATCAAAACTTTGAGTGACCTTCTTTCACACGTTGATGATGACAACAAATTCTAAATAATAAAATTACAATTCCTACATTTTGATGTTGTATAGAAATCCTTCTTCTACATTTTAATCAACTGCAAAACATTACTGAGAAGTAAGTAAAGCAAATTCCGCGTAATAGTCAGTGCTTTTGTAATCTCGGTTTACTCCGTGGGTTTCCATATCCTAATTACAGTATAGATTAATTATGTAATGATTTCAACATCAAAATATGAGGGGAGGGGCCCCAATCATCATGTCATCCAGATGTTATCCATGAGAAAATCTAGAATACCCCAGCTTAACAATTTTCAAAAACTACACCCAATTGCACCGGATAAGCACTGGAAAAATCTCAAAACCATAATATACCCCCACATATATGGTAAATTAAAAAACAAACCCCCACATATGGGGGTTTGCGTGCGGTGGCATTTCTAACGGATTGTTAGGAGGGATGCCACCGCACTGGGTTTATCATATTTGGTACTCATGTGGACATCACCTCCTTTTCCTTAGGATGGCGACGGGAGCAGCATAATTTCGCTGCGTCGTAAACATAGTATGTCACAGAAGTAGGGTGAGGTCAATGGTTGTGCCGCACTCTGTTTGTATTCCACCCCTTGGGGGATATTAATGCTTTCTAAATTGATAGGCAGGTTCTCTCGGGGGGTGCGAGCGAAGATAACATTTATGATAGAATTTCACCGAAAGAAGTATCATCTATCCCAATAATGTTAAGGAGAAGCATCATGAAATATCCCTTTATGAAACCAGTACTTTTTTCTGTGATTATGTTCTTAGTGGTTGGTTTAGCATGTGGCGCTCCCACACCTACTGCTGAACCACCGGCGGAAGTTAAACCTGCAGAACCTGTCCAGCAAGCAGAACCAGCAGAAGCCGTTCAGCCCGCTGAGCCTGCCGAGCCAGTTGTTTCTTCGGGGGCTGTAGGTAACTTACAGGATGTTAAGGGTGCCGTCATCCAAATTCAGTCCGAAGGCACCTTCGCTAATGTTGATGCAGATGGCAACATCGTTCACGGCTTAGAATCTATTCGCGGATCGGGCTTCATTATTGATCCTTCAGGAATTGCTGTAACAAATAACCACGTTGTAACTGGAGCTGCCTTGCTCAAAGTGTGGGTTGGTGGAGATACATCCAAAACCTACAATGCCAAAGTGCTTGGCGTGTCGGAATGTTCCGATTTAGCAGTTATTCAGATCGATGGTACAGATTTTCCCTATTTAGAATGGTTAACAGATACCGTTTCGGTTGGTCTAGACGTGTATTCAGCAGGATTCCCGCTGGGTGAAACTGAATATACGCTTACCAAAGGTATTGTTTCTAAGGAAAATGCGGATGGCTCTTCAGATTGGGCATCAGTGGATTCTGTTATTATGCATGATGCTACCATCAACCCTGGTAATTCTGGTGGCCCATTGGTTTCTTCAGATGGCAAGATCGTTGGTGTAAATTATTCGTCGATTTTCGATGCAAATCAGTATTTCGCCATTGGCCGCGAGAAAGCTATACCCATCATTGATGAGCTCAAAACGGGAAAAGATAAGGATACTATTGGCATAAATGGTTGGGCATGGTCAGTAATAGAGGATGGAGAAGAATTTTCCGGCATTTTCGTGCAATCTGTTGAGTCTGGATCTCCAGCAGATAATACGGGAATTATTGCTGGAGATATCATTATGAACTTGGAGAATCACCCGATTGGCGAAAATGCCACCATGGAAGCGTATTGCGATATCATTCGAACGCATAATTCCACAGATCAAATGGAGATAGAAATCTATCGTGACAGCTCTGGAGATTTCATGGAAGGGCAACTCAATGGCAACAAACTTGTAGTTACGTACGATGGTGTAGGTGCAGATGAAGTTGACTCTGGCACATCCTCCGGAACAACCACCGGAGATGCGCCAGCGTATTATGTGGAGGAGTTCGAACCTGGAGGCACTACAGTCGATAACTGGTACTGGTTCCTCCAGCAAGGCAATGAGAATCAGTTCGATATCTATACCGATACTGGAAAACTGGTATTCGACATCAACGGTTACGATATCTATTCTTACTTTGCGTATGATCCCTGGGTCTATACCGATGTTCGGGTTGATACTAGAGCAGAAAATCGAGGCAAGAACAATAATAATGTAAGTTTAATTTGTCGCGGCTCTGATGTTGGCTGGTATGAATTCAGTATTGCAAATAATGGCCTGTGGTGGATCTGGGCATTTGAGGCTGGGGACTATACCATGCTGGCAAATGGTGGCTCCAATGCAGTGAACATGGGGCGAGGTATTAATGACTATACCATCATGTGTTTCGGAAATACGCTTTCACTGTATATCAATGGTGCCCACACACACACCATGGAAGAGAACAATTTTGCCTTCCGTGAAGGCCAGGTAGCGATAGGCGTTTCTTCGTTTGATGTGCTTCCTATCATCGTCGAATTTGACTATGTTGCTATCAACGAGAACATGCAGTAACGATGGTAAATTAGAATCAAAAAGGGCAGCCTTTTTCGGCTGCCCTTTTTGATTCTGGTCTCTAGGTTTAGTTCATTGTGCCCCTAAAGAAAGATAACGGGCTTTCAAGGCATTATAGATATAGTTCTGCCACATGCGGACGATTCGGTCTTGACCATAGCTGTGGGATGAGTACGTCTGAATGATCAATTGTCCATCCAGACAGGCAACAGCTGTTAGATAACTATCCCGGACATTAACTCGAGCGCCCCACAATGCAATTGCTCCGCTGCCGGGGTTAATTCGCAGCCAATCTCCAAGATCACCACCCAGCCAATACCCGGTAGGATTCGTTAAAGATATGCCCTCATTTGGGGTATGGTGAATGGCATGGGTTCCATCAACAGGATATAGCAGATGCCTATCCAGATTGATTTCCTGCCAATCGCGGTGAAATCCAACCCCACATCGTGACAAAACGGTGCTTATTTTCCCCGAAGCGATGGCATCGATATCCCATTCTTCGATGATCACAGAGCTACCCGCATTTAGCGCATCGTTGAGATAGACATAGAACTCTCCCTGGACGGCAGTACGTAACTCCTTGCCAGAAATGATCAGATCCCAACCTTTGCCTCCTGGCCCTCCAGTGAGAAGCTGGTTTTTGTAGTTCCCCAAGGCATCCCGCACATCAACATACTGTTTGAGCCCCATGGCGTCCAGCGCTTGTTGTATATAGCGAGTGACGGAAAAATCCCCAGTCATGTCCTCAAACAGCAAGATGCTGGCAGAACGCATCCAGGTTTCGAACTCGGCTTCATTGAAAGTAGCCTGGGGTTGAGGTGCACTCTGGTTGTCTGAGGGTTGGGCGGCTGTTTCAGTGGTTTGGGTAGGAGTAGGCGTATTCGTAGGTGTATTGGTTGCCGCTGCAGCCTGAGTCAGTTGTTGCGCATTGACCGTTGATTGCACATCGATTGCCATTTGGGTTGCAGTTTGAGCGACCTGGGTGGCTTGCGCGTTTTGTGTGGCCTGGTGATCGGGTTCTTCAGAACCTGATGTGGTATTCCCAGCCTGGGCCATCCCTGCTTCTGCAGTTTGCGTTTTACCCTGGGCGAGTTGAGTGGCCTGGACGTTGAGGGCGATCTGAGTTTTGTTTGCACTCTCAGAAGTTGGAGTATTGCAAGCTAAACCTATCAGTAGAATAAATCCAACCGCAAATATCAAAACTCTAATGGACTTCCAAAATGGGTGATGTTTGCTTCTACGTATTTCTTTCATGCGAGTTTCTCCTGGCCTTTTTTGAAAAATAAAATGGGTACTATTTGTGCCTAGTATAGAAGCAATCGCCGAAAAGTCAATCCGAAAAAAGTCCTGTGTCCTGAACCCTATGAAGCCCAATTGCGCAGCACATGAAACAGCGTTCGTGGTGACAGGGCTTGAACCGCATTACGATAACTCAGTAATACTTCCAAGATGACTTTTTCTACATATCGCTCTTTACGGGCTGCTGCAACGAGCGGGTTTAGCAATCTTTCATTCATGTATAAAGATCGCATTCTCATTGTCCATACAAACAGGCGTTGAAAACGCTTTCGTAACTTGCGATCATACGCGCGCAGAGCACGTGCGGAAAAATCCCCCTGCTGTAATAGAGTTTCTAGAACCCCGGCAGCGATTTGCCCCGATTCTAGGGCATAATCGATGCCCTCCCCGGTAAAAGGGTTTACGAGACCGACCGATTCGCCTACCAATATTATGCGCTCCTGATATGAGCGGGCGGTCGCAAAATCCATTCGTAATGGGAACCCTTTGATATTCCCCTCTACCCGAGCCTTAGACATTCTCTCTCGAACAGGTCCGTGCTGTAGAAATTTGTCCAAAATCTCTCGGGCTGTAACCGTGATCCTCTTTGAGTTATGCAAGAAACCCGCTCCGATGTTCGCAGATGTTTTCGATGTAGGAAAAATCCAGCCATAGCCTGGCAGGGGAACCCCATCGAATCGAATTTCCATCACGTCATCCATGTCTGTGAGATCTTCGAAATACGCGCGCGTGGCAACTGCAAAGTTGGGTGTTTTGGGCATCAACCCCAATTTTCGTAGCAGCGCAATATTTGCCCCCACAGCGATTACCCCAACTTTGGCGCTGAAGCGTACTGAATTGCGCCCATTTTCCCCCATAATTCTTATCTTGTCAGGTTCAACTTGAATGTCGGTCACCCTGACTTTCGATTTGAACTGTGCTCCATGGTAGATCGCATTTCGAAGGAGTAAATTATCAAGCTCAAATCGGGGCGCAATGTAGAGATACTCAGTTAATCCAGTTTGCGCAGGAATGGGCGCTACCAATTGATTCCCGTTGGGAGCGACCAGGCGGACCTTGTTGATAAGATACCCAAATCCTTCGAGATCGTTGAGTAGGCCCAACTCATTGATAATTTGGACGGCCTTAGGAGAGACGGCATCTCCGCATGTCTTGTCGCGGGGGAATTCAGCCTTATCGAGAAGTAAAATACGCGCGCCTGTTTTCGCCAGATAGCTGGCCGTAGCACTCCCTCCTGGGCCAGCGCCGATAATGGCTACATCGTAGAGTTTATTCATACTAGGTCAAGGTGGTGGACGATGTCCATCACAGCTTGACGGGAGAGTTTCTTCTCGCCGCGCTCCAGAGCATCTAAGGTGGCGTAGGCCAGTGCCCGGGGTATTTCCACAAAGCTCTTGAAGGTTGTTTTGGGCAATGTCTTCACATAAACGCTGAAGCTGTCTAGATTTTCTCGGGCATATGCAAACATACGCTCTTCATTCCAATCTTTGGGGAAGAAATTAACCCCGCGATCCAGATCTTCGCTGCGGTTACGCAGGATATTGACAATTTGCAGCCCACGCCCAAATTGGATGGCGTACGAACGGTGAATCTGGATTTTTTCAAACCAGGCCCACAAGTCGCAAAGCAGTAAACCTACCGCGCCTGCTACTCCATACGTGTAACGGTCCAAATCAGCCAGGGAAAGCACTTCAAATTCATTGTTTGCCCAATGCGCCATGCGGTCGGCCATTGCAGCAGTTGCCTCCCAAATACGGGGCGCAATGAACGTGGGCGCCAGGCAAGCCCACTCACCGATCCGCAATGTCACTTCAGGGAGTACATCGTGAAATTCCATCAGGGCAGATTCGAATACTTTGTGTGCGAAAGTTTCTTCGGTGGTTTGTGCCTGTAGTGTCAGGCTAATAGTTCTCAATATCTTAGCCTTGTGAAAGCCCTCCAGCGTGGGGTGATCTTCGACCTCATCGATTGCCCTCAGGCAGAGATATCCCGAAGCTACAGCTTCGCGGAGGCCCTTGGGCAAACGAACAATAGGAAGATAGAAAGTCCTACTGGTGAGTTTGAGTGTCTGCATTGCTTCTTGGTAGATTGCCATTCTTGGACCTCTTTCAACGAGAGAGATTCTCGAAAGGGATGCAGGCGGGTTGTTCAACCCGCCTGCATCCCTTTCGGGTTTACCTGGTTTCGAAACTTGAATTATTGACGCTTATTATAACCCTGGATACCTGAGTGGGTTGTGCTCGAAGGGAGATCTCAGCGTTGGATTGTGAAATTAACCAATGCGCTGCTTTCATTCCCGGTCAGGTCAACCGCACGAATTTCTAGCGTGTGCTCGCCCAGTCGTGACAGCCAGGGAAGGGCAAAGGGCGGTTGGGTCTGTGTTTCGATGAGGTTTTCATCGAGGATGTATTCGATATACTCGAGCCCAATATTGTCACTGGCTTGAACCTGGAAAGTAATCGGAACTCCGGCCTGATTCTCGAAAACCTGTTCATCTTCTGGGTAAGAAATTGTGATCTCAGGAGGCTGGTTATCGACGGTTACCTGGATGGTATTGGTCTCGATGATTTGGCCGCTGCGAACCACGATCAGTTGAACTGCATAAAGCCCATTTAGGTCGCTTGTATCCCAAATCCCCAGGGTGCCATTGACCACAGGGGTCTCAATATCCTCGCTGATCGCGATCCAGTTTTGGGGGTTTAGGCCTTTGCCTACTTGCAATCGATATGAAACGAAATCACCTCCCGAAGCAGTCCCTTGAATGCTCACTTCTCCTTTGGCGTTTGTGAAGATCTTTGGGAAGGTGATCTGAGCGTTGGGAGAGGGGTCGGGCGCGTAGATCACATCATACGATTCGGGTGGCGTGGAGATACCAGCCTGAGCCGCCCAATGGCTGGCTTCAGGTGGAACGATCATGTAAACTCGTTCTTCGATCAACTCAGGTGGTGTGAACACCGTTGCTAAGCGACCAGTTTCACGGTTTATCTGATAGGCCTGGTATAGATTGTCAGGTTGGGTTGGTTCATGACCGCTGAGAAAGATCTCGCTGACAACCGTTGGGCAATCTGGCGTGGGAAGCAATCCAGAAGGGTCGCAAACGGTCAGCGTATTTATCGCCGGAGGCGCTCCCCAATTCCCCGCGGGGAGATCTTTGGTTGCGTATTTGGTCACCGCATGCCAGAGGGCAGAGCTAACCTTGGGGGACAAATCCCCTCTCTGAGGGGCGTCTGCATCTCGTGCACCCACCCAGGTACCAACGACAATCCTAGGGGTGTAGCCGATTGTCCAGCTATCCTCACCAGATGTTGTACGCCCCATTTTTGCAGCAACAGGCTGCCCAATTTCGAGAGGATTGGGATGACCCAGGCTTTCCCAACGGGCTGATTCATCGCTCAAAATGTGATTGATGAGATAAGCAAGTTGTGGGCTGGTCACGGGTTGAGTCGTAGGTGTCTCATTGATCACCCATTCACCCCCGTGGAGATCAGTGACACGCAAAATCGTTATGGGCTCCAGGTTGAAGAGATCTCCCTCAAGGGTTACATTCCCAACGAAACTTCCCAAGTTAGCAAGGATGCCATATGCTTGCGTCAAATCCAATAGGGTGGCTTCGCTGCCATCCAGGATGATCTCGCAGCCAGGGCATTCGGGGACAGTCATCTCTGTGCGATCTGTTGACAGCGTGATGCCAAATTGTCCCATGGTACGCAGCACATTTTCAGCCCCGATTTGGTTGACCGTCGTCAGTGCAGGGATCAGGTAATCATTGGCCAGAGCCAGGCGCAGGCGCATTGGCCCGTAGAAATCCTGATCTGGATTGGAAATCTGGGTGAGGGATTCGTTAAACGAGGTTGGAATATCCCAAAGCAAACTGGCAGGGTTAAAGCCACGCGTGAAGGCCGTCAGGTAGGCAAATGGAGTCAAAAGAGATCCTGGGGGGTGCCCAGGGGGCTGCGCAGGGTCTAGCCCTGGGGTGGTCTCCCCCAACATGGCTAAGATTTGCCCTGAGAGCGGGTCCAAAATAATGATATTGGCTGCGAGATCGTCGAATGAACCGCCATCCAACGCCAGGGAAGGGAGCAGGCGGTCTGCTTCACAGTCTGGGTTTGCATACTCGGTGCCGGCGAGATTGGCAAAATGCGCCTCCGCCGTGCAGGCAACCTGCTGTTGTAATTCGTAATCTAGTGAAGTGAAAACATCAAAGCCCCCGCGCTCTAAGCGTGCCAGTGGGATTTGGGATGCTAATTGTTCCCAGACAAGGTCAATAAAGGTTGGGGCGAGATCGATCTTTTGCGATGGAGGCTGTTGGAAAACGATCTCTGCATTGCGCGCTTTGAGCGCATCATCCGAAGAGATATAGCCCTCAGCGAGCATGGCATCGATGACGGCAATGCCGCGTTCTCGGGCTGTATCAGGTGTATCTATGGGGTTAATGCTGGGGGCTTCTGGGATTGCCACTAAGATCGCGGTTTCTGCTAGATTCAACTCATCAACGGCTTTCCCGAAATAAACCCTTGCTGCAGATGCGACACCAAAAGCCTGATTGCCATAATATGTGCTGTTGAGATACCATTCCAGCACCTTTTGGCGCCCATATTTGCCAGTGATTTGCGCGGCGAGTAGACGCTCTCTCAGGTCACGTTGCGGACCGGCGGCTTCATCCCAAAGCAGCAGATCAGATACCAGCCGTTGACTCAGGGTCTTGTTCGTTTCGGGATTGTTTCTCAGAGTCGTGAAACCTGGATGCTTCCAAAAGATTGGATCTGAGTAAGCGATAGTGGCCTGAATGAGTTCTTGGAAAGTTGATGACCCAGTTTCTGAAATTGGAAGATATTCACGTTGTGTGACCGCAGGGTGCTCTAGCTCGAGGAGAACTTGGGTTCCATCGCGGTCGTAAAAGCGGGTAGGTTGCAACAACAGTCCGTTGGGTGGTTCTAGAAGGGTGGGGATAATTTCGAGTGCGGGAAGTTCTCTTGTCAGGGATGAATATATCAAAGTCCCCCCTATGAACAGAACCGCTGCCAGGAGGCTCAATGTGACTGAAACACTTAGCCCCGAAATTCTGAGGGCGGTGTTGGCGTATTTCTTGCGGCGACGTTGGCGCGCCCGTAAAATCTGGGTGATGTCGGGCATATGAGCATTTTACAACGAATTGGGGATAAGGAAAAGTCAACAGAAAAGTTCCTGCATGCTTTTTCCAGAAATAAAATGACTATCAGAGATTGCTTGACAAGCACATCGAAAAAGTGTACTATATTGTTATAACAATATAACATCATAATGTTGCCAGTCGATTATGCGAATTTCCAAATCCACAAAAATATGGGGAGTAATGCATTCAAAGATTCATTGACGATTTATGAAAGGAGAAACATATAGAAAGCTTAAAAATTTTACCAACGGATGAAGAAGTTCAATATGAAAGAAATATTCTCGAGGAGGATGAATAATGAAACCAATGTTTAGATTAGTCTCTGTTTTTCTGCTGTTCGCCTTTGTGCTGGGGATAGCTGGACCAGTTTCGGCTGAAGAAGAAAAAGATCCAGTGACTATCACCATAACCATGTATGCCGATGACGCCCTCGTTGAAAACATCTATAACATCACCGAAACCGTCACCGAGCAATATCCCTATGTTACGGTTGAAGTTCAGGCGATTCCGTGGGCAGAATGGTATGAGAAAATGCTGACCCAGATCGCTGCTGGCACCTCAGCTGACGTGTTGTACATCAGCTCGACACATGCCCCAGCGTTCTATGCCCGCGAAGCGCTGCTCGATATGGGCCCCTACATCGCTGATCCCGATACCGGCATTGATACTGATATCTTCTATCCTTCGATTTACTCCATTGGACAATACGAAGGTGGCGTTTACCTGATGTCTCCGGATTGGACCCCGCTGGTTGCTTTCATCAACACCGACATGTTTGACGCCGCTGGGTTGCCTTACTTCGAAGACGGCTGGACGCTCGATAACCTGACCGAGGCTTGCCAGGAACTGACCTTAGATGAGAATGGCAACAACGCCCTCAGCCCAGACTTCGATCCTGATAGCATTGTTCAGTGGGGCGCTGATATGGGTTCGCCCTGGAATACTTGGTATGACTTCCTCTCCAATACCTGGTTTGCGTTCGAAACATCCACCATCAGCCCTGATGGAACCCAGGCAACCGGTTACATGGACAGCCCCGAGATGCTCGCTGCAGTTGAGTGGTACCGAGACTTGGTCCACAAGTACCACTGCGCACCGACCGCCGCGGCCACAGAAGCAAGTGGCACCGTCGATATGTTCAACCTGGGCGTAACGGCGATCAAGTTCAATTATGGCCCTTGGAACCTGGAAACCTACCAGGCCAATCCAGACTTGAACTTCCAAGTAGTTTCAAACCCCGCCGGTCCAGATGGACATCGGGCTAACTTCACTGCCTGGCAGGGCTATGGTATCTGGGAAGGCACCGAGAATCCCTTTGAGGCTTTCCAGGTCGTCAAAGCCATTGCTGCGACCGAGAGTGCTGGCCGTATTTTGGCCACACGCGCCTTGTCTTCAATTGTGTCTGTCAACGAAGAACTCGGCAGATTGGATGATCCATATTGGAGCCCCTTCCTGGCTGAGGCAGAATATGCCCTTGCGCCAGAAGGAATGCGCACCGATAAGTTCGCTGTCTGCATTATGGAGCCTTTCACTGCTCAGGTGTCTGATATTATCGTATCGGATGTCGGTGGTGACTTCGATCCCGCTCCTGTTCTTGCTGATCTTGCAGTTGAGGCTGACGCCTGCCTGGCAGGAGAATAGTTTACATTCAATTAGGGGTTACAGGGCTGTGCCAATTGGCACAGCCCTGTCGTTGAATGATATATAATTGCGCAGTCCGCACGATGTTGGTTTGTATTGATCTTCCAGATTAGAGGAAGGAAGCGAATGCCCATAGCTACATCCCTGAAGACGAGACGCCGCTGGAGTCCTTCGGCCCGCCGAGAAGCCATCGCATTTTATATTGCCATTTCCCCCTGGCTGATCGGTTTCCTGCTCTTTATGCTCTACCCAATGCTGCGCTCGTTGTATTTGAGTTTTACCAGCTACGATCTATTTACCGACCCCAAATGGATCGGGATGAGTAATTACGGCACTATGCTCGATGATGATATGTTCTGGCATTCGCTCAAGATCACCTTCATCTATACCGCTATCAGCGTGCCCGGGAACACGATCATTGGCATTGGGATCGCCATGCTGCTTGCTCAGAAGGTCAGGGGGGTTAACTACTGGCGCACGATCTATTTCTTGCCATCGATCGCCAGCGGAGTTTCGGTAGCTGTGCTTTGGAGTTTTGTCTTTAATCCAGACTTTGGGTTGTTCAATACCTTCCTTGCCTGGATTGGCATCGATGGCCCTGGTTGGCTTACTAGCACCAAGTGGGCGCTGCCCTCCCTTATCATCATGAGTTGGTGGCAAATCGGGCAGGCAATGGTTATCTACTTAGCGGGATTGAAGGGTATTTCAAAGTCCCTCTATGAAGCAGCAGAAATCGATGGTGCTGGTTCCTGGAGAAAATTCATCAACATTACCATCCCCATGTTGAGCCCAACAATTTTGTTCAATGTCGTCATGGCACTCATTTACTCATTCCAGGTTTTTACCCCCGCACTCGTGATGACTGATGGTGGTCCGGCGAACGCGACCTTTGTCTATGTCCTTTATCTCTACCGCAACGCTTTCCAATGGCTGCGCATGGGATATGCCAGCGCGCTGGCATGGATTTTGTTTATCATCGTTGTTGTGATCAGCCTGTTGTTTTTGCGCTCATCTACAGCCTGGGTGTATTACGAATCGCAGCGGAGATAGATGTGGCTACCATACACCAAACAATCACTAACGTATTACATACACTCAGTGGCAAACGCGGGGAAAATTTTATCCGAATGACGCTTGTCTACATTCTGCTGACTGCAGGCGCCCTTTTTATGATCTTTCCCATCATCTGGATGTTGTCGGCCAGTCTCAAACCGGAGTGGCAAGTTTTTACCCGGCCGATCATCTGGGTTCCACAGGAGTGGCACCAGCAGGAAGCAGGCAACACTGGCAGGATGTTCAATCTCTGGAATGCAGAAATCGATGGCGAGACCGTCAGCGTAGTCAAAATCGGAACGATCAACTATTCGACAATTGTCGATCTTGATATCATCGAGCATATTTACTCTTTGCCACCCGTTCAGGTGAGTGACCCAGTACAAGATGAGGTCGATGGGATCCAGTTGAATATTCGTTCGGCGCAAATCAACGGGGAAAAACGCCAGGTTGTGGCACTCCAACGTGATGGTGATAATCTCCTCGTGGTTGAAATCTCCGATCTGGAATCGTTTGAGTTCATCTCCAAGCCCGATTTTCGCCAGTCTCCGAAATTGGAGACCACAATCGATGGGCACACTTTGGATGCAAGAGAAGTGATCATTGATGGCCAAAAAATAAATGTTGTTGCCATCGGCGGTGAGATCCCTTACAGTACGATCATTCCTGCTGATCAATTGTCCGAGGGGTTGCTCGTCCTGGCCGGAAAACTCTGGAATACTGGTCTAAGAGATTTTGGCGATTTCCAAGAAAACATCTTTGAGTACACCCACAATGGCGACACGATGGAATTTATCAACCTGGGAGAAGAGCGCTGCTTCTCCATAGTCGATTACGATGCGATCGACAAGATGGAAGTTGTTCCATCAGAAACCTTGCGTAGGGGAGTAACAGCGAAATCTTATGGTGAAGTCGAGTTGGACGTCGTCAAAACCAAAAATACCGGTGAGGAATTTGTTCTTTTGCTCAGGGATGAAGAGAATGCGCTGATAGGACAACCGGACGCCTTCTCGAACGCGCGTTATGGGTGTTCCGATATTCTATCTGAGCCGCGCGTAGAAAACTTTTTCCCCAATGGTCGGCTCCGAGTTATGGATGAATTTGATGAGCAAGGGGCAAACCAGTATCCGGTCTTTATTTTGGACGAGGGTACGATGATGGCGACCATCCTGCCTGCCGAGATACTCCAACATGCCTCACAAGTTCCTACGAATTCGCTAGCGCGCTCATCTGCACCGAAACTTAATTTCGGGAACTATATCAAGGCGATGGCGCTAAAAGTTGGTGAAGCGACCAATTTTACCTTCTTCAAAAATTCCATTATTCTTGTGGTGCTGAATATCATTGGACAGGTAATTTCATGTACGGTGGTTGCCTATGGATTCGCCCGACTGCGGGCGCCTGGCAAAGATTTCCTCTTTATTGTGTTGCTAGCGACAATGATGCTGCCGTTCCCCGTCACAATGGTGCCGGTGTATGAATTGTTTGTCCGTCTCGGGGAATTTACCAGAAAGTTAGGCATGTTCCCCATTGGACAGGATACACTCTGGCCACTCTTCATCCGTTCTTTCTTTGGTAATGCTTTTTTGATCTTCCTGATGCGCCAGTTCTTTATGACCATCCCTGTGGAGTTGGAAGATGCCGCCCGCATCGATGGGGCAAATAGAGTCCAGATGCTGCGCTACGTTTTCTTGCCGCTGCTCAAACCAGCCCTGGCAAGCGTGGTTATTTTCACGTTTATGTGGATCTGGAACGATTTTCTGGAACCCCTGATTTACCTGGATTCAGCGTCGAACTTCACGGTCACGTTGGGGTTGAATTTCTTCCAGGGGCAGTATTCGGGAACCTTCAACCTGATGATGGCGGCTTCAGTGTTGGCACTGCTACCAATGGTCTTGCTCTTCTTCTTTGCCCAACGCTTCTTCATCGAGGGCATCACCCTAACTGGCTTGAAAGGCTGATAGAATAAACAACTAAAAAGAGGACTGTGCAGCGCACAGTCCTCTTTTTAGTACTTTCCGTATTCGAGCCCTGTCTGATACAAGGCCACAATATTCTCGGGGGGACTGACTGCCTGGATGTTGTGGCAAGGTGCCAGGATATACCCACCCCCCTCGCTAAATATCTCCAGGTTATCGATCACTTCTTGGCGTACATCCTCTACAGATCCAAAGGGCAGCGTTTCCTGATTGTCCATCCCACCGTGAAAAACGAGCTGATTTCCAAAATCGCGCTTGAGCGCTTTCCGATCCATGTTCTTGCAACGCCATTGGATGGGGTTTAGAATCTCCGTCCCAATCGCCATTAGGGATGGGATAATATCGCGTATCGCTCCATCGCTGTGAGTGAAAACGGTGACGCATGCCTCCCTCGCGAGTCCAATCATTTTTCGCATTCCTGGAAAGATGAAGGACTCAATCATATCGGGTGAAAAGAGTAGTCCCTCTTGCGATCCAAGATCCTCACCAATGAATGTAATCATGACTTGATCAGCGATCTGTTCGAACATCCGGCGAGTACGTTCATAATCGAAAGCCGTGATCTTATCGAGACAAAATCGCAAGAACTCAGGGTTGTCGATCATGTCCATATACGCTTGCTCGATCCCGCGCAAGCGAGAATAGGTATAAAAGACCTCCGTTCCGCCGATGCCAACAGGATAGGTTTCTTTGCCTCTAATTTGCTCGGGGATGACGCCATAGTCAAACCAATCTGGAGAAGGCCAGGCGTAATTCTCTTCCAACTCATTAATATCAGAGAATTCAGCCAAAGGATGGTCAACAACTTCGTCATATGCCCCAGTTCCATAATCGACCAGCTTATGCCCACACTGATAGTAGTCATATCCTGGTTTAAGTTTGGGCCCAATATATTCCGCTTTTGGGAGCAGCAAAAGGTCGATCTCCAGAAACTGTATCATCTCCCAGTAGGTGTTGACTCCTAAATGGGAGATCAGTTTTTCGGAAGCTTCTGGGGTACTCCAATAATCCATGGGTACACGGTCAGGTTTTTGCCCATTGATTACTGCCTCCCAGCGTTCCCTCGGGGTCATTTCACTTGACATTACTCAC
Source organism: uncultured Anaerolineales bacterium (assembly GCA_964458115.1). Lineage (GTDB taxonomy): Bacteria > Chloroflexota > Anaerolineae > Anaerolineales > UBA11858 > NIOZ-UU35. The sequence goes on along the minus strand of CAYWIC010000011.1, from coordinate 34,195 downwards.
CTCGTATTTGATGGGATACTTGATCCCAATTTGGCTGTCCGAGAATACCCCCTTTTGCGCTGGCGACTGAGCGCCCGCACTCGCAGGCAATCTTCATGGATTCAGATAACGGGAGCCCTCTCAGCCAGCCAGCGAGAAAACCCGCATCAAAACTATCTCCAGCGCCAATACTATCTCCTCCCTTAAGGGCTGGTTCTGGTTTGCACTCGCCTCGTTCCTCTTGTGAATAAAGACGGGCGCCTTGAGAGCCCATCTTTAGCGCTAGCAAAGGAACTCCTTTCTGGCGAGTCCAACTTGCAGCCGCCTCGAGATCATCACAGCCAGAAATATGTAGTGCCTCTTGGTCATTTGGCATGAATATATCTGTAAGGGCGAGGGTGCTTGCGAGGGTCGAATTCCAACGCTCGTAGGGGTCCCAATTTGTGTCCAATGACGTTGTCAACCCCAACGCTTTGGCCCGCGCGAAGATATCTGGCATATGCTCGATCAACCCAGTATGTAGAAAGAAGCTGGCGTGATGAAAGTGCCTGGCAGACTCCAGGAAATCGTCTTTGACATCCTCCAGTTGGACGGCGCAAATCGAACCCATATATGTGAGGATTGCACGGTCATTTGGTGGACATAAGGCAACTCCCATGCCAGTCTTTATCGTTGGGTCAACGATAACATGCTGGACATCTACACCGCTCTCTTCAAGTTTTTGAATTATGATTTGGCCAAATAAATCATCGCCTACTTTGCCCAATATTCCCACACGCATACCAAGTTTCGCGGCCTGACAGGCAAAGATATTTGCCGAGCCGCCCATTTCGAGATAATAATCATCGACCAGTTTTTCGACTTGTCCGAATTCGGGGACCACGTCATCTCCAGACATGATAATGTCGACACACATATCCCCAATGGTGATGATGTCATATATTTTTGATTTCACTTAGACCTCGTTCAGTATCAACTTATAGACGCATCAAATAGAAATAGGACAATTGTTGTCATGGCTCTGCCCACCTTGGTGTGAATGTGCGAAGCGAGTGTAGAATCTCCAAAAAAGTGCTCCATGAAATTTTCTACTCAGAGACTCTTCGCTCCTGCCAAAGGCAGGTCGCGCAGAGTGACATTCAGGGATTGTGGTTGTCCAATTTATGTTTTTTTCGTCTATTAGAATATGGATCATACATTTTTGCATTGCACGCCTTAGGCAATCACGAATATGATCGAATGGAAACTAATTTGAGAAGAAATTCGGCAGATACTCCCGTTGAGCTTCCAGGAGCTCATTGGCCAGCTTTTCGGCAATCTTTCGATCTACTACAGAGCCATCCGCCAGTAATGCATCGACAAAGAGGCTGCGCTCCCCAACCAGGGCAGCCTGGGCCGACAGGCGGGCGGACGCAAATTTCCGCTCTGTGAGCTCTGCCAGCGGATCGGAGAAGTCTGTGATTTGTAATGGACGCAGACCGCTCGCCGTGACAACGGCTGGTATTTCGAGGATGGCATCATAAGGGAGATTAGGAACCGCTCCCAAGTTTGGCAAATTCGCGGCGTAAATCGTTTGGGAGTCAAATTCAATTGCCCGGATGATATCCAACAGATATTCGTGTTCACCAGCAGTAGGCTCGAAGATCCTATCATTGATGGGTTGTTCACCCAGGGCTTGGGCTTGCATATCGGCGTAAATTTTATCACCTTGTGCGACTGTGCCTTCGAAGGTGAAAGCGTCTACTCCAAGGGTCTTGCCATAGTACTCTCCGTTGGGAAACCGTTCTGGGAAGAACTCAGTGACATGGCGGTCATTACAGGAAGGATAGGCCCCATACATATCGAATAACGACCAGGAGAGAGGATTATCTGCTGCTTCAAAAGATTCGAGCTCATCGCCTAATTCGAGGAATTTTTGCCAACGATCCTCATGGGGAAGAGGTATGCGTTGTTCCTTGGCCAATCTTTCACGTACCAGATTCCAACCGTCTACCCCATTCCAGCGCAGGTCGAAAATGAACGTCAGGTGGTTGAGACCGGCATATAAGGCCGTAACCTCTTCTGGATGGGCGCCAATATAATATGCTAATTGTTTGATCACAAACGGAAGCCCATGACATAGTCCGATCACGGGAACTCCGGTTGCCTCACGAACAGCCCAACAAATGGCAGTCATTGGGTTCGAATAATTGAAGAACCATGCCTCTGGACAAAGGTCCTCAATATCCCTGGCAATCTCTACCATCACAGGGATCATGCGCAAAGCGCGTGAAACCCCTCCGGGCATGACTGAGTCCCCTGTCGGTTGGTAAATGCCGTATTTTCGTGGAATGAAGACATCCTTCTCCCAGGCCCGTCTACCCCCAACTCCGACTGTACACACGACATAGTCTGCCTCTGGTAAGAGTTCTGTTCGATCCAAGGAAGCTTGAACCGTAATATCTGCATTCTTCATTGCAACCATCTGATCAGCTAGGCCTTGGGCAGTGCGCAACGCTTTCTCATCGATGTCGACCAGGCCAAGCTCCCACGGTCCGAGGTCAGGATTGAGGATTAAATCTGCAACCAGCCCTTGGGTGAATATGGCGCTCCCAGCGCCAATCAAAACCAGTTTTCTCGACATAGTCATCACTTCATTAGTTGAAAATAATTCAACGACTCCGCGCATCTTATTCGTAAACTTTCCCCATCCTCACCAGGAACCCATCGGATGATGGGTTCCTGGCATCAAGGAGATAAGAAACTTGATTCAATTTGTAATGGGTGGATCAGTCTCCCAGGAGTTCATAAAGGTGATATTCGTACTTGCCAAACTCACCTCCAAAGTTCATTGCACCCAGTAAGAATACACCAGGCACCTGGGCGGCAGCGCGGAAAGCAAGGGGGATCGCTTTTTTCATCAGACTGGTATCTGAACAGAACATCAGCAGATTTAGGATCGAATTTGCCCCCTCGGGCACTTTGCTATCTTCGATTTTGTCTTTCAGTGCGGGCACAAAATCGTGTTCGCGGAAAACCTGCTCGAGACCGTACCCCATTGGAGAGACACCATCCACTGCGGCGATAGCGGATTTTGCTGCCATAACCCCGGCGATGGATGCGCTCAGGCTTTCGGCATAGCACACCAGGTGGCCATCGGAGCCTGTGACGGATAAATTGAAGACCTTTTCGAAGATGAACTCCCCGGGCATGGTGTGGACAACACAGCATGTCCGGCCGTCGATCTCGCGTTCCTCTTCATAGCCCTTCCAGCGCTCTTTGGTTAATTCGTACATGTCGATGGTTTCGCCGGAATCAACCACTGCGGCATCAAATATGGCAATCGATGGGATAAGGGTTGCCAGTGCAACGCGCAATTCGAGTTCTTCGAGCATCGTGTCGCGCATATTGGGCGGCATGGTTAGTTGGATGAACACGCCTGGGCGGCCATCTGGCGTTTCAGATGTGTAGGCCTCGCGCTCGATCCCCGCATTGATGCGGGATCCCAATTCGCTGGAGCCAGCCGCTCCGGTGAAATGCTGGGCCCCCTCCATAGCGATTTCGCCGGTCATTGCGGTGAGCACCAGACGCACGACCTCGAGCGCCCAGGCTTCGGCATAGGTGTCTTGAATTTCTGCATAGCCAATTTTCATTTTATTTTCCTCTCACACACTTGGTATCTAAAAGCCTTCGTTAACGACCGCGACCTTCAAACCTTCGCGCTTGTTGGCAAAATCAAAGGCATTGTAGATGTCGGTCAATGGATACTTATGCGAAATGATCGGTGTTACATCGATAGCGCCGGATGACATCAGGTGAACGGCTTTCTCGAAATCGGCACGCGTTGAGTCGTGGCTGCCGACCAGGTCGAGCTCCCGATAATGGATGCCATCCAAATTGAGTGTTACAGGGTCACGTAGCGTGGCAGCAAAATACAGCACCTGGCCGCACTTGGCTGCCATTTGGATGCCCTCCTCGAGCACAGAAGGGTCGAGCCCGGCGGCCGTGACAACCACATCAGCACCAAATCCGCCGGTCAATTTCAGGACTTCATCGATCACATCCTGTTCAGGCTCGAAGGCTACATTGGCTTTGATGGTGTGATCGGCCCAGCCATTCTCGAGGGATGTTTCCAACCGGTTATCCTTTAGATCGATGGCGATGGTCGAAAGCCCCCGGCTTTTCAGCAATTGCAAGTGGATCATGCCAATCGGCCCGGTGCCTATCACAACCCCAGCACCGCCCAGGGGGACATCCTTGAGCTTGTTGTTGCCATTGACGCAGCAGGCAGCTGCCTCGGTGAAGGTAGCATTTACCAGATCTAATCCTTTTGGAGCTTTGACCAGATTCTGGTATGGGTAAATGAAGTATTCTGAAAACCCTCCTGCGATATACCCCTGACGGATGCACAGATTCTCCCGTCCCCGGCGGCAATAGCGGCAATAACCGCATGGTAGACGGCCATCGGGAACAACCTCATCCCCCACTCGCAGCCCAGGTTCGTCAGGGACGCCGTCACCAACCGCGTGAATTATGCCTGACAGTTCGTGCCCCATTTGGAATGGATATACGATGTTCCAACCTTTGGGTTGGTTCCCGGTAAACAAGTTGAGATCTGTTCCACAGATTCCACACCCGGCAATCTGGATCAGAACCTCGCCCATACCGGGCTCGGGGACTTCCCTTTCTTCGATAATGAATTTGCAATCTTCTGTGATTAGAGCGTATTTTGCTTTCATGGGTTGCCTTTCCAATTTCTACTGATCTCGTTGAAACCTGTTCAAGGTCCTCCCTCCACGGTGGCCGGACTGGTTGTCCAGCCACCGCACTGGAGGATACCCAAAGTAGGGATATCTGTCAGACTGCCGACCCAACTAGTTCGGCCAGTGTCATTGCCTGAATGTCGATCTTGAACCTGCGTGCGGCCTGGTCAAAGCGGGCTGTGCAGTTGGGGCAAGAGGAGACGATCACTTCTGCGCCGACTTCGATCGCCTGATTCAGACGGTAGGCGGATGTTTCCAGCGTAATCTTTGAGGAAACTGCGCTGGTACCCCCTCCGCCGCCACAGCAGAGCGCATGTTCGCGATTTGCTTCCATCTCGACCAATTCAACGCCAGGAATCGAACTGATAAGTTCGCGCGGTTCGTCATAGATGCCCTGATGACGCCCCAGCACACAGGGGTCGTGCCAGGTGACCACCTTCTTTTCGCCATTGGTCAATTTCCCTTCCAGCTTGGGCAGTAATTCGGCAACTTGCCAGACTTCAAATTCAATCGGAATGTCGAATTTCTCAGGGATCGTCGATTTGAAAGCCAGATAACAAGAAGGGCAACTGGTGAGCAGAACCTTAGGCTCATGCTTCATGATTAATTCAACGGTTTTCTCGGCGACTTCCTTGGCGGCGTCGGTCTGGCCGATCTCATATAGCGGCATACCGCAGCAGGTGTCTTCATAAAAGATGTCATAGTCAAGACCGAGTTTCTCGAGAATCTGGATGCCGCCCTGAACCATAGCGTCAATCTTGCGCAAGGGGGTACACCCAGGATAAAAGATGACTTTGGCCTTCTTGGCCTCATGCTCATTGACTGACTTTGGCGGGCCATAGGGATTGAGATGTTCGAGCGTAGTATCTGTTAATCGTTGATGACCAGGCAAAACGTGTCCTTTAGTGACCAGATCTTGACGCCAGGCCATGAAGATATCGAATAATTTCACATCTACAGGACAGTGGGTAGAACAATTCGAGCACAGAGTGCATTCATAGGCGTGTTCGAGAAATTTCTCCGTGATCTCGACCTCTTCGTTCATGGTCGCTCGGGCCATGCGCACTCGGCCGCGAGCATATTGGGTATCCCAGCCATCAGTAAACGGATACGTCGGACAGACGTGCTCAACGCCCGCCCATTCCCAGATGCGGCAGAAACCGCAACGTACACAGTCGTGGATTTCCTTGCGCAGTTCTTCAAGCTTAGTTTTTTCAAGCTTAGACATATTACATCACGCATCCTTTACAGCCCAACCACACCAGGGTTGCAGATATTGTTCGGATCGAGCAATTTCTTGATGGCTACTGCAGTTTTCCAATAACCTGTTTCGCCCAAGTGCTCCTGAATATAAGGCCCCCACTGATGCCCCTTGGTATAACAAGCACCACCAATTTCAAAGGCTTTGTGCATCATTTCATCGATGCAGGCGCGCGCTTTCAATCGCCCCTCTTCATCACCGTCGTGATAAAAGACGAGGCTGACGTGCTCTGAGCAGGTTGCCTCTGGGAAATACTGGTGATGGAAGATTTCGATCTCGTACTTGTCGACCAGCTCCTGCATTGCCCTGGTACCTTCTTCTAGTTTGTCGAAGGGCAGGAAGTAGACTGCGCAGGCAGCCAGGCCGTCTTTGAATTCTTCCCCGGTATTGAACCAGCGATATTGGAAGAATTTCGTGGGACCGTCGGGTCCTTCATATTTTAGCGAGGGATACTGGCCAACGATCGACCGAATCATTTCGACCTGCTCGTCCACAATTTTTGCGTGTCCCTCGACATTGACATCCAAGATGATGAAGCCAGGTTCGATAACCGGCACGCCAATGAAGCAGACCAGGCCCTGATGGATGATTTCACGCAATGCTGAGACCACATCGCCCAATTCAGTGCCAATCCAGCGTTCCAAGTACACCTTTTCGGGGTAACGGTAAATGCGCAAGGTCACTTCGGTGATGAATCCATAGGCGCCTTCGGAGCCGATAAAGAGACCCGTTAGATCAGGCCCCAGGGCATATCGGAAGAACGTGTCGGAATTAGGGTTGGCCCCTGTGCCGGTTTCGATAATGTCGCCGGTGGGGAGCACGACCTTGACACCAAGGGTTTGGTCACCCTGGCAGACGTAGCGCACGTTGCCCCAGCCCACGCCCGGCCGAGATACATTGCCGGCCACGGTTCCCGAGAGAGCGCCAGAGGGGACGATGCCCAATTTCCAACCCGCATCTTCAAGATCATCCGCCAGTTTTCCAAAGGTAATGCCACCCTCAACGGTTACTGTGCCCGAGTCTTCGTCGATGTTGATAATCTTGTCCAAGCGCAGGGTTTCCAGCAAAATGCCTCCATCCGAAAGGCAACCACCTTCCTGCGCAGAACCGCCTCCGCGGGGGGATACCGGGATCTTGTACTCATTGGCAATTTTGAACACCTCGGCAACTTCCTCCGTAGTGCCGGGTCGAACGACAATCGCCGGCTCGCGCGGTGCTTCAGAGCCAAAATCCTGGCTGTACGCCAGGGTCAGGAATTTCTCCTTGGTCACGTATTTGGCGCCGAGTACCTCGACTAACCGGTCGTGAATCACTTGCAAATCCATAATTCCTCCAGAACTTATTCAGCGAATAATATTTTATGAATTCCCCTTACCATTTTCTGCGGGTCGTCAGCCTGCCACACTCGCCTTCCAAATGCTACTCCAGAAGCTCCAGCATCGACAATTTCTTGCACCATCTTAAATGTGCTCTCGTCTCCATTCTCAGAGCTTGGACCACCAGCAACAAGTACTGGGATGGGGGAAGCAGTGAGCACTTGTTTGAAGGCTTCGATTTCGCCGCAATAACTGGTCTTTAATAAATCAGCCCCCATTTCATAGCCGATTCTGGATGCATGTGCGATGGCTTCTGCATCATAGAACTTATCCCCTGCTGGGATCATCTCTGCTACCACGGGAAGTTGATATTTGAAACAACTCTCAGCCAGTTCTCCTAAGAACCTCATGGTCGGAACTTCGCGCCCCTGCCCGAAGAAGATCGATACTGCCACGGCATCTGCATCGAGACGCAAGGCAGTCTCTACCGTGGCAATGGGTGTCTCCTGAGTAGCTTCTTCAGACAGCCCCATGGCGATGCTGACACGGCAGATCACACCCGTAGTTGGTGATAGCAGATGTTCCACCGTTTTAGTAAATCCTGGTGTCATCAGGAGTGCGGTAGCGCCTGCATCCAACACGCATTTGACAATTTCTGTGGGATGATCGATGCCCTGTACTGGGCCCAGCCAGGGGCCATGATCAAGCGCGATCAGCAAACATCGTTTTTGATGACCTTTGAGTATTCGTTTTAGTCTTCTCATTTTGATTGCGTCTCCTTTTGTCGAGCCTAGGCAATAGATGAATGCTGATGAACTCATCCCTGAGCTTGCTTATGTGCAAACTCGGCAAAAGCGCGATATCGTTGATAGCCTGCGTCATAGCAGGAGGATAATTCCGACCGCGGAACAGTCACTTTTGGTTCTGCGAATGTGCTTGTCAGGGCTTCTTCAAATGAACTGCGTCCCATGTTTTGCTGGCAAAGCGCAAACAGAACGCAAGTAACCGTCTCTTTACCGGCAAATCTCAAGACGTTCAATTTACAAATATCGGCGTGAATTTGAGGCCAGCCTTCGGTTGTGGAGCCACCACCAGAGAGCGCAATTTCACGGATAGGGGCTCCGAGTTCACTAAATAGGTCCAGGAAATGCCGCAGGCTGTAGGCGACACCTTCCATTACCGCGCGCACAAAGATATGTGGTTTGTGATTCAGGCGCAGGCCCAAAAAACCACCTCGTATATCGTCATTCCAATAGGGATTTCGTTCCCCTGCAAGATAGGGGATAAATGTGAGTCCATTCGCGCCGGGTTCCGTTTCCAGAGCTTGTTGAATGACTACATTAAACTCTTGCCCTCCCCCAAATTGTTCAACTGCCCAGGTGAGGCTCATGCCTGTCGTGGTGGAGACTCCCCCCAACATTGGATAGGGACCAAATGGATAGACATGCAGCCGATTCTCTGGGTCGAACTCATATTTCTCCACCGGGGCGAAAACCATTGATGAGCTTCCCAGGGAACAGGTAACCCGTCCGGGAGCGGGTGGCGCACCGCCATACAGCGCAGCTGAATCCCCCATCCCAACGACCACCTTAGCTGAAGGGTTTAATCCCAGATCGCGTGCCATTTCTGGCAGCATAGCTCCTCCATTAGCAGATGCAGGTAGTATCGGGGGAAGCACATCGGGAGATAGCCCTACCAAATCCAAACGGTCTGGAACAAGTTCACCGCGTGCCCAATCTAGAAATCCAGCTCCACCCGGCTCTGTCAGGTCGGTACAGATTTCGCCTGTCAACCGGAAACGTAGGTAATCTTTGGGCCACAATATTTTGTGTGTTCGTGCGATGACGTCAGGAGCGTTTCGTTTAAGCCAGAGCAGCTTCGGCAGAGTATAGGCGCTGTTGAGTTCATAGGGTGGAGATCCGAGTATTCCAACGAGTTCGGCTGTTTCTTCCGTAGCCCTCCGATCCAGCCAGAGGATTGTGGGTGGCACCACGCGTTCTTTCTTATCGAGGAGGACAGCGCTGTGCATTTGCCCGGTGCAAGAGAGCGCTTCGATTTCTTCCAGGTTGTATCCTTGCTTCTGGAAATTTCCGAGAGCATCCCTGAATGCCTCCCACCAAACCTCAGGATCGATTTCGGCCCACCCGGGATTTTCGGAATGGTACGAATAGCGCTGTTCAACCGAGCCTAATACCTTACCATCTGTGCTGTATAGTACCGCTTTGAGAGCTGATGTACCTACGTCGATGGTGAGGATGTTGGGATGTGTAGTGAATGCTGGCTTCATAAGCAAATAAATAAACAGGGTGTTAGTACTGAAAGAGCAGAAATCAGTCAAACTTACTATTGTTATAACAATATGACGTCATAATAATAATAAGTCAAATGAAGTTATTTGTCAACAACGACCCACGCTGAAACCCAATTTTTGGTGGGAATATGAGATCAAGAAGCTCCTATTGCCGGCTTGAGCGTCCAACATTGAAGTTGGGTATGCAAAGCCAGTAGATCCGTCCGCAAATCGCGTTTGTGAGGCACCCATCCTGAAGCAAGCTCGATGAAAGGATCGCTAATTTCCTCAGCGATGGCAGGCAGTTCAGGACCAGGCCGCCATTTGACCTCACCTGGAAGGGATGATTTCGTCGTTGATAGCAGTATACTCGCAATGCCTCTCAGAAGAGCTCCAGGTCCCAAGGTGTGATCATTTATGGTAAGGCTGGCGGGAAGATGACCGGTGCGATCAATAAATTTGACAACTTCACAGGCCAAAGCAATGCCCGTTTCGATATGTGTGGTCACTGTAGTATCGAGTTCTGGAGATGAAGATAAAGGTCCAAGGACGGTACGTAAGGGTAAATGGTTGGGTTTATGCGTTCCAGTGAATTTTACGAGGGCGCGAGCGAGAAGATCCAATTTCTGTGCCGGGGAAGCGAGCGGGTCATCAACGCGCAACGAACCATCGCTGATAACTTCCTGGGCAACTTCAGGAATGCGATCCCAGGGAATAGTTTGATTTTCATGGGCAAACTTTTGGTTTAATGCCCGGAAGGGAAGGATTTGTACACCCGGCAAATCGCGAACTGCCATCGCCATGCGACGCAAATTGCGTAAACCAATTTTGTAGCCTTCGTCAGAACGCCTTTGTCCGGCTTGCCATCTTTCGGGCGGGGTGGTCAGGCCGTCTTTGAAATTGATTTCGTCCCAATAGTCGAAATACCTGAAACGAGTGGGGTGAGCCGCGCGAATTCCCGTGCAAATCAGGCCTTGTTGTTGACAATGTTTGACTTCCCCAAGAAGTTTGTTTAGAGACCTTTCAAATTGTTGATTGTCACAATAGGCATCTTCAACCCCCTCAAGCCAGGTCGAATCGTCATAACAAAGTTGACCCGTAAACCAGGTTGCTCCGGTCTTGCCAGATTTGACAAAGGAATACAGATGAGACGGGATCCCCATTTTGCGAGAAGCTTCGGCAATTTGTGGTCCCCAACTGTAGCCCGAGGTCGCCCAAGAAGATGGGAATTGGCCGAGAATACGCTCGAGGTCTACAACACCCTCTTGCTCACGTTTGACAAACTCAGCAACTCCGCCAGCCCAATCTTTGTCTTCCAAATATTCTGCAACATTCGGATGGAAGGAATGGAGATTGGTGTGCAACCCAACATCGTGCAAACCTACAGCACTGATTACATCCCAACGACCACGCTTCTCCCAGAGGCGAGCTTTTTCCCCGACAACGAGCATCGAACAAATGATCCCTTCATCTGCCAAAATCTCGGCGATGTCCAGAGCAACATCATCGGTATCGATATTCACAGGGTCTTCTATATCAAAACAAATGTAAACATACATGATTTTCGATCATCTCAATGATAATAGGGTCTAGAAACTTCAGGGGGAATTCCCGAATTCTCAAAGGAACTGGTTCGAGTTCGAAAAACGATTATTTATCATCAGGCAGTGTGATGGTGGCTGATGAGTTTGCCCGCCCTTAACTTTGGAACCTTGCTGTTGAAACATGTTCCTGAGATCGCCCAATCGCGATGTGACCAGGGCGGAAGGTCATTCCATCATAAGCGTGTCTGGTGTTCGATTGTGAGCTCTACCCCTGTATTTACCTCAGTAATTTATGTTATCGGTTATACCGAAAATTGAATTTATAACGATCTCCGCGTCCGATGATTTGTGAGATCTCAATCAGAGATCCGGTAGAAGAATAAACCAAACTTTCTACAGACAATAATGGATCATTCAGTTCGACTTCAAGTAAATTGGTGTGAAATTCATCCGCCGAGATCGCGCCAATGGTACGATCAACATCGGCAATGATCAAACCATCATGCTCAAGGATGGCCCAGAGCGAACCCGTTTCCTCAAAACGTTCCGGGTTCAGCTCAATCTCAGGTGGCAGGTTCAAATATGAAATGGTGAGCGCGATGATTAAATCATCTGCTATTCTCAACCGTTCGACATAGCAAATTTGCTGTCCGCTGGGAATTTCGAACCTTTCAGCGATAAAGTCCGGGGCTGGCTCCTGCCTTAGCGCCAGTAATTTTGATTTGGGTTTCATTCCCCATGAAGCAGTTTCTTCTGTGAAGCTGCTTAACTGCATTGCTCCTCTGCGAACCCCCGATGGGGCCACATAGGTCCCTAAGCCTTGCTTGCGGATCAGGTAGCCTCCTTTCTCAAGTTCTTGGAGGGCGCGTCGCACAGTGATGCGGCTCACACTGTAGCTCTTGATCAGCTCTTGCTCTGTAGGGATCGTGTCTCCGGGTTTAAGCTGGCCCTTGCGAATAGAATGCAATATGGCTTCGCTGATTTGATGATAAAGTGGGATGGGTGAATTTCGATCTAAAATGGCAGACCTCCTAACCAATAATTTCTAATATAAAAAGATCAAAAACTGATGAGATTGCGATCTTGATAGTTTTATTGTATTGTTGTTATGTTGTTATAATGAGTATTATTTTACCCTATTATATGGATTTTAAAAATATCGTCAACATTGGGTCCCTGGGAACTCTCGTGGTGAACTCCAGATTTGGGGTTTGGAGCGTGCGGAGCACCCACATTACCCCAAATCTGTCAACTTCCACTGCGATTCCTAGAGAGCCTCAACATTCCCAGAACATATTTCGAACTACAATTTACTATACGGATTCTTGCTGTGTAAGTCAATAGGGTTTTTCTTGGTTTATATCCAGAAATTGTGAGGCCAGGCGTGATTTTTCAATTCTGCCAGATCTTCTAGTGGCAATGGTCCCTTGACTGGTGCAGCGATATTCGCCAAAATATGCTCAGGTTTGCGCATACCGCAGATTGCCGTGGTGATGTGTGGTGTACTCAGACAAAATCGCAGCGCTGCTTCTGCAAGCGTATCGCCCTCTTGTTTGAGCAAAAAATCGAGTGCCTTTCCACGCTCCCAAATTTCCTTTTTGCGCTCGCCGCGAAAATAGTGATCCAAAAATCCACCTTCTGTGAATTCTGATAGTGGTGTGATTTTCCCGGTCAAAGCACCTTCATCGAGAGGTGAGCGTGCGATGAGGCCGACGTTATGCGCCTCAACCAATGGGAATAGATTATCGCGCGCTTCTTGCTCATAGATATTGTACGTAGCCTGCAAAACGTCGATCAATCCACCGGCAACTGCATCTTCACCATAGACACCCCCCATTGGGTAGTTCAGCGAAATCCCAAATGCGCCCACTTTCCCCGATTGTTTCAAGGTATGGGCAGCTTCTTTCCATTCATCGACAGCAGCCCACTCATCACGCCAGACATGGAATTGCTGTAAGTCGATCCGATCCAGGCCGAGGCGGTTCAGGCTCGTCTCGGTACATTCGATGATCCACTCATTGGGGAAGACTTCCTCCATTGGGAGTCCTTCGGGCGCTGGCCAAATGTAATTCTTGGGAGGGATCTTGGTGGCAACAAAAATACGTTCATCTCGTTCCCGGACGACTTTGCCAACCAGAGTTTCGCTGCGTCCTTCGCCATAATTGAAAGCTGTGTCGATGAAGTTTACGCCGTGATCTAGGGCAAGTCGTAGCGAGTGCAGCGAACCCTCATCTTCAGAGCCTTTCCACCAATCCCCCCCTATGCTCCAGGCGCCAAATCCAATCTCTGAAACTTCAAAACCTGTTCTTCCTAGTATTCTGTATTTCATATCTCTTTCCTTTAGTATTTGCCAATTTCGCGAACAAGATCTTGAGCAAACTCGTAAGTTTTCATTTTGGTACCAGGTGCGATGGAATGGTCACTGTGGAATATGTACCCGCCACCTTGCATTGCAAAGCCAACCTTTTCTCGGATCTCTTTCTCAAGCGCAGCTAGATCGTTGAATTGGAAGAGACGGGTATCGATATTGCCCATGAAAGCAAGCTGCCCCCCATATTTCGTTTTGAGCTCGAATATATCCATCCCAGCTTTGACTTCCATTGGTTGCAAGCAGTCAACTCCAGCCTCGATCAACATTGGGATGATTGCATTAAAGTTTCCGTCACAGTGATAAACGACTTGCATTCCTAGGCTGTGTGCTGCCTCGCAAAGCTTGCGGTGGAGAGGATAAAGTAGTTCGCGATAGGCGCTTGGTGAAAAAAACATACCCGATTTGTAAGCAATATCACCATAGAGCCACAAGCAGTCCCACTCCAAACCCGAAGCGTGCATATCCTCCATGGCATTTAGAATGAGCTTCATGTGGGTCTGATAGATATCAGCCAGCCAGTTTATGTCGGTCACATGCAACATCATGTGTTTGGTAAATCCAAGCATCGGTGTAGTACACTCGAATGATTCGATCACAGATAGAATGCGATATTTTCCAGCATTTTCGATACGTTGGTAGCATGCATGCACCTCATCCCAGTCTAGGCGAGCGCTGCTGTACTCTAGCCTGGGCTTTAACTCCTCCCATTGCCGGTTCGATTTGATAGCATGGTCGAGATGTTGGGGGGGTGTTTGATGGGTTTTGAACTCACGCAGTGTAGCTCCCCAACCATCGGTGAAGACGCGAGTATCATCATTTTCTTCCAACGTTTGTTCTGGAAGTTGGAATGATTGATCGAACCAGTACATTCCGGCATCCAATGGGAAATGCTCGGCCGCAGAGATATTATCAGGCATTCCCTGTTGGCGAAACTCTTCCTCAGTCTGCCACCAAAAGGATTCGTAAATCCCAACGCGGTCGACCGTTTGATGGTTAATGATTCGAGTAATGCGTTCGCGTGGTTGCATATGCTTGTATCCCATTGTTTTCGAAGCATGTGGAATGGCCTGCATCGAAAAATTTTATTCCCTTCATATAAATCCCTCCTGCTGCTTGTAAGATCGTGATTCCGAGAGCAAACTGAGTGCGTGATCGGAAAGGCTGAACGCGTTACGCCGTGCGAATTCCAGTAGGGTTCCCCAGGAGATTTCTGGATTGATGGAGTGTGGAGACGTTACAGCCATCGCTGACGTGAGTGTTGCTATCTCCTGCGCTATGGACAATGGCAACCCAACTACTTCTCCTGCAATTACACCTGCTAGATACGCATCGCCTGCACCCGCGGTCCCTACAGCTTGAATTTCAAATGCAGGTAAGTGTGTGATTGATTGTGTATCCCAACACCAGCTACCCCTCCCGCCTGCGGTAATGCACACTTTTATATCGGGATTATGATTTTTGAGTTCAAGAATAGCCGACTCAATGATTTCATCCATCTGTCGTTCACCAAGCGAAAGCCCTGCAATAGCCGCGGCCTCATCGGTGTTGATGGAAAGCAAATCTACCATTTCTAGCAAACCCATTTCGCATGCTGCGTGTATCTCGCCTGATACAAAAGAGGCCACGCGGTAGAACATGTATTGAGTGGCCAATTGGAGAAGCTTTTTCCGGGCGGCAAGCGGAACCTCAGGAACAGAGAGTGCAATGCCTTTCCCTGCCAACCGCCGAAACTCTGGTATAGCCTGTGCAACAAAGGCTGCGTTCACCTTATCGCACGCGGAATCGTCCACTGTCAAATTACCACCGGTTCCATCCGGATAAAGGAAACAGAATGAGAACAGGGTGCTTTCCCCCGCAATCGATTCAACGTGCCTGATGTCGAGTCCTGCGGAATCCATCTCATTCAATATTCGCGCACCAACATTATCTTCCCCGACCTTTCCAATCAGGATCGTTTCGAAAGAAGGCCCCAGCAAGGCGTTGACGTAATGGGAGACGATATGCAATTTGCAATAATCGCGGTGAGGGAGAAAGCGTCCTGACCGACTTTCCTCTCTTCCGAGCGTATGATCCCCACGCAGTTCAAAAAAAGATCCACTGCCAATCCCGCCTACCCCGATCATCCCCTGGAACCGCCTTTCCCGGTCGCAGTTTATTATGGCGCTCATCTGACCTTCTTCATCAGCATTAAACGCCCAAATCCCATTCGGGATGCTCGTTGATGGGGTGTTTTGCGGTGTCGATTGTCGCCGTCAGTAGTGCATCTGGGTGTTCCTGTAAGAGAGTCAAAGGATACTCCGTAGTCAACGGGCCAAAGAGAGCCACCCGCAAGGCGGTCTGCTTCCAGGCGCCAGTATCGCTGAAGACGCGCACTTTCTTTGCTGAAAGGCACTCTTTGACACCCAGTGTGACGGACATTGGGGGAACAAATTGGTATGCTGCGCCGAAAGTTCGCTGCGCCAGGGCCAGGATTGTATCCAGATTATTTTCCTGAACCCGGACCGTCGATTGGCGGAGATCGTCCACCGTGATCTTACTGAAAGGATGACGCCGGGCCTGGTTGTAGGCGATATGACCATCCTGGCCCCAACCACCATACGTAATGTCAATCGGGGCCTCCCCAATGAGACGTTTCACTTCTTCGATATTCTCGTTGTTAAGCCAGATGCGGTACTCTGCAGTCGTTGAAAGGTCAGAATCAACCGGACCGTAAAAGTACCTCTCCATAAACGTGCGAAAATTATACGGGTGCGCCTCGGGCAATGGGTTCGCCTGCCAATCCAGGCACTCATCCATGTGAAAGACAACCAGGCTCTTCAGGCTGACCTTTTCTTGATTGACCATTTCGGTGAAAGGCTTGTACCAGATACTGGGGCCGCAAGGAATGATTGCGCGTGTTTCTTCCCCAGCCTGATTGTGGACAGCGATCTCATCGATGAGTTCACGCGCCATGATCTTGCCCATTGTTTGGGAATCTGGGCATAAACGAAAATTTACTTTCCGATCTGGATGAGTCTCCAATTGATCGTAGGGAATCTTACACCATTCAAGTAGGTCAGCGGGGTCAATAGCACTCATAACGGTCTCCTGTCGAACCCGTGTGGCAAGCGCCCGTGCTCACCCGGAATTTGATACGCTGAAGTTCATAACCTTGACGATTCAAGTGGTAATTCATGGGGAGATTTATTTTGAACGGTATACGCGATTGCTCCCCGCTCCTTCATGGCCTCATCGAAGGTGCAGGATCTTGCGCGCATTGGCATTGTAGATTTTTTCCAAAACATCATCGGGAAGCGCAAGGCCGTGAACGCGCCAGCGGCCCTGATCTGGTATATCGTCCACAGTGTACGGAAAGTACTCATCCTCCGTTTCGAGGAAGCGATAAAAAATCTGGTAGATGCTCGGACTTGGATCCATATCTGTCCCAAAGAGAATCCGATCTGCGTGCTCGATAAAAAAGCGCCGGGCAGAGTAGGGCTGCCGACCAAGCTCTGGAATTCGCGCGCTGATATCAACATAATAATTGGGGCAGCAATTCAACATCTCGCTAACCCATTGCAAGTTTTCCGCATAACATCCCACGTGGGCACCGATGAAAGTCAGTGTTGGAAATCGTAAGACGAGCTTCTTTAGACCTTCGACAATCGATAGAAACGCAGGGAATGGCGGGCTGGGGAAGTGCCAATCAGGATGTGCCATCAATTCTTCCCAACGTTCGTTATGTATGTCAAGTGGTTGAAAAAATGCTACTGGATCGGCAACATGGATCAGAACAGGAAGATTTAACTCCGCCGCTGCTTCCCAAATGGGGTCCAATCGTTCATCATCAACCCGTACAAGGTTATCGAGATGATCTCTAACCGTAAGCCCAAAAGGTTTCCAGATCTTCAAGCCATCGGCGCCGCGTTTCTGCTGGATTTCCAGCCTCCCCGCTGCCCAGTCCGGAAAACGATTTCCCAATTCACCCCACATCTTCCAGTCTACGCCGCCAAATACCTGAAATCGATCTGGAGCATAGGCTTTAAAACGATCAAGATGGGCATTTAGGGTATCCTCCCCCCAGCCCCCATCCAGGTCAACAAATGTATGAACCCTGGACTGATCAAGAATGTCGATCAGTTCGGACACAGGGTGCTGATCCCAAGTGCGTCCGATAACTGCACCAAGATGATTGTGAGCATCGACGACCGGGAAGCGCGGCTGCTCGACTGGTGTAATCACCGTTTCGAGCGTGGGCCGAGGTTGAAAATCTTTTAGTAGCATTGTTATTGTTTTGGAAGGTCCCCACCACCTTGCGTGGTGAAGCCTGCATTGATAGAGCTAGTAATTCAGTCGATAATAGTTTGGCAAGTCAATCCCAGCCTCAGTGAACCGCTGATAGGCATAATCGACCGCTTCAGAGACCCATGTTTCTTCGTCCAGGATCATGATCTTGCGGTCCTCCATAACAATTTGGCCATCACAAATCACGGTGTGAACATCGCTTGCGTTGGCCGCATACACCAGGCTGTTTTCGATCTTGTTGATAGGGCGCATATGTGTGCCAGTGAGGTCAATGAGCAGCACATCGGCTTTCTTACCCTCTTCCAATGAGCCCACTTCGTCTTCCATCCCCAAGGCTTCGGCACCACCTAAAGTTGCCATGCGGAGCGTTTCTTCCGCGGGGAGCACCCGCGGATCCATGGTTGTCACTTTTTGGAGGAACGCCGTAGTTCGCATCGCTTCGAACATGTCCATATTGTCATTAACCGCGCAGCTATCCGTTCCAAGCCCGACAACCACTCCCGCTTCAACGAGTTTGACGATAGGAGCAATCCCATCGGCGACCTTCATGTTGCATTCTGGATTGTGGGCTACTTTCGTACCCGTCTTCTGGAAAAGTTCAATATCCTCGTCGGAAAGCCAGATACAGTGCGCTCCGAGAACATCGGGACCGAGGACGCCTAAAGAGTGCAGATAGCCAGTGGGCGTCATGTCAAATTCCGAGTTAAATTTCTTCCACTCGTATTCGGATTCTGCAATGTGAATGTGGATTGGCACCTGCAAATCGTCCGCCAACCCGCGGATCTCATTGATTTGATCTGGGCTGCAGGAATTTGGACATGCCAGTCCGTAGCGAAAGGATACCCGTCCAGTCGTCGATTCCTGACAACGTTTGAGAAGATCATGGGACAGCGAAATTTGCATCTCGCTGGGCATCAAAACCTCAGGGGAAATCCATTGATCAGAAAAAGTGAGCGTATGCACCACGCGAATGCACGCCTGTTCGAAGACATCGACCACGCTGGGATGCGTGGCCCACTCCATATTTAGGATTGTAGTAATTCCAGCGCGAATCGCATCCACGCAACCGAGCCGTGATGCATGCTGCTGCAGGTCATAGACTCCAACGAGATAATCTTGAACTGCGACCTTGATACGCGGAACGGAAACAAGCTCAACCCAATCTACCAGAGCCAGGTCGTCGCGGGTTCCCTTATGGAAATTTTGCAAGAAATGATGATGTGTATCCACAAACCCTGGGATGATGGCGTTGTGAAGCGCTTCGATTTCCTTCGTTGCTTGAAATCGGCCAATGATCTCTTCATCAGATCCAACTCCAACGATGCGATTGCCCTTGATCGCAAGTGTACCCCCCTCAATTACAGGTTGGCGTGGATCCATCGTCACGACCAACCCTTTGCGCAAGAGAAGGTCAGCATTCTTCATTTATCTTCCACCTTTCTGAATACTAGTGCAGCTTCGGTGCTGAAAGTTTGAGTGTTCTGACTCGCCCTCACCTCAACCCCTCTCCCACTGGGAGAGGGACAGACCGCAGCGTCGCTAAGGTCAGGGTGAGGGTGAACGTCAATCAATTTGAACGACAACATTTTTCAAACCATCTGCGCCGGTTGTGCACTAGGTACAGATTAGTTTGACCAACATGGCCAATTCTATACGAATCACTTGCTTTTGGCTCTAGATCTACCATAGGAATTGAACTCGACACAGTGACTGGACTCTTGAAAGGTTAATTGTTATAATGTTATAACCTTATATCAAGATCAGTATAAAATGGAATCGGTTTACTGTCAACACACGGCCTATCTTTTTATAGGTCTTTAGCTAGATCGAAAACTCAATTCGAACTCAGGAGCAAACTATGAGCAAAGACTCGACTTTACTAAAACAACTTGAAGCCAATCTCCTGGATCAGGACCGGGATGCGGCGGAGGCGACTGCCCGCGAGATCATCGCCAGCGAAATCAATGTACTAGAGGCGATCGATGTCGCCTCTGATACGATCACCAAAATTGGCGAACAGTTTCAGTGTGGCGAATTATTCCTTCCCCAACTAATGCTTGCGGGAGAGGCGATGAAAGCGTGTATGGAAGTGCTCTCACAACATCTTGGATCCGAGCATGAAGCGGAATCTAAGGGCAAAGTAGTGATTTGCGCGGTTTCAGGTGATATCCACGATATTGGCAAGAACCTCGTCTCGAGCATGTTGAGTGTGAATGGTTACGAAGTTGTCGATATCGGTGTGAACGTCGCGCCTATGGAGATTGCTGATACTGCTCAGAAAGAAAGGGCCAAGTTCATCGCCCTATCTTCGCTGATGACCACCTCGATGCCCTACCAGCAGGATGTGTTGGATCTGCTTAAGGAACTTGGGGTGCGTGAAGAATTCTACGTCATTGTTGGTGGTGGACCGGTGACACCGGAGTTCGCACGCGATATTGGCGCGGATGGCTGGGGATTGAGCGCGGTATCTGCCGTTCAAGTTTGTGATGACCTTATTGAATCACACCCGCAACCCTCATCTGGAAATCTTGTCATTAAAGAATAGGAGATCAGCACATGTCAATCGACCGCGTTAGATTATTGGATGTTCTTGAAAAAGCCCATCGGGGCCCGCTGGTCAAGCAATTCGACTGGGATACGAACGTGATCCCCAACACCATTGCTGGTAAGCTTGCCAAGTTTGAGTTGAATAAAACGTGCGATCCAGGCAATCCGATCAACCAAGACCTTGATTTGGCTGATCGTTATTATCAGGCGGGTTTCGAAGTCGCCGAAGAAGTCGGGATGCTTTGTACTGACACAGAACGTGCCATCCGATTCAGCCGCGCTGAACTTCAAGCGGGCCTGGATGCTTCCCCAGACACGTTCACACTTGGTGAGGGCAATGAGATCGCCACGTTCCAGCACCGAGAGGTTAGTGATTCCGCCGCGCCAATTTGGGTTTCACCGCTCAGTATTGCCATCAGCGAGGATATCTTCGTCCAACTGGTCGAAGGGATTGCGCGTCTGGAAGTTGTTGATGTATTAGAAGGTCCTTCTTTGGAAACTGTCTGGGGGGCTCCTTTACGTGCAGGCTCCCCCTATGAATTGCTAGCAGGTAAGCTGCAAGCGGATTATTTTTACGAAGCAATCAGTGGCGCAGGGCGAGAGGGGATCGGCCTGTATGCGGTGGGTACGGCCCCAACACATTATGGTGTGCTCGGTGGCTATGGAATTCCAGGTGGATACAAACCAGAACGAGATATTGTACTTTGTCTATCTCCCGTAGAGATCAAGACCACGTATGAAAATCTATTTAAGCTTGCCCAAACTTATAACTGTAACGGCACGTCGTATGGTGGTTCCTGGTCGATGATTGGTGGTTACGCTGGGGGCCCCGAAGGATCTGTGGTTTCGTGTATTGCCGCGACGATCATGCTTTACAATGTTTATCAGTGCAGCAACGGCGCCAGCTTCCCTTATGACCTGCATACGATGGGAAACACCGATCGCAAGAGTTTATGGGCGTTGAGTACCGTTTTCCAGGCGTTGAGCCGCAACACTCATCTTTGCACAAATTCAGTTCTCAATCAAACTGCGGGCCCGGCCACAGAGATGTTGCTCTATGAATCTGCTGTGGGGATGATGCTATTAAGCGTTTGTGGGGCGTCTTCCTGCACGGGAACGCGTACGGCGGGTGGAAGATATACCAACTTCCTAACTCCCCTGGAGATCAAATTCGCTGGCGAGGTGTTCAAACAAACTTCAGTGCTCAGTCTGGAAAAGGCCAACGAGATTGCCAACGCTCTAATACCAAGCTATGAAGAGATGATTGGGAAGCCCCCAAAGGGAAAGAGTTTCAAAGAGTGCTATGATGTCGAGAGTTTGACTCCCAGCAATGAGTGGCAAAGCATGTATGATCGCGTGAAAAACATTTGTGTTGATGCGGGTATGCCACTGAAATAGCATTAGGAATTCGATAAAAAAAGGGTTCCCGCAGCGTTTTTCGCTGGGGGACCCTTTATCTTCATATAGATTGTGTAGACTCAGCGGACTTGTTTCCATTCATCAATGAAGATATCGAGATTGCTCCATGTTAGGGGCGAATCAATGGTGATGTTATCAATTGGTGATAGTATCAACCCGCGAGGTCCCAGCGTTGATACTGCCGTACGCACTGCATCCCGGATTTCATCCTCAGAACCTAATTCTACAGTCACTGCCCCTGACACACCTCCCCACAGGGCAATCTTTTCATCTACCACAGATTTAAGATAAGGCATGTCAGTATACGTCCCCTGGACGGGATCTATGCCCATGAGCACATCGACGCCTGCCTCAAGATACAGCTCTAGTAAGGGTTGCGTGCCGCTGGTGCAGATAAAGCCGAATCTGGCACCCCGCTCGTGCGCCAGATCTACCTCTTGCTTGAGGCGCGGCAAAACCGCCTGGCGGTAAAAATCGGGCATGACAAAATCGACGCCTTCATACCAGGCCCGGCGGATGTACAAATCTAACGGAGCCGACAATACGAGTTCCATGCGCTGCATATTCCAGGTGTGGATCATCTCCAAGATTTGCTCGACAAAGGCGGGTCGATCTATAGTTGCCATCATCAACTCGTTCATTCCACAGAGCCAGTTGGCCATATCCATGCCGACGCCCCAGCCTCCGGCCAATAAAGCGCCATGCTCGCCCACAAACTCATGAGCACGGTTGGCCTCTTCGCGGTAGGCGGTCTTGTCCTCGTCATTTGGCGGCGTGAGCATAAACTGTAAAGCTTCTAATTCTCTTTCCTGGCTGACCAGAGGTTTGAGCATGCGGGGGATCTGATAGTCATCGATGAAGGGGATGCACTCGCCATGTGTCCAATCGTCGGGTACCTCTACCGCCGTAGACAGCAGGCCTGCAGGGGTGGTGTACTCTTTGTGCAGGATGGTCTTGCTATCCCCAGTGATCTCCGACCACACCCTATTTTTCACCGCGGGGTCGGGGCGCACTGGCAATCCCCTCAAATCTGGGTGATCCGGGCGTAATGGCCGCCCTGCGGAGGGGATGAACAACATCGAATCCAAACCCATCTCGAGTTCGGATTTGCTCAAAGCGAACATATCTTCATCGAGCCTTTTGCGCAATGCGCTGAAACTCATGAAGCAACAGGGCAGATAATCGACGTCTTCGAAATTCAATGCGCGGAGAATGCGCTCACGCGAGGTCAATGTGGTCATTGGATTATCCTTTTAGCTACCGTCGGTTTGCAAGACTTTGCCGCCATCAAATGGAAAAATGTTTGAACTGGGGTAAGTGTGCTTTGTTTTGGGCAAACATCTCGTTTACCATTGTCTTGATCTCGGCCAGTGAAAGTACAGCGGCAGTCAAAGGGTCGTAGGCGATGGCGTGGTAGATCAATTCGGGGTCACCAGTCAGAGCGCCTTCTACGGCCATTTCCTCGCTCATTACCGTGATGTGGTTCAGTGCAAGTAAATGTGGTGGCAGATCGCCTACATGGATGGGGTGAAAGCCAGCTTTATCGACATAAACCGGCACCTCCACACAGGCATTTTCTGGCAAATTCGTAATAATGCTGGTATTTGGCACATTGCCGTTGAAGACGAAGCCCTTACCGCCCAGGAGTGCATTGATTATGAAAGCCGCGTATTCTTGCAAGAGCCACTCGTTGTCCTGATCCTGGTAATTTTTTGCGTTGAGGAAAGCTTTCATTTCGTCCCGCCAGGTATCCTCCCTGGCCATGTATTCATTCAAGATATAGGCATATTCGCCGGGGTTCCAACCCGTACCGTGGGTGCAATATTGCTCTATCAAATCGGGCCGCTTTCGGAACCACCAGTTATACTCTGAATTGTGGCCGCTGGACTCGGTTACGTAATGGCCAAGATGGAGATACATCTCATTGCGCACGACCTCTTCCTGGTAGATTTCTGGCCTCTCGGTGATCGCTTTGTGGATCAGCGGGTACGCGTCCACTCCATTCCACTCGAAATCCAGGTACCAGGCCTGGTGGTTGATTCCCGCACATCGATATGTAACTTCATCCATCAGTGCGCCGATCCAGCCGGCGAGCATTTCCGCCGTACCTTGCACAGAGTGGCAGAGGCCGGTAACGGTGATAAACGTTTCGCGCTGCAATGCACGGCACAGCATGGCCATTGGATTGGTGTAGTTGAGCATGACGGCTTCAGGGCAATAACGCTCCATATCCCTGACAATATCCACCATCACAGGGATGGTGCGCAGTGCGCGAAAAATCCCCGCTGGGCCGCGCGTATCTCCGATATTGATATTTACGCCATACTTCTTTGGAATCCTGATATCGTGCTGCCAGACATCCGTAGTGCCAGCCAGTATTGTCACAACAACGAAATCGGCACCCTTCAGGGCTTTCGCTCGATCTTGCGTTACTTCGATAGTTGCCTGATGGTTCCCCACGGCAACATATTTCTCGACCATCTGCCGCGACCAATCCAACCTTTCGGCATCAATATCCATTAGGCAGAAGGTAGCGTCTTGCAATAAGGGAAACGTTAAGACATCTCTCACAAACCGACGAGTAAATTCCATACTGCCGGCGCCAATAAAACTGATCTTCGTCATTATATTCCTCGTTTTAGAAGTATCTAGTGAGCTCGAATTTTGATGAGAAATTGGCGGGAATATGGGGCGGTGGCTTTTCCACCGCCCCATATTCCTGAAATACCCCACTTTTAACTATTCATCAAGTTCGATTACCGTTGTCAGATGCAGCGGTTTATCTGGGTCAAGGCCACGACTGATCGAACGTTCGAAAGCTAGGATGTGGCCCACTGGCATGTAAAGGATATTGCTCGCGACCTCATCGAGATCGGCGTCGAATGATACATCTGCATCTTGATTGCTCATCACCAACACTCTTGCGCCTTTATTGCGCATCTCGTCGAGCACCTTCAGTTCTGACGCCTTGTTTGTTGGTGACACCAGACCGACCATCAAGGTGCTATCCGTAACCATAGACATCGGCCCGTGACGGAATTCCATGAAGTGGAAAGGCTCGCTGTGGCTCAGACTCATTTCTTTCATCTTCAAGCTCAATTCACAGGCCAGCCCATAACGAGGTCCCGAACCGAGAAAATAGAAACGGTCGATGTCCGCATCTCGGCCGAGTTTTTCTGCCAAACCCTTACTGTTTGAGAGAATCCTTCTGCCGATGGCTGGCAGCCTGTTGAGGGAATCTAGTAAGTCTTCCCGCTCACCCCATAGCGATGACAGGTAAATATTCGCCAGATAGAGGGTTGAAAAGGCGCGCGTTTGGGCAATTGATTGCTCTTGACCAGATGGAAGGATAATATTCGTCATCCCCATTGATGCCATTGGCGCTTCGGGATAACAGGAGATTGTCAAGAGATCACCGCTGCCAGACTCTAGGAATCGCTCACAGGCTTTGATCGTTTCCGTAGTGAGACCGGAACGGCTGACTGCGATGAGCAACGAGCGCCGGTTAGCGAAATAGGTTGGGTGGGAGAACCAGGCCTCGGAAGCCGGCACCCCGCGCGCTGGAATACCAGATAGTTGTTCGATCAGAACGGCCGCTGAGAGGGCAAGATAATAAGATGACCCGCATCCAGTAATAACCACCTGATCATAACTCCACGTATCCCATATTTCCTTTAAATCATTTATTTTTGCGTTTAGCGTAGATAATGCGGATTCCCAAGATTCAGGTTGTGAGAATATTTCCTCATGTGTATGTTTTCCAAGTTCCATATTGTGATTTTGCTCCTATAATTTTTTTGCTTGTGGAAATTCTGCCTTTTGATTTCATGGCCTGGTGAAAACTGTACGCGAATGCCTTCATATTCAGTCGTGCGGTGGGTTGTAATTTGTCAATATCCCAGAAACTCATCGATCTCTTTTCTGGCGATCTCGACCGCACGTCGAGGTTTGTCGAGATTTCCATGGACCGTGTACACATCCCGTACAATGAACTCGATTCCCACATCCCGGGTTGCCTTCAGAGTTTTGCGAATATGGTTCGCCCAGGCAGATTCGTCGAGATGGATATCGACTCCTAAGAGATTGGGATCTGGTTTGCGCGAGTAGATAATATCGCTGCCCCTCAATGCTTCCCCCATGAATTCTTCGTTGGCCCACTTAGAGATAGAGATCTTTTTCAGGTGAGGTAAAGATTGCAGATCAT
Source organism: uncultured Anaerolineales bacterium (assembly GCA_964458115.1). Classification (GTDB taxonomy): domain Bacteria; phylum Chloroflexota; class Anaerolineae; order Anaerolineales; family UBA11858; genus NIOZ-UU35. The sequence goes on along the minus strand of CAYWIC010000011.1, from coordinate 8,238 downwards.
CCCAGAATGGATCGGCGGGCTCACAACAACCAAAGTATACAAATCCCATCGGCTCACAGATATCACGGTAATAGGGGAAGCAGAATTCATGGAACATCGCTGGTGATATTCCCACGGACTCCTGGCTGTTTGCTGCCCCCCACATATCGCATAGCCTGATCGAATCCTGGTCGAAATCATCACCTGGAAGATTATGGGTGAAATTGAAGCTGGACCCAAAGCTCTCATGGTTGCCATTGTTGAGGCACAGTAACTCTTCTTCCTCAGCCCAACGCATTACACGCAAGCATCCGTCCCGCAAATAAGCCATGAGTTGATGTAATTCTTGCGGAGCATCGTACATTGCCAGGTAGAATGCTTCCATACCCATCAGTTCGATCACACTGTAGGTAAGCATGGTTTCTCCATAGATCCCGCTGCAGATCTCCACGGGGAGAAAGTCTCCCAAGAGATCATCCATAAAAGCCTTCCACAGCATCGTCTGCTCTCGGTCTACCGAACAGCGGGGAGATTGGAGTAGATGAATAGCTGCTTCGAGATTCTTCAAAGGGTGGATGAATTCGAACCCCGTAGGAATTCCCTGGTCGTCTTTGACTACCTGTTTTTCAATGTCGATGCCGAAATGATCGATTTCGACCAACCATTCGATCCTGAAAGTGTTGGGCATCACCTTGTCATCACCAATTAGCTCATGGTTTCGGATATTTCGTAGAAGCTGGCCCTCAATTGCTCGTCCAGCAGAGGTTGTACATCGAAATATATTTTCGGGCATGAAATCGCGATCGAAAGTGATCGTCTCAACGATTACAGGAGGGCGCCCTCCCGGCCCATGATCATTGAGTGTCAACCACATCTGCCGGCGCTCTTCCATGACTGGTAAGCTCGCCAATTCTGCTTGTTTGCCTGCTAACTCTCTCAGGTATATACGCTCAGATTTAGGGATATTCCATCCATTCATTAGAAGACTGGAGGAGTAATCACTGAGATCCATCGGGCACCCTCGGACTCTGATGCGTTAGAAAGCCAAACCAGTTGCACGCCCTCGAAGTAGATGCTATCGCCGGCATTGACGATATACGTTTCGTGAACCAACCCAATTTCCAGGCTCCCCTCTAAAACATAGATGCATTCCTCTGTAGGTTCACGCAATGGCGTTCTGGCAATATTCTCCCTTCCAGGTTTGATATCGCCCATAAAAACTTCCATTTTGCGGGTGAGGTCTGGTACCAAAAGCTCATACACGAGTCCAGAGTTAGAGAATTTCAACTGCGTGCGAGAATCCTTTCTCACGACTGGCGATAGATCGATGTTATCTGCCAAAAAATGCAATAGAGAAACTCCAAGCCCGGCGGCGATTTTTCGAAGTGAGCCTATGGATGTGCTTGTGATCCCACGTTCGACCTGGCTCAAAAAAGAGGCGGTCAATTCGGTCTTTTCAGCGAGTTGCCGTAAGCTAAAGCCTAACTCCTGGCGTCGCTTTCTAATTTTCAAACCAATTTCAAGATCTTGATTTCGTTCACTGCTCTGCCTGGTATTCAAATTTCAGTCCTTTCGATTGATATCCCTAGATGCTTCAATTTCTTGGATGTAGGAATACCGCTGGAGTCCCAGCCTCTCAATTGATAATATCGGTCCAGCAAAGGATGCAATTTAATCACTGGCCCTGTAGATTCAGGCTCCACGTATGGTTTACTCCCTGTACCTCTTTTGGTACTTTGAAATATTGGGAGTGGCTCGTTGGTGAAGCGTTCGGGTAGTTGATCATCCCTGCGATCCATGCCATGACGGACATTGTACATTCTTTCGAGATTGACGATCCTTTCTCCAATCTTGAGAAGACTCTCCGAAGTACACTCAAAGCATAAGGCGTTCAATCCCTCAGCTAAATCTTCTACTAGCAGGGCATACATCTCTGGGGTGCTAAATTTACAGATCCCAACTGAATCAGCAATGGCGCAAAAATGTTCATTGTAGACGACCAGATCGGGTTTGTAGGTATCTTCAGTAAACGACATCACACCTTCAACGATCTCCTCTGGGAAGATCTTGCGCGCTGTCTCCCAGTCTGCGATTGCATCGAGAGTAGGTAGCGCATAGAGATGGTCGGCGCCACGGTTGCTGGTGCAGTGACCCAAACCAAAGGCGATGGCTTTGCGAGGCTCCTGCCGGGGAAGCTCGAGTCCTTTTACTTGCATGGCGAATTTCTCTGCACCGCGACCTATCCCCTTAGCTGCACGCTGTGTCCCTTCCGCCAGCAGATCCCCAATTCCTTTTCGAAAGGCAATCGCCTCCACCAAGCCCAGAATGGTATTCTTGTCACCCCATTCAAGTGAGAAGAGATCATCCTCAAGCAAACCGCGCTGGTAGCATTCCATGGCAAAGGCTATCGTAACCCCAACCGAGATGGTATCGAGCCCATATTCGTTGCACATGTGGTTTGCCGCGATCACGACTTCTGGGTCATCATTCCAGACCATTGGGCCGAACGCATTTGTAGTCTCATACTCCGGTCCTTCGATCTCGATGAAGCCTTCATCATAGTCAATTCCTGATTTGCGAGCACAGCCAATGGGGCAGGCGGCACAAGATTTGCGCTTGAGCCAGAATTTGCTGATGGCCTGGCTGTCTAACTTGTCAATGAAAGGCACTCCTGCTACTTGGTGGTTGCGTGCTGGTAATTTTCCAAAGTAGTTTTGCACCTCCATGAGCATAACCGTGGTCTTCTCTCTAAGATCTTGAACCCCAGAGTGGTTGAACACTTTTTTGGATTTGCTACCTGCGATCTTGCTAAAACTGGGTGGGCTGGTGTTTGATCGTTTCGATGCGATCACATGAATGGCTTTTAGGTTCTTACTGCCCATCACAGCCCCAGGTCCGCCGCGCGCCGCAGCGCGCCCGCCATCGTTGATGATCGCTGCTAGGCGCGCCAAATTTTCCCCAGCCGGCCCGATAGAAGCTACACGACCACCTTGCTGACGTAATATCCTCTCAGTCTCTGAAGTGTTTTTGCCCCATAAGTCCTCTGCGGGTTTTATCTCAATATCCTGGTCTGTTAGCTGAAGCACAACTGGAGACTTCGCTTTTCCCGTGACGATCAGAGCATCGTACCCGGCTTTGCGGAACTCGGGCCCAAAATATCCACCTGAATTAGCATAGCCATAAGCCTCTGTCGCCGGTGACTTGAATGTGACATGGTATCGGGATGAAGTCGGCCAGGACGTGTCGTTGAAAAGACCTGTCGTGAATATTAAACGGTTTTCTGCGTCGAACGGCCCAATGGATGCGTCTACAGACTCGTAGAGCAGAGCCGCTCCTAGCCCCCTTCCCCCTAGGTATTTTTGTATCAATTGAGGGTCGGTATCCTCGATCGTAATCTTTCCACTGGTCAAGTCAATGGTGGATGTTCTAAACACACGCATTCTCCAAAAAATAGTCATCGTAGAACTAGCATTCTTGACTCTCAAAGTCACCTGTGTTATTGTAACGCTACACTTAAATTTGTACAATATTACTTACCAAAATTTGGGTGTAAATTTTGAAAACAAAGAGCTTACTAAGTTGGGAATTCATATCCGAGATCGGTTTCAACCAAGATGAGAGCCTACCCATCCTCGATGGTGCCAAAACAATGGGTATCAGGAATAGTTGAATGAAACGATTGCACATTAATCCAGAAACCTGTACAGGGTGTCGATTGTGTGAAGTATATTGCTCTCTAGTCCACGAAGAGCAAGTCAATCCCACTCTTTCACGCATTAAGGTGTGGAAGGACGAGCAGGCTGGTATCTTCCTCCCAATAGCGTGTACGTTGTGTGAAGAAAAGGCCTGCGTTCGAGTTTGTCCAGAACCAGGGGCGATTACCTTCACTTCATCGGGTTCAGTAATCATCGCGGAGACCCTCTGCACGGGTTGCAGTAAATGTGTTGCTGCTTGCGATATCCTGGCGATCACATTACACGTTATCCCTGGTAGGGGTAAACACGGGAAGGCAGTTGTTGTGAAGTGCGATATGTGTGCAGGCGATCCCTGGTGCGTCAAGGTCTGTGAGCCAGGTTCGCTAACGGTGATCGATGATCAATCAAGTGGAGAAGAGCTTTATCGATTATTGGCGGATCGAGTGAAATCTTTGGAGGCGGAAAGAACTCGAAAAGGCTTCAAATCACCCCGGAGGTCGAAATGAACGCTTACCCTTACGGAGGCTATACTGGATGCTATCTGCGTGTCGATCTGTCCTCTGCTACAATCAGAAAAATCCCCTTGCCACTTGAATGGGCTGAGATGTATCTTGGAGGAAATGGTATCGGTACCAAGATCCTTTGGGATGAAGTTCCCCCTGAAGTTGGTGCTCTAAGCCCTGCGAATAAACTGATCATTGCTCCTGGCCCGCTCAGTGGTGGACCGATGCCTAATTCTGGAAGATTGGAATTCGTTGCCAAATCTCCACTAACGGGGATTTATGGTGATTCGAATTCAGGTGGACATTTTGGTCCGGAGTTGAAGTTTGCTGGTTATGATTTCATTATTCTCGAAGGTTGTTCTAACATCCCAGTGTACCTGTACATTCACAATGATGTCGTCGAATTACGAGATGCAACACACCTTTGGGGAAAAGGCACTTTTGAAACTGAAGAAATCCTACAAAGAGAAGTAGGAGACCCTGAAATAAAAGTTGCCGCGATCGGCCAAGCGGGAGAGAACCTGGTCCGTTATGCTGCCATCAACGTCACCTATCGACGCCAGGCAGCTCGCTCCGGTATGGGTGCAGTGATGGGCTCCAAGAACCTCAAGGCGGTGGCTGTTCGGGGAACTGGGCAGATCTCGATCGCAAACCCAAGTGAAGCTGCTTCTCTGGCGCTGAGGCATCATACCGCTATCCGAAACAACGAATTCTTCCCTGGGATCAAACGGTTTGGGACGCCAGGTTTAGTGGCGCTGATGAACCCTATGGGGCGCTTTCCAACCAAGAACTTTCAATTCGGCAGTTTCGATCAATTCGAAGCCATCTCGGGGGAAACGTTGCGTGAGGAGCATGTTGTCCGTGATATCTCATGTTATGCCTGTCCCGTAGGTTGTGATGCGATCTACGAAGTACGCGATCGAGAGGGTGTGCGACTGAACAGCGTCGAATATGAGAACCTCAACGCGCTAGGATCGAATATCCTAAACGATGATCTCGAATCGTTGCTGCAGGCTAATATGCTATGCGATGATTGGGGTCTTGATACGATCTCTGCTGGTCGGGCAATTGCTTTCGCTATGGAATTGGCGGACCGAGAAATTCTCTCCTCTGGAGAGATGGGGGGGCTCGATCTGAGTTGGGGCAGTGCCACAGGTATGTTGGAATTACTGCGCCAGATCACCTTCCGCGATACAGAACTCGGTGATAGTTTGGCTGAGGGTTCTGCCCGATTTGCCAAAATACTTGGTCGAGGATCAGAGCAATTTGCCATGCATGTCAAAGGCCAGGATATAGCCGCCCAAGATGGTCGAGCACAACAATCGATGGGGCTGGCTCATGTCACCTCCTCGCGTGGCGCTGACCATCTGAAAGCTTTCCCTGTGTTAGACGAAACCGGATACCCCGCCGAAGGACTTCGCCGTTATGGGCAGGATTACCTACCAGAAATCGTCGAGCCTTTGGAGACGAAATATAAAGCTTTCCTGGTCAAGGATGGTGAAGATTTTGGTGCGGTGGTCGACTCTTGCGGAAATTGTAAATCTGGCGGTACGTTCGTTATGGCGGAAATCTATTGGGAGGATCAAGCTGAGGCACTGCGGGTTATTACTGGGATGGAGATCGATGCGGAAGGCTTAAAGCAAATTGGGGAGCGGATCTACAATTTGCAGCGCTGTTACAATACCTTGCACGGGATCACCAGTGCTGATGATGTGCTCCCAGCGAGATTCACCGAAGAACCTTCGCCCTCAGGTAATGCCAAAGGAAGTGTATGCCACATCGAACGAATGCTCCCACGATATTATGAATTGCGCGGATGGGATAGAGAAAACGGAGTACCGCTTCCGGAAACTCTCGAACGCCTGGCTCTCAGCGATGCAGCAGAGCGCATTCAAGAATCAGTGCGAACAGAGAAGGCTGCGAAAATCCGGGCAAACCTGGGGTGGGCAGAACCCTATCAGGTAACAGAAAATCTATGATGGTTGAGGTCTCAGTCCGGTATTTCAACCTTCTCGCATCTTTTACCGGAAAGAGGGGTGAGGAGATCATCATGGATGGGGAATCAACGGTAAGAGAGCTTATTCAAAAGCTGACCGAGGAAAACCCTCCAGAGTTCAGAGAGGCAGTTTTATTCGATGGAGAGATTCGAGATCATCTTCGTCTCTTCCGCAACGGCCATCCAATGGCTGGGGATCAATTCGATGAAGCCCTGGAGGACGGAGATCAATTCATGCTCTTTCCCGCGGTTGCTGGTGGGTAAAACAGAGAATTCCGGGAAATATCCCAATAGCAATTTTATACACCGTTTAGAAGGGTGCCAGGAGTTTCACGGCGCTAGATTCGACGTGGCAAACGCTGACATATTCCAAAAATGAAATAATGCTCAAACAAAGGATTTAATAGTCATAGGACTTACGCAGTTCAGCGAGAAAATGGCCAACAATTCCATTTGCTCATCAATGCATAGATTTTAGCTAAAATCAGGGATATCTCTCCATGAATTCTCGGAGGCCAAGAGTGTCTGAATGGCTTTCTAGGAATCACCGTGGTAGTTAGCAGATTTGGGGGTATGGGGCGTGCTCAGCACGCCCCATACCCCCAAATCTGGAGTACACATCGGGAATTTCCAGAGACCCGTCTGAATTTGCCTGAAATTCATGAGTTATAATACTGCGTCGTGCAAATTTTCACTGGAAAATGTGGCCTTCGCTTGAATGAAATAATCGTATTGGAGGGATGGCTCCCTGTCTTTGATATATTCAGCGAAAGAAAGCGTGCTATGAATTTTTCAATTTGCCGCCAAACATAACAATAAGTAAATGCCGGAAAGAATTCCAAAATAAATTGTGAGAAAATACCGGCATTTACACAGGTTTTGCGGTGAAACCGGTCAGTTTTATTTCAAGCCACAAACCGCAAAACACTTAAAACCCTTAGCAACGATATTCACGTAGAATAAAAGGAAGCGAGATGAAACCTGTCAATTTGATAATCGTCGGAGCTGGCGATCGCGGAAAAACCTATGCAGAATTTGCTCTTGAGCATCCTGATAAAGCCAAAATTGTAGGAGTGGCAGAACCGCGCCAGGTTCGTCGCGACCGTTTGGCGAAAGACCATTCTATACCCCCCGAGAATCAGTTTGATGATTGGAGGCAGGTGATTGAACGAGGTAAATTCGCTGATGCTGCCGTTATAGCAACCCTAGATACCATGCACGCCGATCCTGCAGTCGCAATGGCCAATCTTGGGTACCATATTCTGCTCGAGAAGCCCATGTCACCGGACCCATCTGACTGCAAAAAAATAGTCGAAGCCGCGCTCGCGAAAAACATATTATTTGCAGTTTGCCATGTACTACGCTATACCACTTACACAAAGCAACTGAAAGAAATTCTCGACCAAGGGCTAATCGGTGAAATTGTCAGTATTCAACACCTTGAACCTGTGGGTTTTTGGCATTATGCACACTCATTTGTTCGGGGTAACTGGCGGAATCAAACCTTATCATCTCCAATGTTGCTCCAAAAATCGTGCCATGATTTGGATTGGATACGATATATCGTTGGAAAACCATGCATTAAAGTTTCATCTTTTGGGAATCTTAATCATTTCATCACAACGAATAAACCATCTGCAGCGGGAAACGCTCTCCGCTGCCTGGAGTGTGATCATGAACCACAATGCAGTTACTCAGCCAAGAAGATATATCTGGATAGGCTGGAACCGGGGTATACCGGGTGGCCGGTAAGAGTGTTAACCCCCAATCCTACAGTCGAAAACATTAAAGAAGCATTGAGTACAGGACCTTATGGACGTTGTGTTTACGAATGTGATAATGATGTTGTGGATCACCAGGTCGTGAACATGGAGTTTGTTGGAGGAATCTCTGCAGCCTTTACGATGACGGCATTTACGGAAATGCCCCTTGGGGGCAGGAAAACCAGGATTTTTGGGACGTTAGGTGAACTTTATTCTGATGGTCTGGAAATTGAACTCTTCGACTTTCTAACCAAGACTCTACTGCAGTAACTCAGGCAAAACAGAAGCGTTGAGCAACAAAA
>CAYWIC010000010.1:7159-51466 GCA_964458115.1 uncultured Anaerolineales bacterium | reverse complement strand
GCTTGGCTCATAGCGGGCGAGATTGTATCATAGGGAACGAATACCAGTCAACTTGTATGGACGGGAGACTGGAAACTGAAGACCGACAAATGATTTTTTGAGCGAAATGCATGTACGGTCTTCCGTCTCCAGTCATCAGTCTTCCTAGAAAAACCCTCCGGCCGCGCCTGAGGTCCAGGTGAACCAGGGGGCGAAGAATGCGCCTAACAATACAATTCCCACTGACAGAACAACCAAGGCAATCCCATAAGGTCGCGTCACGGGTATCGGTTGGTCTTCTTGCTCAGAGCGGTATAGATAAACGCGCTTGAGCACAATCAAATAGTAGTACAACCCAATGATCGAGTTGAGCACGCCCACGAAGGCCAGCCAGACCCATCCCGCATCAACAGCCGCGGCAAAGACCAATACCTTGGCAATGAAACCACCAAAGGGCGGCATTCCCGCCAGGGAAAGGAAGGCCACCAGCATCGCCAGCGCCAGACCTGGAGAGCGACGGCTGAGACCATCGTAGGCTTCAATCTCATCCGATCCCAGGGTTCGCCAAGCTGCTACGATGATCCCAAAGGCTGCCAGATTTGTGACCAGATAGGCGATCAAATAGAAGACTACACTTGTTACACCTAACTCTGAAAATGTAACCACGCCAACCATAATATAGCCAGCATGGGCTATCGAAGAGTAGGCCAGCAGGCGCTTGATATTCTTTTGCGCCAGGGCGATGGCGTTGCCTAGGGTCATCGTGACGGTAGCGATGATGGCAATCAAGAGGCTCCATTGTCCACTGAGAGCCGGGAATGTGCCCATCAGGACGCGTACCAGCACGGCAAATCCGGCCGCTTTCGAAGCTGTGGAGAGGAACCCTGCTACTGGCGTTGGCGCGCCTTCGTAAACATCAGGTGCCCAAAAGTGGAAGGGCACTGCAGAAATCTTGAAGCTGAAGCCCACCAGGACGAGCAAGAGGCTCATCCACACCATTGGGGTCCCCATAGCGCCTGCTCGAATGGCCTCTGATAATTCATATAACCCTGTCACACCAGTGAAACCGAACAACAGGCTGAACCCATACAGCATGATCCCCGAGGTCATGGCGCCGAAGAGCAAATACTTGAATCCGGCCTCAGTCGATTTATCATCTGATTTGAAGAAACCGGCTAGAATGTACATGGGAATTGAGGTAGTTTCGATGGCAAGGTAGAGCATGATCAAGTCGGCCGAGGTAGCCATCAGGTTCATGCCAATGGTGGAGACCAGCAGTAACAGATAGAACTCGCCGCGTTCGGACAAGCCCTTGACATCCATGGCGAACAAGGCAGTGATGCCCACACCAAAGATGAAGAGCATCTTGAAGACGAATCCCACCCAATCGTGGCGCAGCATCCCGCCCCAAATGAGTTCATTGGATCCATCCGGGGTAGCAAGGACCAGGCTGAGGGTCAGGATCAATAACGAGCCGCCCGCGACCAGCCAACCCAGGTTGCGGCGTTTGTCTTCAGACCAGATGGCGTCAAACAACAACACAAATCCAGCCAAAACAAGTAATAGGATTTCTGGCAGAATTGCCAGGATCATGGTCGTAGTTATACTACCCACTATGCACCTCCTAGCAGGCGCAAGATATTTTCGACGCCAGATTCAACCATTGGCACCATCACCGATGGGAAGACGCCCACCAGGATCAAAATGCCGGCCAGCAGCACCAGGGCGACTTTGTCGAGTGCAATCACGTCGCCAATTGGCTCATGATGTTCGTCGCCGTTCTCAAAGAGATCTGGCATTTTGCCGAAGAATACTGTCGTGATAATCCGGATGATATAGGATGCCGTGATCACAATCGAGATCCCGGACACAATCGCAATCCAGGGTCGATATTTCCATACGCCCATGAAGATGGGGAATTCAGCCACAAACCCGGAGAACCCCGGCATACCCATGGAGACCAACCCGCCGACAATGAAGGCGATGGCCACGATGGGCATCTTCTTGGCAAAGCCGCCCAACTCAGGGATCTGTCTGGTGTGAGCCCGGTCGTAGATCATGCCAACCACAGCAAAGAAGAGGGCTGTCATCACACCGTGGGAGAACATCTGCACCCCGGCTCCGATCATGCCTTCACGGTTGAGCGTGGCAAAACCCATGGCCACCAGACCCATATGGGAGACCGAAGAGAAACCAATCACGTATTTCATATCTTTCTGGACCATAGCGATGAACGCGCCGTAAACCACGTTGACGATCGTCAACAAGATGATCCAGGGCATCCAGAATTTAGCGCCTTCGGGCAGCAGCATGATCCCAACCCTGAGAGCGGCGAAGGCCCCCAGCTTCATCAGCACCCCAGCGTGGAACATCGAGACTGCCGTTGGGGCGGCCACGTGCCCATCAGGAGACCAATTATGGAAAGGCCAGATACCACCCAGGACCGCAAAACCCATAAACACGAAGGGGAACCAGAACTTCTGGAAAGCCAGGGAGAACCCTGCGCCCTCGAGGGCGATCATATCGAATGTCCCCAGCCCAGATGTGAAGAACATCGCCAGCCCGCCGACCAGGGAGATCACTGACCCGATGAATAGGTACAGGGTCAGCTTCATAGCAGCGTACTCTCGCGTGACCTTCCAGCCCCAAATTGCGATCAGCAAATACATGGGGAAGACGGCGATCTCGTAGAAGAAGAACAGCATGAACATGTCCAGGGCTACGAAGACCCCAAACACACCCGTCGCCAAGATATAGAGGAAGCCGAAGAACTCGCGTGGCCGGTCGTCGATACCCCAAGAGATCAATACGCCGGTGAACATAACTACGCCAGTCAGCAAGAGCAGAGGCGTGTTCATCCCATCGACTCCAACATAATAGGAAATCCCCAGCTGGGGCAGCCAGTTGTACTTCTCCACAAACTGATAGCCGCCCGCAGCGACATCGTAGGAAAAATACACCCAGATCGAAAGCGCCAGGGCAAAGGTCGCGGCAGCCAGGGCTGTCACGCGGATCTCTGTCTTGCGCTCACCGGGGATCAGGAAGATCAGCAACCCGGCGACGATCGGAGTGAAAACGATAACACTAATGATCGGAAATTGCATAAATCACCTCAGTAACGTTCTAACGTTCAACGTGTATACGTTAGAACGTTCTAGAAGAGCATCTCCACAGCACGATTGATGACATCGAGCAGCCATGCTGGCCAGACGCCCAGCCAGAGCATCATCACCATCAGCGGGGCCATAACCAGGAGTTCGCGAGCATTGATCTCGCTCAAGCGGTGCTCACCGTGCGCCCAGGCTTCATTGAGCGGGCCATGTAGAACTTGCTTGATCCCTTTGAGGATGTAAGCACCTGTAAACAGCAGGCCAATCATCGCCAGGGCGGTATAAACTGTGAAAACCGGCCAGGCGCCTCGTACTACCAGGAATTCGGATACAAAGCCATTCAAGCCCGGCAATCCCAGGGAGGCCATCGATGTGAAAATCAAAATACCGCCGTAGACAGGCACCAACGGGAATAAACCGCCAAAATCATCCAAGTTGCGGGTGTGCGTGCGCTCGTAGATCACACCCACTAGGAAAAACATCCCGGCAGCAGAAAGCCCGTGATTGAACATCTGCAAGACCGCGCCGTTCATGGCAATGGTGGCGTGCTCAGTCCCGGCGGCGTAAGCTGCCGCAGCGATACCCAGCACCACAAAGCCCATGTGGTTGACTGAAGAATAAGCCACCAGACGCTTGAAATCGGTCTGTCCGTAGGAACTGAAGGCGCCAAAAATGATCGCCATGGTTGCCAGGAAGGCCAAAGCTCCAGCGTAGGTGTGAGCCTCCTCCGGAAAGAGCGGCAGCACCAGGCGCAGGAAACCATATGCGCCCAGCTTTAGCAGCACGCCGGCCAGGATCATCGAGCCTGCCGTAGGGGCTTCGGTATGCGCATCGGGAAGCCAGGTGTGGAAGGGCCACACCGGAACCTTGAGCGCAAAGGCGATCACGAAGGCCCAGAAGACGATCACTTTTACTGTGGCTACTGAGAGACCCCAGGGGCCAATATTGTCCAGGGTGGTCAGGGTTGGCCAGATTTCGAATAATTGCGTCAGGTCAAACGTGCCCGCGACCACGCCAATCAACTGGACGGCCAGGAGCAAGCCCAGGGAACCAGCCATGGTATAGATCATGAACTTGAAGGAAGCATAGGTACGGGCGTTGACCTTCATGCCGCCCCACAGTTTACGCTCGCCTTTCTCGCTGCCCCATTGGTTAATCAGGAAGTACATCGGGACCAGGCCAATCTCCCAGAAGACGAAGAAGAGCAATAAATCCAGGGAGAGGAAGACACCTAACATGCCGGTTTCTAGCATCAAGAAGAGAGCCATATACCCCTTGACGCGATCTTCAATGCCAAAGGATGCCAGAATGCAAAGGGGCGTCAGCAGCGTGGTCAACAAGACCATGCTCAAGGAAACCCCATCCACGCCGAGGTGGAAAGAGGAGTTGATTGCCTCGAACCAGGCCACTTGCTGCTCGAATTGGAAACCTTTCGCAGCGCTATCAAATTGAAACCACAGCACCAGGGAGAGCACAAAGGGGATGAAACTCGCAATCAGGGCCACCCAGCGGATCAGTTTTTTCTCTTCACTGGGCAGCAGCGCTACGACCACCGCCGACAGGACAGGCAGGAAAAGGATCAGCGCAAGTAAGTTGCTTGAGATAAATTCCATATTTTTCTCCTCCCTCACCCGCGCCGACCCTGGGGTCAGAGGTGGGGTGAGGGCAAATTACTAGGGCATCACAACACTAAATAAATAATAAAACAACGTGCCAAACGCCAGCACCAGGGCAATTACCATGTATTGCTGAACCCTGCCCGTCTGGATGACGCGGAAAGCCTTGCCAAGTTTCTTGACGCCTTCACCTACGAAGTCACCAAAGCCGTTGACAATCGGCACATCGATGTAATTTCGGAAAATACCCCCCAAGGCGTACGATCCTCGGGAGAAAGCATGCAGAATGCCATCGATCAAACCCCGATCCATCCACTTGTAGGAAAGAGTCTCAGAGATCCACATGGCGGGCTTGACGAAGATCAGATCGTACAGCTCATCGAAGTAGTACTTGTTCTGCAATAACGTGTAAATGGGACCCAGAGGCTTCTTAAGCGGATCTTCTTGACCGGCTTTGACATTGCGGTAAACCAGCCAGCCCAGCGACAAGCCACCCAGGGCTACGACCAAAGAAACGATCAGCGGGAACCAATTGAATTCAATCCCTTTCGGTGGGTGGGGCAGTGCATAGGCAACTCCATGGAACCAGTTGGGCAGTATCCCGCCAATAACGGGGAAATGTTCGGGGATGCCCACCCAGCCAAATGCCACTGCAAAGACCGCCAGGATCGCTAGGGGCAGCGTCATCGTCCAGGGAGTCTCATGGGCGTGCTCAGCCGCCTCAGTGCGGTGCTCCCCGAAGAAGGTCAACGTAATCTGGCGCATTGTGTAGAACGCCGTCAACAAAGCGGCGATGGCCAGGGTCCAGAACACAGCCGAATGGCCATGCGCCCAGGCATCTGCCAGGATCTCATCTTTGGACCAGAAACCGGCTGTCAGGATGGGGAACCCAGAGAGCGCAAAACCACCGATCAAGAAAGTCCAGAATGTGACTGGCATCTTCTTGCGCAGGCCGCCCATGTTGAACATATCCTGAGGATCGGTGTGGTGGTCGTTAACGTGGAAGACACCGTGCTCCATGCCGTGGATCACCGAGCCTGAACCCAAGAACAAGAGCGCTTTGAAGAAAGCGTGAGTGACCAGGTGGAAGGCAGCCGCAACGTACGCACCGATCCCCAAGGCGGCGATCATGTACCCTAACTGAGAGATCGTCGAGTACGCCAGCACACGTTTGATATCGTTCTGAGCCAGGGCAATCGTGGCCGCGAAAAGGGCCGTGAACGCCCCAATGAACGCCATCACCTGCATTGGGTCCGTCAGATGTCCATGGTCCATTCCGGCCGAGAGCAGCGGAAACATGCGGATAACCATGTATACACCCGCGGAAACCATAGTCGCGGCGTGGATCATAGCCGAAACGGGCGTGGGACCTTCCATGGCATCAGGCAACCAGACATGCAAAGGGAACTGCGCTGATTTTCCAACCGTACCAATAAAGAGCAGAAGGCCGATCAGTCCAGCAGCAGAGAGGCCCAAAAAGCCCGAGGGCTCGTGCGCCAAATGGCTCAGGAATTCATCATTAAAGAAGATCTGTCTGAAATTCAGTGTGCCAGCCGCGCTATAAAGATAGGCGATACCCAGGAGCATGAAAACATCACCAACGCGGGTGGTGATGAAGGCTTTGATCATGGCGGCTCTGGCAGATTTCTTCCCATACCAGAATCCAATCAAAAGGTAGGAGCAAAGGCCCATAATCTCCCAACCCACGAACAGCGTCAGCAGGTTGTCTGAGACCACCAGAGTATACATCCCAAATGCAAATAAACCAATAAATGCGAAGAAGCGCGAGTACATCGGCTCGATGGAGAGCACTTTATGCTTGTGCCCATGCTCATCCTCCACTGTAGCACCGTGCGGCGGGAGACCTTTGCGGTCATGATCGCCTTTGGGTTGGCCAAAATTATGATAGCCCACACTATACAGGAAGATCATCAAAACGGTCCAAGCTACAAAAAAGAGGGTGACTGCCCCAAGTGGATCAATCATCACACCAATTTGGAACCATGAATCTCCTGTCGGCAGCCAATTGAGGGCAGATCCAAAGGGGTGTTCACCTAAATGATGAGCACCTTCTTTGAGTGCGTTCCAAAAAACCACCATGCTCCCAGCCCACGAAAGCAGCGCTGCACCCACAGCGATAGTGTGACTCAGTGCCCTGTTTCGATTGGTAAAGAGCACAATCAGGAAAAAGGCTAACAACGGGGGAACAGGAATTAACCAAATCAAAAGTTCTGTTGTCATAAATGCCTCACAAAAACGTTCTAACGTTTCAACGATTTGCGTTCTAACGTTATTACCATTTCATTAAGTCTAATTCTTCGGCAACCACAGTATTTCGGCGACGGTAGATTGAAATCACCAAAGCCAGACCTACAGCGACTTCAGCAGCGGCAACGGCGAACACGATCACAGCGAAAGCCTGACCGGCAATGTTGGCCAGGTCGCCATAACGCCAGAACGCCACCAGGTTGATGTTGACAGCGTTGAGCATCAACTCAATACCCATCAAAATGGCGATGGCATTCTTACGGCCCAAAACACCATACAACCCGATGGAAAATAGAGCTGCTGCGAAAATTAGATACCAGGATAATGAAACCATTCCATACTCCTCAATTCTTCCAAGCTACTACGATGGCACCGATCATTGCTGCCAGGAGTAGCACCGAAGCCAGCTCGAAGGGGATCACATAGGCGTTAGGCGAAACCAATTCTTGGCCTAATTGAACCACGGGGTCAACCGATAGGGCTGAAAGCGAAGCATCCGCTGCGCCCGAATTAATCAATACAAAGGACAGCCCGGCGAAGAGCACAAAGCCCAGCAGCGCAGCCCAGATCCAATTCGAATTGGTCTGCGGCCCGCTATCCTTCATCACCCTACGAGTGAGCATGATCGCGAAGATCATCAAGATAGCGATGGCACCGATATAGACCACCACCTGTACCACAGCCAGGAAGGTGGCGTTGAGCAACACAAATGTCGCTGCCACACCAAACAAGGTCAAGATCAACCATAGGGCTGCATGAACCAGGTTCTGCGTTGTGACCACAAAGAGCGCGGCCAGCAAAGTTACGGCTGCGATCACGAGAAAGATAATTTCAGCACCACTCATGAATACACTCCAATTTCCAACATCCAATCTCCAATATCCGAAAATCAGTTATCCGTGGGTTTAGGGGCCATTGCGACTGGGCGCTTTTCGAATTCAACTCGAGCACTCTTGCGCTTGGGTTCGATAGCCTTCAAAATGAGTACAGTAATCCAGCCGATGACCAGGTTGGCAGCCAACATGATCAGCGCATACGCCCAACGTTCCACATCAGCCATCTCGAGTGCCTTGTCAACAATAGCGGTGACGATCAGGACGACCAGGGACAGCGGAGTAAGGAACTTCCAATTGAAAGCCAGGAGCTGATCGATACGCACTCGGGGTAATGACAGTCGAATCCAGGTTATCGTGAAATACCCTAAAAAAGTTTTAATATAAAAATACAAAATACCCAGAACGGGGATACTTTCTGCTCCGGGGCCACTCCAACCGCCTAAGAAGAAAGTGGCGATCAGAGCACCAATAGTCCAAACATGAAGGAACTCGCTGACATAGAAGGCACCAAACCCCATACCAGAATATTCAGTGTGAAAACCAGCTACAATCTCTGATTCAGCTTCGATGAGATCGAAGGGGGCACGTCCTACCTCAGCCATTGAAGTAATCAGGAAGATCAGCGCAGCCAGCGGTGCCAGGATTATGAACCAGGGAGTCTGTGCAGCCACAATATCGTTCATCCCCATGGACCTAGCCAACAAAACCGGCACCAACAAGGCGATCACCATGGGCACTTCGTAAGAGACCATTTGTGCCACTGCCCGGAAAGCACCCAACAAAGCGAATTTATTGTTCGATGACCAGCCAGCCATCAGAACGGCAACCACGCCAAACGATCCCACAGCCACGATATACAACACACCCACGTTGATGTTAGCTCCTACAACAGTGGCAGCAAAAGGAATTACAGCCCAGATCAACAGCACCGAGGCCATTGCCAAAACAGGAGCAATATTGAATGCTACTTTATCAGCTCCATCGGGAATAGTAATCTCTTTCGTAAATATCTTGATAATATCCGCAATAGGTTGGAAAATACCATAAGGGCCGGCTCGGTTAGGTCCCGGACGATCCTGCAAACGACCTGCGATCTTTCGCTCTACCCAAATCAGGGCAATTACGGTCAATAAAGCAAGGGTAGCGACGATAAGCGCACCAATCGCAAGTGAGATCACTTTCACAAGGCCTTCCGCCATCCCCCAGCCTAAGAGCAGGTCATTAAACCACTGAGAAATCAGATTAATCGGATCAGTCATTCGTCATCTCCAAAAACGAGGCTCACACTCTCGCACATCATTCCTAACAAATAAAAGGGCTGAGGAATTTTCCTTCAGCCGCTTTTATACCCATTCTAGCGCACCTTTGCGCCAGAGATATAATAAACCTACCAGCAAAATCATGATGAACAAGACCCCCTCCATGACAGCAAAGAGCGGCAGTTTATCGAATGCTACCGCCCAAGGAAACAAAAAAACCGTTTCGATGTCAAATACCAGGAATACCAGAGCGAAAATGTAATATTGGACTTTGAATTGAACCCAGGCATCCCCCACGGTTTCGATGCCACACTCATATATTTCTTGTTTGATTGCATTGGGTTTTCGGGGACCGATCAACCTTGGTAAAAGAACTGCAACAGCCGGGATGAATAACGCAACCACAATAAAGAGACCAATATAAAGCCAGTTATCAAGCATAGGTTCTCCTTCTATACCATCAAAAAATAAAGTACTCTAGTTAGCTAGAAATTAGAGCGCGTGTCATCTCGCCTCGACACAGCGGGGAAAATTGTACCATAAAAATTTGGTGTGAATAGGCGCATATTCCATAAGTTCAGATGATATTTATCCATAATTCTAGGATATAAAACAGAGCAAATTCATCCCCTTAAAATCTGTTCGATTTGGCTTGGAAAAGGGTCAAATCTTAGGGTACACTATGAAATACTTTCAACGCAGTTGTGTCACCCTCCAATGATATCTCTACCCAAAGGAGATGGCGTTTTGAACTCCCTTTGAGTGGATTGCCAAGAAGAAGGGTTTTCTGCTCTCAAACGCCACCGCAAGGAGGCTCCCATGCAAGATGAAACCACGACCTTAACACTGCTGCCCGACCAGCAATTACTCCAAATTAGCAATCAAATCGATCTCATCCGAGATACGCTCGAAAAGCAAGGGCCGCAGGGGGCTTCCGTTGCTGCCGAAAACCTGACCCGTTTGGCCGGGCATATCACCCGCCTGGGACGGCAAGTTTCTAATCACAACGAAGAGCTTAAAGACCTGCGCGCCCTGGCCGATATTGGGCAGATCGTAAATTCCTCGCTCGAACTCCCCGAAGTGCTACGCATCGTAATGGACACTATCATACGCCTGACAGGCGCAGAACGCGGTTTCCTGATGCTCCGCGACCAGGGCGGTGACCTGGAAATTCGCATTGCCCGTAATTGGGAGCAAGAGTCTATTCAAGAGAACGACTTCGCGATCAGCCGTACGATCATCGACCGCGTCGTGGAAAACTCACAGCCGATTGTCACCACCAATGCCATCGAAGACCCGCGCTTCGGAGGTCAAGATAGCATCGTGGCCTATAACCTACGTTCGATCTTGTGCGTGCCGCTCAAAGTCAAAGATGAGCTAACGGGCGTGATCTACGCCGACAATCGCATCCGCACAGGCTTGTTCACGAACTCTGAGCGTGACCTACTCTCGGCCTTTGCCAATCAGGCCGCAGTAGCCATCGAAAACGCCCGTCTGTTCGAATCTGTCCGCCAAACCCTGGCTGAAGTGACAGAGCTCAAAAACCTGATGGACAATGTCTTTGCATCCATCGCCAGCGGTGTGATCACCACTGATATTCAGAACAAAATCACCCTTTGCAACCGTGCCGCGGAACGCATCCTGGCCCGAGCAGCCTCCGGCCTGCTGCAACATGATCTCCTTTCCAGCCTGCCAGAATTGGCCCCTACCCTGACAGAGCCGCTCATCCAGGTACAAAAAACAGATGAAACCATCGTGGGTATGGAACTCAACCCAACCTTGCCCAAGCGTGGGCAGGTGAATTTGCAACTCAATTTCTCCCCGTTGAAAGATGCCCAGGCCACCACCCAAGGAGTCGCCATCGTGCTCGACGATGTCACCGAGAGAAGACGTCTCGAGGCGCAACGACGCTTGTTCGCCCGTATGGTATCCCCTGCGGTGATCGAGCAGCTCAATCCCGACAAAATCCAACTGGGGGGTGAACGTGCTAATATCACTACGCTTTTTGCAGATATCCGCGGCTTCACCAGCTATAGCGAAAACCTGTCGCCGGAAGAACTGGTCACGGTGCTCAATCAATATCTGGCCGCCGCAGCGGATGCCATTCTCGAGCAAGAAGGCACAGTCGACAAATTTATGGGCGATGCCGTTATGGCCTGGTTCAATGCCCCCATCCCCCAACCGGATCACACCCTAAGAGCAGTGCGCGCCGCCTTGAAGATACGCCAAGCCATTCAAGCGCTGCACGAAAAGATGCCATCCGGCGCCAAGCTCGATTACGGGTTAGGCATCCACTTTGGCGAGGCCGTGCTCGGGTTGATCGGTACCGAAAAACGCATCGATTACACCGCCATCGGGGACAGCGTCAACACAGCCAAACGCATTCAAGAGAACTCCTCCACCAATCAGATCTTGATCAGTGCCGCGGCGTATCATAATGTAACCAATCTGGTCGAGGTGGGCTTGGCCGATCCCATCCTGGCCAAAGGCAAAAGCCATCCCTTGAAAGTTTACGAAATTATTGGATTGAAAGCGTAAACTGTACTTATAGAGGAAACATGAGGCACCCCAAATTTATGAATATATAGGTTATTGGTAGAAAATCACTCCCGGCACTTTGTCACTTGTGCTGGGCAAGCGAGAGAGAGGTATCCTTGCACTCTCTCGCTGGTAGTCGAAAAAATGGGTTCCAGCAGTTCAAAACACTGCTGGAACCCATTTTTTTTCGAAACGCATCCCCCCTTCCCCATTTCATTATAAAGAGGGGAAGGGGGGGCGAAGCAGGGGGGATGGGAAGACAGACATGACACACCCGAATATTAAATTCGGGGTGTGTCATGTTTCTGTTTACATACAAACAAATAGTCGCATATACTCCCCCAAATCCTTCACAGCGTCAAATGCCCATGTGACCTCGATGATCTCATCCTGACGCTTTGCGCTGACCACATCCTCTGCATTGGCGCGGAATTTGGCGATGATCTCTTCGTCGGACATGGGGTTCTGCGGAGACCCTTTGGCGTGATCAACCTGCGCGGTGTGGGTCTTGCCCTCGAGGGTAGTGATACTGACCCTTGCCCTTTTGACCCCAGGGAACAGGGCATCAATTTCGGGATCAGCAACCACCTTGATCTTCCCTAATAAATCCCAAATGCGCGGATCTTTGAGCTTCTCATCACTGAAAGAATCAGGCAACACATTGCCATCGGCAACCGCGGCAGCGATCACATAGGGCAAACTGTGGTCAGCGGTCTCTTTGGTTTTCGGGGCGAATTTACTGGGATCCGAGAGGATATCCGCGCCACGGGTGGTGGTTTCGACGAGAATTTCGGCAATTTCTTCCGCAACCAGATTATTTTCTCGGCAAACTTGCAGCGCCGCACTGATCGGTTGATGAGTCAGCGCTTCGGTAGGAAAGGCTTTGTAACTGCACTGGGTGATCATGAACTCATCCCCCAAGCCTTTGAGTAGCCAATCAGGCCGCCACTCCACGTTATTGAGCACTTCGATCAACCCCTCTTTACCCTCGATCACTTCCACGGGGCCTTCGTACCCCTCGCGCGCCATCATCGCCGCAATCACACCCGCCTGGGAAGCCAGCGGATCAGCAGTGTTCTTCATATTCGTGAGATGTCCGGCAACCACCCCGCCTAAGGTGAAATGACTGCTGCCACTGATGCCGGTTGCTGCCACCATCTGATCGATATCCAGGTCGTACATGCGGCCAGCCACCAGGGGGCTGACAAATTGAGTCAAGGTGGCATGGTGCCAGCCTACTTCGCGCACCCCTGGCTCGGCAGCGTGGCACCAGCGCATCTCCAGCTCATAGGCAATCATGATGGCAACCAAGGCATCGCGGCCGTTCTTGCCGTTGGCCTGCGCGGCTGCCAACGCCGCGCCGATGATATCCGAGGGATGTGAGGGATCTTGCTCCCAGTAGATATCGTTGTAGTCCAGAGCGCGTGTTAGCAGGCAGTTCATCAAGGCTGCGTTGGGCGCATTGGTGCGCAAACCCGTTCCGATGACCGTCGCTTCTGGAGTTCCTCCCAATTTCTCGGTGAAACGGTACATGGCCTGCATATCTTCGTTATGAACAGCAGCCAGCGCACATCCCATGCTATCCAGCAAAAAGCGTTTTGCTTCCTTGATTGCTTCAGTAGGGATATCTTCGAACTTTAAGTTGATGGCAAACTCGGCCATTTGGTGGCTCAAAGATTTCATATCGTTCTCCTTACTATTATTGAGAATTTGGACTACGTTGAAAATGTTTGAAAACTCAGGGCAGCCATTAAGCCTTACTGCCTACGTCCAACTTCTGGCGTGTAAATTTGATCAATCCACCTGCATTGAAGATTTCCATTACTGCCTCAGGTAATGGTGGAAAGGTGAACGTCCCCGCGGCGCAGCGTATTTCCCCAATCGCCAGGTCAATCTCAATAGTTTCGCCATTCTCGATTGCCTCCACAGCTTCGGGGCTGACAATAGCAGGCAGGGCGTTGTTGAGGCAATTTCGATAATAAATTCTCGCAAAAGATTTGGCGATGATGGCGCCTAATTTGGCTTCGCTCAGACAAACCACAGCCTGCTCACGTGATGATCCGCAGCCCCAGTTCGTGCCTCCGACGATGATATCCCCCGCCTGGACTTCACCCGCAAACTTGGGATCTAAATCTTCCAGGGCGTATTGGGGCATCTCCCGCGGATCGCTGATTGTATATGTGTATTTGCCTGGGAAAATCACGTCGGTGTTGACGTTATCGCCGTACTTCCAAACGCGACCCTTTATTATGTTGCTCATAGACATTCTCACCTGCTGTGTAAACAAATCATCAAAAAAGTGTCATCCTGAGCTGCCATAGGCACGCCTATGGCGAGCGAAGGATCTGAAAACATTGAAAAACAAAGACTCTTCGGTTGCTGCGCTCCCTCAGAGTGACAGAAATAAAAAATTTTGAGACAATTCCCCAGGGGTAAGCAAGATTTATCCATATTGCAAGCTTTTTTTGCCTATTATTTTACAAATCCCTTGGGTGCACGATCTCACCCGCAACCGCAGAAGCCGCCACAACCGCCGGATTGGCGAGATATACATCACTTTCCTTGGTGCCCATGCGGCCGCGGAAATTGCGATTGGCCGTGCTGATGCTGACCTCCCCCACCGCCGGGACTCCCATGTGGTTGCCCATGCACGGGCCGCAGCCAGGGCTTTCGATGATCGCTCCAGCTTCGAGGAAGGTTTCGATATAACCTGCTTTGAGCGCATCCAGATAGACCTGGGAGGAGGCTGGGATCACCACCAGTCGCGTTCCAGAAGCAATGGTTTGCCCATTGAGCACTTTGGCTGCAGCAGCCAGGTCATCAAGGCGGCCATTGGTGCAGGTGCCTAAGAAAGCCTGATCGACATGCGTTCCTGCCACAGCCGCGAGCGGGCTGACGTTGTCTACGGTGTGGGGGCAGGCGATCATCGGCTCAATGGACTCGGCCTCGTAGGTGTAGCTCTGGGCATAGACAGCGTCGGGGTCTGGATAAACAACTTCAAAGGTGCGTTTGGCACATCCTTCTAAATAATCGCGCACATTGTCATCTGGGGGGGTATAGCTGTTCTTGGCACCCATCTCAGCCATCATATTGGGAAGCGTAGCCCTTTGGGAGAGATCCAAACCTTCAATCGCCTCCCCATGCCATTCCACAGACATATACAGCGCGCCATCGGCCCCCAGATCGCCAATCACCTTCAATGCCAGGTCTTTAGCAGTCACACCGGGATGGAATTCTCCTTTGACGGTAATCTTCATGCTCTCAGGGACGCGTAACCAGATTGACCCCAGCGCCCAAATGGAGGCCATCTCCGTGCGTCCAATCCCCGCCCCGAAGGCGCCCATCACCCCCGCGTGGGGGGTGTGCGAATCAGAGCCTAAAACGATTTCGCCGGGCAAGGCCAGTCCTTCTTCCACCAGCACTTGATGGCAAATGCCGCGCCCAACATCGAAGAAATTTTCGATGCCTTGCTCAACAACAAACTCCCGAATAATGCGGTGATTCTCAGCATGCTTGGTGGTAGGAGCAGGGGCAGCGTGATCGATGAAAATGGCGTGCATGGCAGGTTCGAACACCCGCTCTCCACCCATACGCTGAAAAATGCCATAGATGGGGGCAGTGTTATCATGCGACAGCGCCACATCAGGCGTGATCTCGACAATCTGGCCCGGGACGGTGTGCTCGAGGACGGCTTTCTTAGCAAGAATTTTTTCTGCAAATGTTTGTGCCATGATGTTTGGGGGACACGGATTGCTACAGGCACGCCTACGCCGAAACGGATTTGACGGATTTTTATGCTTTTATCCGCGTCTATCCGTGCAATCCGTGTTCAATAAACTCTTATACTTTCAGACGACTCTTGAATGGCAAGAATGTCATGAAGTCGGCGTGGTGGACGATGTAGGCCTCGGTACTACGTTTGATCAAATCACCCTCAGCAGCGTGAGCGGCGATGATGTGACAAACCTCGGGGGGGACGCTGCACTCTTCAGCCAGGGATACTCCGGAGAAGGGATGCCGCAGGTATTTTCCATAAACGCCCTGGAAGGATTTGCCATCCTCATCGAGCTCGTATTCCAACAGTTTGCCTACATCAGCTAGGATCGCTCCAGCGATGACCACATCCAAATTGATGGGCAATTCATTGCCAAAAAATTCGATCATCTTAAGAGCGCTCTCTTTGGCCACATGCACAACGGCGCGTTTGTGAGCCATGAAGCTGACCTCCAGGTCTGGCCCAGCCAGCAGGGTGAAAGGAATGCGCTGTAAATCATCAGGAGAGAGCACGCTACGCTCAAGAGCCAATTCCCAGGTTTTGGTGGTCTTTGCTCGTAAGTCTGCGTCTTCAATCCAGGCCAGTTCCGGCCAGAGTTGAGTAGTATCCATCAATGTTCCTTTTTTATCCACAAAGAACAGGAAGGGTCACTAAGCGTTTCTTTGTGTTTCTTTGTGTTTCTTGGTATCCTTCGTGGATCGCGTTAAAGTTTGGCGATAATGGCGTCGGCCATTTGGGTTGTGGAGGCAGCACCCTGTTCAACGACATCGGGTTTGCCGCGCATCTTCATCATATCGTAAGTGCGCACGGCCCCTTCTTCGACAACCGCCGCGACAGCCTTGCGGATATTGGTCGCGATCACCATCTCGCTAATATGGTCCAGCATCATGCACGCTGAAAGGACCATGGCGATGGGGTTAACGATCGAGGTGGCGTAATCGGCGTATTTGGGCGCTGAACCATGCGTAGGCTCGAAGACTGCTACATCTTCCCCCACATTCGCGCTGCAAGCGAAGCCCAATCCACCCACCAGCCCGGCAAAGCCATCGGAGATGATATCGCCAAACATATTCCCAGCCACAATAACGCCATAGTCTTCGGGGTTCTTGGTCAGCCACATCATTTGGGCGTCGATGTTGGTATCCCACAGATCAATGCCAGGATATTCAACAACGATCTCCTTGCCCATGGCCAGCATCATACCCGAGGTCTCGCGGATCACATTGGGCTTTTCGCAAACAGTCACCGATTTGTAGCCGAACTTTTTGGCGTGTTCGAAGGCAGCCCGTAGAATTCGCTCGGTGGCCTGACGAGTAAAAATGCGCGTCGAGACGGACAACTCATCCCGGGGGACATCGCCGAAGTTCACGGAAAACTTGGGGTGGGTCATCAGCGAATCATATACGTTATCGGGAGGGTTGGTCCACTCCACGCCGCCATATAAACCCTCGGTATTCTGTCGGAAGATGACCGTATCCACTTCGGGCTCTTCCACACCGCCATCGGCGCCACGGCGGATGAAATTTAGGGGGTTGCCCTTGAACGTCTGGCACGGCCGGGCGCAAATATCCAAGTTGAAGTGTTGCCGTAACCCCACAATGGGAGAGTAATAAACCAAGCCCTTTCCTTTTAATTCAGATGCCAATTCAGCATCGGCATCCGATTTGGGTTTAGAGGTGATAGCCCCGAACAGGCCGATCTTGTGCTCTTCGAGCAGATCGATAGTGCGTTGTGGAAGCGGATTACCTTCAGAGCACCAGAACTCCCAACCAATGTCGGCATGGACATAGTCGGCTTCGAATCCGGCAGCTTCTAACACCCGGATCGCTTCAGGCAAGACTGCATTTCCGATCCCGTCGCCGGGCATAGAGACGATGGTACGTTTGGACATTGTTTGCTCTCCTAAATTAATCAAAATTTGCTAAAAATGGATGTGTGGGGTTGCTGCGCAACCCCACACATCCATTTTTAGACTTACACTTTCACTTGTCTTACCACATCGATCACCGTGCCATCCACCCACTTGATTGCAGCGATGATCTTGTCTTCAAACTGGGGTAGTTGCGGTTTTCCGCAAATGCGTTCAGCTTCTTCTTTTAATTCATGAATAGTTTTGATTGGCAAGCCTGAATCCTGGGTCGCCTCGATCAGGTCTTCACGCAGGGGGTTGATGGCGACCCCGCGCTCGGTGACGATTACGTCGATCAGTTCACCAGGACCACAAATGGTAGTCACCTCGTCGCGGATCACAGGGATGCGATCGCGGAATAAGGGGATCGGCAGGATGACGGTCTTCCCAAACAGGCAATTTTGCCAGCCGCCCATGCCGTGCAGCAATAGGCCATCGGAGTGCGTCACCACATTGCCGTTGAATTGGACATCCACCTCTGTGGCTCCCAATATGACTACATCCAGCATCGAAGCAAAGTTGCCTTTGCCGTGGTAGTTGTAACTTGTGAAGGGGCTGGTATCGACGTGATGGGGATTCTCGCGCATCGAGCGCACCCCCTCTAAGTCAAAGGTCTGACCATCCAAGATGTGCTCAACCAAACCCTCTTCCAGCAATTCGACCAGATATTGGTTGCTGCCCCCGCGGGCAAAGCGTGCCCTGATGCCTTTATCCCGCATGATCTCCCCAAAATAATTTCCAATCGCCAGCGCGGTGCCGCCTGCGCCAGCCTGGAAAGAGAACCCGTCTCGGATAATCCCGGCCGCTTCACAGAATTTGGCGGTCAGTTCGGCGATATATAGTCTATCTGGGCTTTTGGTGATGCGCGTCGTGCCAGATACAATCCGTTCGGGGATGCCAATTTGCTCTAACTCAACCACATAATCGACATTGTTTCCCTGAATCTGCCAGGGGATGCAGGGGAAGGGAACCAGATTATCGGTCACCAGGATGACTTTGTGAGCGTACTGTGAATCCGCCAGGGCAAAGCCTAGCAAACCGCACGAAGATGGGCCGCTAAGTCCATTGGCATTCCCAAAAGGGTCAGCTGTAGGTGCGGCGATGACGGCGATATCGATGACCACTTCCCCATCCTGTACGGCCTGGTAACGGCCTCCATGCGAGCGCAGCACACCCGCACCACGCATCTTGCCCTGGGATGCGAAGCGACCCAGTGGGCCGTTCATGCTGCCCTCGATGTGGTGGATAGTGCCATCTTCGAGATATTCGATCAGCGGCTCGTGGCAGGGGAATGATGCTGACGGGAACCAAACCAAATCTTTGATGCCCAACTCGGAAGCAATCGCGAAGATTTGATTGGCAATCAAATCTCCATTGCGGAAATGGTGGTGGGTTGAGATGGTCATGCCGTCTTTCAACCCCGCCTCGATGAGCACTGATTTCAAATCAGGCTGACGTTTGTCTCCATCATCCGGATAATCGCCACAGTTGTGGAGGGGTGGGCCATATTTGTGGCCAGTGGTCTTATAGCCATGCGGGCCTTGAAATGGGATTACTGACTGGCCGTTGATCTCAGTGGGGATCATGCGCCCCACGGCGTTTTCGACAAATTTTGTAGTCATATTATTTTTTTTGGGGGGGACACGGATATTCACGGATTTGATGGATTTATATATTTTTTTATCCGCGAGATTCCGTGAAATCCGTGTCCAATTTCCAATCGGTGGATAATAAATCAGACCGGATGGCTAGATCGATGGTGCGCAAAGCACGCTTGACAACGGGCGGGTCGATCATCTTCGAGCCCAGGGATACCACACCTAAGCCCTGGCTGGTGGCCTGGTCAAAGGCGTTTACTATGCTCTTGGCTTTTTCGATCTCCGTAGGGCTGGGGGCAAAGGCTTCGTGAACCACTTTGATCTGACGCGGGTGGATGCAACCCATACCGTCAAAGCCCAAGGATTTCGATTCAAGCACCACATGACGCAGCGCTTCCATATCAGAGACATCCGAGAAAACCGAGTCGATCGGCTGGATGCCAGCAGCGCGGGCGGCATTCACCAGCGTGCTGCGGGCATAGAAGGTTTCTCGGCCCTCTTTAGTGCGCGGTGCTCCCAGGTCGGCGGTGTAATCTTCGAGGCCGATGGCCAGGGCAACAACGTTCTGCGAGGCGGAGGCGATCTCAAAGGCATTGACTACGCCCAAAGCGCACTCGATGATGGGCATCAGGTAGATTGAACCTTTGATGCCATGTTGTTTGGCAATCTCTGCAATGCGGGCTTCGACCTGAAGCACCTGTTCTGCGCTTTCACACTTAGGGAGCAGAATCAGGTTGACATTGTGCGGCACCACAAATTCCAGATCGCCCAACCCCATTGGGAGCTGGTTAATGCGCACCATGCGCTCGGCACCATAGAAATCCACCAGGCACAGGGCGTTCCTAACTAACAAGCGCGCCTCGTCCTTCTTGTCCGCGGCGACCGAATCTTCCAGGTCGAGGATGATGCCGTCAGGCTGATGGATGCCGGCGTTGAGCATCAGCTTGGGGCTGTTGCCCGGTAAATACAGCCTGGAGCGGCGATAGCGATCTTTGGCCGTGTGATACTGATTCTCAGGGATGAGATCGAGCAAATACTCTTTGTCAGTCTCAACACACATCTTAATGGCCGCTTCGATACGGGCTGCTAACACAAAATCCAACGCGCCGCGATCTTCAATTTTCAAATTCGCGTGCTCGATGCCAAAATGTCTCAGAATGTCTTCGGCTAGCCCCTTAATTTTATCCCCAAACAAGGCGCCTACTTTGCTACTAATGGAGATCTCCAGCCCGCCCTTCTCCGTAATTTCCAGGGTCACAAGACAATCCGAACGGATGCCTGGGCCCTTGTTTCCAGCAATACCTATTTTGCTCAAATTTTTCCTCCAGGTATCTTGCCGTTTGAAAATAATCTTCGCAATACAGTATATGATATTTGCGTCGCCGTCAAGTGACAACTGTCTCAAGAATGACGGAAAACTGGGTTTTGATATGGCCATCGCTGCATTTTAGGTCACTCAACACACTGTCAACAAAGGAATAATAAATTGCGCTGTAACTGGTTTCCAGCGAGTCACTTCGTTATTGCTTTCTCCCCGGGTAATCGCCCAACAGTGTTGGGCAGAGCTCAACAGGGGAATATCTGTATTTCGATGCCAACGCGGTTGGCTTTCCACCCAGCAAATGGTGCATTTTCTGAACCTTGTGCTTTAATACTTATTATGAATGAATATAATCCCACATGCGTTTGTAATACCCATCACCTCGCGACAAGCTGTGGTGAGTGCCCCGTTCGACGATCTGCCCCTGGCGCAGCACCAGGATTTCATCGACCCAATCCAGATCCGTGAGCTGGTGGGAGATGATGATTAGGCTGCGTTGGGAGGACATGTTTTGCAGGGAACGCATGAAAGCACGCCCGGTGAGCAGATCGAGGTGCGCGGTGGGTTCATCCAAAAGGAGGATGGGAGTGTCCTTGAGCAGGGCGCGAGCGAGAGAAAGTCTCTGGCGCTCGCCGCCGCTGAGGTTGAAACCTTGCTCCCCTATCCAGGTATCATATCCATCTGGCAGGGATTCGATGAACCGATGAATTTGCGCGCCCCTGGCAGCACGCCCGATCTGTTCATCGGTCGCATCAGGTCTGGCTAGAAGCAGGTTCTCGCGCACACTGCCGTTAAAGAAATGCGTATCTTGTGAGACAACGCCAAGACAGGCGCGGATGTCTTCCTGACGAAAGTCGCGTAGGTCTCGCCCATCCAACAAGATCTCACCCTCTTGGTATTCCCAGAACCGCAGCAACAGATTCAGTAGTGTAGTTTTTCCAGCTCCACTAGGGCCGACAATGGCGAGAGATTTCCCCTGAGGAAGAGAAAATGAAATCTGGTCGAGGGTGGGAGATTGGAAATTGGATAATGGAAATTGGATGTTGGATGTTGGATAGGGGATATTGGGATAATGAAAACTGAGGTTTTTGATATCGACATCGATGGATAGCGGTGTGGAGAATGGTTCGGAAGGATCGATCACTGCAGGAGGGGCATCAACGATTTCGAAGAGACGGCGGGCGGCAGTTGTGTTCTCATCGAGGAGTTGGGCGGCTTGCGGGAGCGGGATCATGGCTTCGAAAGAGGCAAGGGCGATCAAGACGATGGTGGCCAGATAGACCCCCTCGAGATGCCCCGCGCTGACGAGAGGGATAGCCAGGATCAAAACCACCCCCATGCCCAGGTTCGTCAGTAAGCTCATCAGAGCCGCGCGCATGCCGACGATCAGGGTTGATCTTTTTTGGAGTGTTGCCAGGTCTTCACCCAGAGTTCGGATCATGCGCACCTGATCGTCTGCACGCCCAAATGCCAGCAAATCAGGCAATCCCTGGATCCCATCGACCAGGGCAATGTTCAATGCCGCGCGAGCAGCCAACAAAGCCTCTCCCACACCGTGAGCGATTCTGAGGGTCAGCCAGGGGAGCAAGATTCCCGACAAAGCTAAAAATATCCATAAGGCCAGGGTCAAATTCCAATGGTACTGTGCGAGTAACCCTCCGCCTAGCAATGCAATACATATCGCCACCATGGGCGGAGCCAGGGCGCGGGTGTAGAAATTTTGCAAATTATCGATATCGGCGATCACCCGACTCAACAGATCTCCACTGCGGAACATCTGCAGCCGCGCGGGGGCTAACGGCTCGAGTTCTTCATAAAACCAAACTCGCAAGCGAGCCAGCAAGCGAAAAGTAACCTGATGCGAAACCAGACGCTCTAGATAGCGAAAGACGCCGCGAGCGATACCGAAGAACCGTACGCCAACAATGGGCACTTGCAAGACAGCGATCGACGGTTGGGTTGCGGCTGCAGAAATGATGTAGGCTGAAACACCCAAAAGGCCGATGCTGCTGGCAATCGTCGCAAAGCCCAGAAGCACGGAAAGGGCGATCCACTTCCAAGAACTGGCGAGAAAGGACAGCAGGCGAGGAATGATTGAACGCTGTGTGGGGAGATTTGGTGGCAGGTCTAGGGCCACGGTTTGTGATCCAAGCGCTGATATCTCTTGTCTTTCTGCTCTCAATGGGAGAGGTGAAACTTGCAGCGACCCGACCATTTGCTCGTAAAGGGGGTTGCTTGCCAGAAGTTCTTCATGCGAACCTTGCCGAATAACGCGACCCTGGTCGATGACGATAATCTTATCGACCTGGACGATCGTTTGCAGGCGGTGGGCGATGATCAGAGCTGAACGATCCTCCAAGAGCTGGTATGTCGATTGCTGAATTTGGGCCTCCAGCTCGAGGTCTACATGAGCAGCGGGTTCATCCAGGATGATCAGGGGGGCACCCATGAGAAAGGCGCGCGCCAGGGCGATCCGTTGAGCCTGGCCCCCGCTGAGCCGCGCTGCTCGCTCACCGATGAGGGTGTCATAGTGGCCTGCCAAATCTGAAATGAAGTCATGGGCATGGGCGGATTTCGCGGCCGCAACGATCTCATCCATGCTGGCATTGGGACGCGCCAGGCGGATATTCGCGGCGATAGTATCGTTGAAAAGATATGGGTTTTGGGGAAGCCAGGCAATGCCCTCACCTACCCCCCAACCCCCTCCCTCTCCCCATTGGAGAGGGAGCGAAGCGGGGGAGGATGAGGGTATGTTTATCTCTCCTTCTGTTGGATGGATGAAGCCCAGCAATAAATGCGCGATGGTCGATTTCCCTGCCCCGCTGGGACCTACCAGGGCAACCTTCTGGCCAGGCTCGATGGTGAAACTGACATCTCGCAGGGCTGTGCGGCCATCGGGGTAGGAATAGTGAACGTGGTCAAATACCACTGATTGGTGATCGGAGATTGGAGGTTGGATGGCAGAGTTTGGATTATCTCGTTCGTAGAATGGATGCGCCTGTGGACTGTCTACTGCGTGTTGGTCTCTGTTTCCTAAGCTGTCCAGGATTTCGAAGATGCGCTCCGCGGCGGCTACTCCTGCCACTCCGTCGTGAAAACGCGTCCCCAACATGCGCAAGGGCAGGTAAAACTCAGGGGCCAGAAGCAGCACAAAGAAAGCGTCCTGGAAGGCCATGCGTCCGTACAGCAGGCGCAGGCCAATCTCCACAGCCACAATTGCAGTGCTGAGTGTGGCAATGATCTCTAACACGAAAGCAGATAAGAAGGCTACTCGCAGCACTCCCAGGGTGGTCTTGCGAAAGTCATTGCTGACATTTTTGATCACACCGATCTGCTCCCGGCTGGCACCCAACAATTTGAGTGTGGTCAGCCCCTGCAGCACGTCCAGAAAATGAGCGCTCATGTAACTGAGAGATTTCCACTGTCGTTTGGACAATGCGTCAGCCAAACTGCCGATCAACACCATAAAGAGCGGGATCAGCGGTGCGGTAACAAGGAGCACAACCCCTGTAAGCAGGTCTCGTGGGAAGACAAAGAACAAATAAGTAAGCGGCAGCAAAGCCGCGAGCATCAATTGGGGCAGATAACCGCTAAACCAGGCATCTAAGGCTTCGATACCTTCAACAAGGGTATTGATCAGTTCACCGGTGCGCTCACCACGCAGATAGCCTGGCCCCAAATCGGCCACATGACGATACACACGCTCACGCAGATCGGTCTTCACTCGCAGTGCCAGATGCCCGGCGCTTACCTCTCCCAACCAGACGGCCAGCGCACGTCCCAGTATGAAGACCAGCAATAACTGGAGCGAGGAGGAAACCTCTGACAGCGTCAAACCCTGAAGGAAAACCGCATCCACACTCTGGCTGAGACTCCATGCACCCCCAATCGTCAGCACGCCGACGAGAAATCCGGCTAGGATTGTCAAAAAGAGCATCGTGCGGCTGCTTCGGGCTAGAGCAATCAGACGTTTGTTAATCATCGTGGGGGTATTTTATGGCATGACTGCGAAAAAGGAGAGTGCATGACAGATGGCACTCTCCTAATATCTGGAAATATCATTTGACCTTGAAACACAAAGGTAGGTTCAGTAAATCAGGGTTTCAGGGTCTGCTTTGATACGCTGGCGGAAGACGCGATAGGTCCAAATTTGATAGAGCAGCACAATGGGAATGAAGATGACGGCAACGATGGTCATTACTTTAAGCGTATAGGGTGAGGCTGCTGCGTTGTAGATGTCAAGGCTGTTGGCTGCATCCATGCTGGAGATCAGGATCCGAGGGAACAAACCAGCAAAGACCATAACTGTGGCAAAGACGACTGTTAGCGAGCTGGCGACGAAAGCCCAGCCATCCTTGCCGGTTTTGTTAAGCCAACCTGAAAGCACCAGGGTGACGGCAGCTAGTATCGCTGGGATCAGCCCATTGATGCCAGATTTCGTCAGGATGTCCGTCTCGAAGAAGGACCAGACGACGAAGAGCACAGTCAGCACAGTGGCAGCAATCCAAGCCTTGAAACCAAACTCCTTCGCCCGCTCGATGAGGACGCCCTCGGTTTTCAAAGCCAGGAAATTGGCACCATGCATTGTAAACAGCGTGACGAAAACCAGCCCTCCCAAGATCGCAAAGGGGTTGAGCAAAGGGATCAATCCGCCCCAATAGTTCATATCCGCATCGATGGCGAATCCGCGCATCAAGTTGCCAACAGCCACACCCCACAACAAAGCAGGCACAAGTGAACCGGTAAAAATGGCCCAATCCCAGCGGTTGCGCCAGGCTGGATCGTCGCGCAGGCTGCGATATTCAAAGGCAACGCCGCGTAGGATCAGCGCGATCAGCATCAACACTAGCGCAAGATAAAAGCCGCTAAAAAAGGTGGCATATACATGGGGGAACGAGGCAAACAATGCCCCGCCAGCGGTTATCATCCAAACTTCATTGCCATCCCAAACCGGCCCGATGGTATTGATCACCGCTCGTCGTTCTTCGTCCATTTTGCCCACGAACGGCAACAAAATGCCCACACCATAATCGAATCCCTCCAGGAGGAAGAATCCAGCAAACAAAACTGTGACCAGGATAAACCAAACAGTATTGAGATCCATAATTATCTCTCCAAATTCTCGCTAGTCGGCTGCCGCAACGGCAGGTTCTTTGATTTTGACATCGCTGGTCCCGTATTTTATGGCCAGCCTGAAGGCAATGATGGATAAAATGGTATAGAGTATCGTCATCAGGGCCAGGGATAAGGCAATATTCCAGGCAGGGACATTGGGCGAAATAGCATCATCGATTGTCTGCAAACCATATACAATCCAGGGCCAGCGACCGGTTTCGGCCAAGATCCACCCCGTGGTAGAAGCCAGATAGGGAATGCCCGCTGCATACATCATAATCTTCAAATACCTTGTTTTTCTGTCCAGGTTACGATCCTTACTCCACAACACGCCTAGGAAAGACAGAACGATCATTAGCCCACCCGCGCCCACCATCGAACGGAACGACCAATAGTTAATGGCCACCGGAGGGACATAATCTCCAGGACCGTAGGTCTGCGCGAACTCATCCTGCAACTGATTGATCCCTTTGATCTCACCAAAAGGTTGGCTATATGTCATGAAACTGAGTAAGGCAGGGATGCGGATCGAAAAGACATCTTCAGTTTGCTCCCAGTTTCCAATCGTAAGCAGTGAGAGTGCGGCCGGGTCTTCGGTGTTCCAATGCGCCTCGGCGACGGCCATTTTCATGGGTTGATGCTCAACCATGAATTGCCCCTGTACGTGGCCAATCACACCCACCAGGACTGAGCCTATCAAGGCAAAAATAGCAGCCATACGGAAGGAAGGACGGAAGAAGGTCACATCGTGCTTGCGCAGCAAATGCCAGGCACTGAAAGCCATAACAACAAAACCAGCTAGAGCGATGCCGGCCATCAAGACGTGGGGGAATTGATGAAGGACATTCGGGTTGAAAATTAGTTCAAAGAAATCCGACATCAAGGCGCGCCCGCTTTGGGGATCGAGCGTGTAGCCGGTGGGGTACTGCATGAAAGAGTTGGCGATCAGTATCCACAGGGCAGAGATATTCGAGCCAATGGCAACTAACCATGCCGTGGTCAGGTGCACTTTCTTGGATAATTTTTCCCAACCAAAGATCCAAAGGCCAATAAAGGTTGATTCCATATAAAAAGCCAGCAAGGCCTCAATAGCCAGCGGTGCACCGAAGATATCGCCCATGAAGCGAGAGTATTCAGACCAATTCATACCGAACTGAAATTCTTGCACGATACCCGTGACGACTCCGATGGCAAAGTTTATCAAGAATATTTTCCCCCAAAATTTTGCCATTTTCTTATAGATTTCATCCCCCGTACGGACATATCGGGTTTCGAGGATCGCGACGAAAATTGACAAACCCAAAGTTAGTGGAACAAAGAAAAAGTGAAAAATCGTGGTGATGGCAAACTGCCAGCGGGCCAAGATTAACGCATCCATACGAGACTCCTTTATGATTGCTCACAGGTCTGCAAAATTGACATCCCTTATCCGGTGCGGCAAAGATGCACTATTGCAGGCCAGCGAAAAAATGAGTTATTTTTTTTATATCAAAAACTCGTGGTAAATACCATCGAATAAATCCTACTAGCGTTAGAACTTATGCAGTTCGGCGAGGATTTAGCTGGGAATAGCCAGCAATCCACACTTCAAGTGCGTAACTCCAAAGAGAATTAAATTCAACACATCCTCACTCCTGATACGATGCTTCAACACGATCCATGGCAGGAGGAAAATAATCCCAGGATTCGGTATTCGAAGCTTCAACGACTAGATGGGCGATTGTGGTTCGATCTAGCTGCCGC
Source organism: uncultured Anaerolineales bacterium (assembly GCA_964458115.1). Taxonomy (GTDB): domain Bacteria; phylum Chloroflexota; class Anaerolineae; order Anaerolineales; family UBA11858; genus NIOZ-UU35. The sequence continues at coordinate 24,399 of CAYWIC010000010.1, read as the reverse complement.
AGAATGGTGGCTTGTAAACCTCCCCAACGGGATCGAACAGGGCATTTCTCGGCCAAAGGGCATTCCTCTTTGCTGATCAGACAATCGGAAATCATAATTGGGCCATCAATGACCTGGACAATGTCTAGCAAAGTGATCTCATCTGCGCGTCGCGCTAATTGCAAACCACCCTTTGGACCAGTAAAAGTCTCTATCAAGTTTGCCTGGGAAAGTTGTGCGATGATTCGATACAGAAATGCTTGAGGTACCAGGGTCTCTTCTTGGATAGCTTGGGATGAGAGCCGCGTTCCAAAAGGGTGCATTGCCATAGCCAAGACAACGCGAATTGCATAATCGGTTTTTCGGTTGATCTTAAAATTTGACATTTGATCTCAAACCGCATAAATTGTTTACAAAGATGGTAAACGATTTAGGGAAAGTGCCCAATGACAAATGTCATTTATTTTTTACTACATTGCTAATATCTAACAGCTACTTTGGAGTGCGCTTACCGCCCCCAGGCAGCGCCAACAAGACCCTGGTGTACTCCCTTGGCCGGCTTTCAACTTTCAAAGATCCCCCGATGACGGCCATCATCGTGCTGTGTAATAACAATCCCTGACCATTCCCTTTGAGCTCACCCCTGCCTAACTCTCCACCATTATCCTCAATGATCAAATTTAAGCCCTTCTCCCAACCTATCTCAATCTGAAGTACCAGCGGTTTCGTCGCAACACGCCCATGTTGAGCAGCATTACGGATAGCCTCTCGGGCAGCGAAATAGATAACCTCCGCAGATATCGATGGGAGTGCGTGGCATTTCGCTTCGGCTCCGGTAGAAACCTGCCATTGGATTTGGTCGAATGCGCCACTCAATTCTTCCTCCGCAGTGTGGCGCAAAGCGGGTAAAACGCCCAATTCAGCAATATTGGGTGCAGAGATCGAAGGAGATTTGCGGATCAATTCTGCGATCTGCTGATGGATCTCGCTCAGATCGTTGACCGTCTGCACCTGGTCTACATCCCCACTACTCAACTCCAGCATGGCAGCATGGAGTTGTGGCAAAACCTCGTCATGCAAGACCCGGCGCGTGCGTCTATCGAGCACCTGCCCCTCGGCCATTTGCCGCCGCTGTAAAGCCATCAAGCGTTGGGCCATCTCTGCGCTGGCATATGAATCGATCAACCTTTCTCCGATCGCACGGGCGATATCGATCTCTTCTTGTGCATAGAGACCCCCATCAAGCTTCGGGCCCAGGTACAGGATCCCGATCAGGCCGCGTGCGCTCCATAAGGGCACAGCCCAAACCCAAAACCCATCAGTGGCTCGGTGCAAGGGGACACCAACCTGCTCCGGGGATTCCAGGATCCCCTCCAAGGCAGGCAGTTCAACCTTCGTATCTCCTGCTGGAAATACTACAACTTCATCCATCAGCGCAGCCACAGGTCCCAAAGGCTTCAAGACAGCCCTTTGCAAACCGAGCACATCTTTGCATAAAGCCGTGAAGGGAACGCGTAATTCAAGATCATCAGATGGCTGCGACACAAAGCGTTCCAGAACTCCGTGTCCTGATACAAAAGGCCGCAAGTTGCGAACATAATTCTCCTGCTCTTTGAAGGACCGCCGACTGAGCAGCGAATAAAATGCCACGATCAGCAAACCGCTTAGTAGAACTAGATAGATGGGGCGTGCTTGGAGTTCTAAACTGCCCCCCATAAGGACAGCAAAGCCACCAGACAAGATCACGGCTCGGCGCCAATAGCGCGCCAGGCCGCGTCTTGGTAAACTTTTACCTGTGAAGATCTCATAATAAGTCACTGCCTGGCCCATCAGGACAACTGAAATGGCGATCAATGACTGGATGACCATATCAAACCAGGCAATTGTGACCGATAAGCCCCGGTAATCTGTTGGCAGGCGCGCAGTTCGAATGATCCAGAACATAGCAGCACCGACCAAAAGGGAGACGATGATCTGGGTGAGGGTGGCAGCCATCAACCAGGGTCGGGCGCGCTTCCGAGCTTGGTCTCCCATAATTCTCATGGACGGCGCCGGATGCCGTAATACGTCCAGCGACAATGTAAGACATAAGAAAATGTAAAAAGGGTAAACCATCACTAACAATGGGATACCGCTGACTGAAATTGTGGTGGTCAACTCGAATTGCGCGATCTGAGCAAATGAGGGCAAGGGATTGGCGAAAATCATCAACACGATCACGACAATTGCGAAGAGACTGGTAAATACAAACCAGATCCAGTGCCGTCGATATAGCCGCGTCGATGAGCCACCCCAAAATCCTGCAAACCACAACATTACGATATACCAGGCATAAGGGATGGTCACAACAGGCACCCAACCAACATGCCACCAAAAGTCAAGACTCTGGCTGAAAACAGCAAATCCGTGATCCAGGATAATAGAGTGACTCAAGAAAAAGATCCCTCCAAGCGTTAACTCCCCAGCGACCAGCCACAATCCCCAATCGCGCCGCTGCGCGTTGAGCACCACTGTGAAGCCCAACCAGAGCAACACAATGGTATTGAAAAGTGATACGGTCATAATGGCCCAGTTCAGGAGCCAATTTTCAGTCATAGTTCGTGGTTATGAGAATTTCCAAAATATGGGTGGGCGGGTGCAGTGCAACCCTTCCAAACCTATTTTTGGTTTTCTATCACTTGCCCATCCAGTGTGCGCGGAACACCTACTTCATCCCACTGCAAAAGTTGGCCGGATTGTACGATCAGGGCCGCGCGAGTCCGGGCCACCTTTTCTGCGGTGGGCGTATCCTTGAGACCCCAAACAGTGTATATCTGCCCATTGACGCGGCTAATCGTACGTTTATCGCGAAAACCCAGTTGGGATGCGATTTGCTCGTTGGTCATGCCTTCAGCCAGCATACGCGCTACCACTTGTTCGTTGGGCTCGAGCAAAGCCATGGGGTCATGTTGATCTTTTTGATGGACTTCTTGCACGCGGGCTTCGATATCGGGATCGATGAAACTGCGGCCCGCCGCAGCATCACGCAAAAGCGGCAAGATCATCTCAGGCAGCAGGTAATTTGACTTGCGCACATAGGCATAGTGACTCAGGATACCCGATTGTCGAAAATCCCGGTAATAGGCGTCGTCATCTTGAATGGAATAGAAAACCACTGGCATACGTGGAAATTCCCGTCGAATGGCCACTGCGGTTTGAATGCCATGCATTTCTCCAGCCAGATGGACATCCATAAGGATGACATCAAGAAGACTACGGAAATTTTCGGAATCTCCCGAAGTCTTGAGGCAATAATGCAGAGCATTTTCCCCACTTTCGCAGTCGTGCACCACCTGCACCTGTTCCGTCTTTTCGAGACCAGCGAATAATGCAGCGCGCAATTTGGGGTTGTCTTCCACAATGAGGAGTTTGAGCATTTTGTGAGTACCCTGAAAAAATGGGGCGGGTAGAGTCTCCGTCGGAATATATTAGGGTGGGGGCTACGCCCTTATCCCTATATTTTCCGACGAATTATCTTTCAAAAAAACATCTTCTGGCAAAGAGGATCGCGACAATCGTCAAAAAGAGCGGTACGCCAAAGGCTACCATCAAATGATAACTCCGAATCGGCATCCCGTGCAAGATATCCATCTCGGTGGCTGGAAATTGCAGGAACGCCAGAATATCTTGGAGTGAAACCTGGACGAGGGTTATGACCGTATTGGAGAGCAGCAACCCAAAATAGATCAGTGACCCCCACCAAGCCCAACGCTTGCGCTTCAATACTCCTAATAGCAATACGACAAGGCTAAGCAAGGCTGCATCGATGAAGAACATGCCATCCAGATTGATAAAGAATTGACCGAAAAATGGGAAGATACCTCGGAAGAGCAATGGAATATGCAGGAAAACAATAAAGAAGCTGAACAACAAGATCAACACAGAGATAGGCAAAGGCGTTCGATCCCACCAGGTTTCTCGAGGGTCGCGCACTTCCAGGGTCAATCGAACATCTTCACGACGATAAAATGCGATCAAAATTCCGGGCAGAGTGGGATACGAAAGCGCTGAAATGGCCAGGATCGACCAGGCCAACGCAGGAGGGTACTCTTTGACTGAGAACAGCATCATCACAAACAACAATGCTATGGGGGCGCCGACAACCAGCCAGAACCACAACAAACCGAGGGCATACTTGCGCACCCATCTTCGCCTAAGCAGATGGCCATAGCCCAGAGGAATGAATATCAGCGCCAACAGGTAGTAGCCAACAATCTGTACGGCAATGTTGCCAAACATGAACGATCCAAAGCCAAAGCCCTCATAATGCAGTCGTCCACCCTCGGAGAACATGTACAAAGGGTAGAACTCAATGGGGCCATAAACGGCGGCAACGATTCCGATCAATAACGCTGGAACGCCGATCAAAAATAGGGCCAGGCTGCGATCCTGATAAGATGTTGAGATTGGGAAATTATTCATCTATTATCTTTTGCTCCGATCTTCAAACCCCCTACCCCACGTCTTGACGACAACGTTAATAAGCTAAGGACAATCGCCAATTCAGCCAGGAATGTTATCAGTGCCATCGAACCAATACCATATCCATACAACCCAGCGCCGTAGCGCCTCCGTGCCAGGATATTGATGAAGGTAGATGCCCCCAACCAATAAGAGGCAACAGCCCAACCGGGGAATACGGCTCCCAGCAAGGCGAGTCCCCTGCCCCACCGCGAATTGGAATTGAGGAAAAGCCAGGCCCCACAGGCAGCCAACAAAAAGGTCGACACAAGAAAAGGCAAGCTGGCTTCAAAACGCACATCCATCGTGCGCATGTAGTTGGTATACATGGAGATAAGCTTACTTTGCCGCAGGAGAGCATAGCCCCCGCGGATTAGTGCCAGACAAAGACCCACTATCACAGCTGCAGGAAGATGCGAGCGCAAGCTGCGCTTTTTTCGCAGGCACAACCAGCCTACGGCAAGCAGCAAGATAACTGACATAATATAGTTCGGCATGATGCTGCCTGGGGCGTTGTAGATTACTGTGGAATGGTCGAATGCATCCCCGAGTGGCTCGAAGGAACGCACATACCAGGGGACCCGGTGGAAGAGCTGGATCGAAAAATCACCGCCAGGGTGCTCGAAAAGCAGGAATTTGTCCGGCCCAACATTGGTCATCTGCAGCGATGAGTCGTAAAAGGGATCACCCCGCCAGGCGCTCCCTGCAGTTGAAACGCGGACATAGTTATATTTAGCGCCGCCAGGGATAAACACTGGCACAACGCCTTGTGGAGCGCCCGCAAATTCGATGCGGCGCGTCTCGCCAATTACATCGTCATGGAGTACGCGGTATGGAGCATCTTCATTGAAAGATAACCGCGGATCACCCAGCAGAATATAGAAGGGCCAGTTCAGAAAACCTTGCAGCAGGCCGCGATTCTGCACTTGCATTACATGCCCAATGGGGAATTCGGGCCAGGTATACTGCATCGGGAAACCTTTTGGCTCGCCCATTCCATATCCATTGGGACTATGGACAAACCCGGCATAGGCCGCAGCCCCCTGGTCGGTGAATGCCAGAGCGATTGATCCTTCGGTCCACAGCCTGAACGTCTGGCAGGCGAATGCGTTAACCACCAGCGGTGACAATTCGGGGATGTCGCCAGCAGCCAGTTCGACTCCCTCGTCCAATACCCAATAACGCCGCGTCCCATGTCCCTGGTATGTGATTTGAACTGCATCAGCAAGCGCATCAACCAGGCTTTTCTTTGTGAGCCTCGAGAGCGTGGCAAGTTTCCCATCCCGGTAAGTTTCGATGGTACCTTCCCGCGGGACGACCGACAACATCGGCCCATCCAAGGTCAGCTTCCGCTGCCATAATGCGCGTGCCTGTTCGATATTGCTCCCGGATATGATGCCTGTCGAGACCCTGTTGTCTGGATCCTTAGTCAGCAAACCAAACTCACTAAAGACCTGATCGGATAGTTGCTCAGGCGACACAACCCAAAGCAAGAAGGCTGGGGCGCGGGAGAGGGCATCTTCAAGGGAATCCGTCAGCGGCAAACCTTCTTCCTGTGCGATTTCCTCTGCAAGGGCGTAATACGGGTCAGCGGGATCGGACAGAACCACGGCAAGCGGCTGGTGAATGTTCGAGACAATTTTTATATCTTTGCCAATCTCCACTGTCTCAACAGCAGCTAGGGGCTGACAGGCTGCCATCAATATTGACATTGTGATCAAGATACCAATGGGTAAAGTGAAATTTTTGGACATTTCGAATCTAGGTTTCGGCGCCATTCCGCCAGGTAATTTCTCGTAATGATTGTCTTAATGTAAATAGCGAAAAGCCAATGAACGTCAGGAACACCAATGCACAAATTCGCAGAACATTCCACTCCAAAGAGAGATTGCCTTCCCCATGATAGATATCCGTCAGTGCAAGATGGGCAAAGCCTCCCCCGGCCAATGACAAGACTCCCAGGGCAATTGTTGCAACAATCTGTTTTTGAAGATTGTTCATCATTATCTCCTTATATCCGTACTCTCGCTATGTGCGTTAATAGTTCCTCTAACAAAACTTAGAACTTACACAGTTCGGCAAGGAAATTGCTGGGAATATGGGGGGGGGGCTTTGCCCCCACCCCATATTCCCAGCCAACCTCACTTCAATTGCGTAATTCCTAAACTTATCGAAATAACAAAGGAATCGCTACAACCAGGAAAATTCCCCAAGCGACGTAGAAATTGGTTCCATAGCTGAATACCTTTTGCAAAGATTCAACCCACGTTTCATCTCCGTCTTTAAACTGCTTGAAGATCAAAGCGATCAGAATACCGATATTGATGGTGTTCCAGCCGATCACTGTCAGGCGGTTGACCGTAATCCCCCACTGAATCGTGCGGTAAATCGTCGCCGACATCGCATAGATGCTGACCAAAGTCCCCAAGATAGCAACAGCCAAGATGCCATATCGCAACCACGTTTGCACCCGGTCAGAAAGATCATCAGGTCGGATGGGGGTGGCCCCTAACAGCAAGCCCATGATGCCGAATAACATCAGGTTATAGACGATAAGCACTTCGCGCTGTTTAAAGGGCTCCATGAAGTTAAATGGAATCACGAAGATATACACCACCAACACAGCCAAAGTAAGAGGCAGCAAGAGACGCATCATCGTGGCAATAAATTTACTCAACCCCTGGGCAAAGTCTTGCGCGCTGGGGCGAACCAAGGGATCGTAGATAGTTGCCACGGCCAGGGTTGGCAGCAATCCAAATCCGCCCGCGACCATCAAGCGCATCCACAGATCGGGGATGTCCACATTCAATGCGGCAAACATGCCTAAGGTGATCCCACCGAGCACCATCCCGAAGATCAAATACAACCCCGCAGTGATCATCGTTTCGATTGATTTGATCAAAAACGCAAAGCGGTCTTCAAATGTTGAACGCAATCCTAATATGGTAATTCCCAGAGAGATCCAGGCCATCAATGGCAGATGGATAGCCATCAGATCCAAATAGCGGATTTGGTATTTGTCGGACAATCCCGGAGACATCAAGAAGACATATAACCCTACTAGGATCAATCCTACAGCAACAGAAATCCCTCGCCGCAGATTCTGCTTGGCTGTACCTGCAAGGAAGGCAACGCTGAAAATCGTAGCAATGGGCGCCCAAAACATAACCAGATAAGGCAAATGATCCAGGAATAGAGGGCCATCTGAATCGGTAATCATCCAAAACACGAGCCCCGTGATGATGCTCAAGGGGATGGCCAGCTTCCAATTGACCCCATCCCTTTTCTTTTTCAGCTCGCTGGGTGCAGATTGCTGCAATCGGTAATACCAAGCAGCCAAGAGCACATTCTCTGGCGCTTCCTCATACGCTGTCAGCAGGTCCACCTGGAACGCTGTGTTTTCACCGCGTTCCAAAACGCGCTGGTATAAGGTTTCCATTTGCTCTGGATCTTCGCTGGCGTTTTTTATATCTTGAAGGTAATCCATGTTTCGCCTCCTTTAACTATTCATTCGGAAGAATTTCAGGTTCTACAGGAATTACCGGGGGGATCCCCCAGATTTAGGGATGAGTGGGGTGCTCCGCACCCCACTCATCCCTAAATCTGGATAGTCCCACGGCGATTCCCAGAGACCCATTATGGCACATTGAGCGTATCAAAGGGAGTCCCGACAGTCAAGCACCTGAGTGCTTAAAGATCGGGACTCAAACGGTTGATTCAAAAAAACCAGGCAAATACAATCGATCTCATGAAAATCAAAATGATCCTCCCCGCGCTGACTGAGGCCAAATCCCCCCACTTTCGTCCAATCAAATACTCACTCTTCCCCCCGCTGGGCCTGGCCAGCCTGGCTGCATACCTACCCCCAGACTGGGATGTCGAAATCATCGATGAACACGTCGAAAGCCTGTGCATGGATGATGCCCCCGACCTGGTGGTGATCCAGGTTTACATCACCAACGCTTACCGCGCCTACGAGATCGCTGACAATTACCGAAAACGGGGTGCCTATGTCTGTCTGGGAGGGCTGCATGTGACCTCTTTGCCAGGCGAGGCCGCCCAACATGCCGATACGATCTTCCTCGGTCCTGGAGAGGACACCTGGCCGCAATTCCTGGCCGATTTGCGGACCTGGTATCCTAAGAAGGTCTATCGCTCACATTCGCGGAGCCTGATCAACGTTCCCCCACCCCGGCGCGATCTGATCAAAAGGCATCTATACCTGGTTCCCAATTCAATGGTTGTGTCGCGCGGCTGCCCGCACCGCTGCGATTTCTGTTACAAAGAAGCCTTCTTCCAGGGTGGCAAATCATTTTATACCCAAAGTGTCGAGGCTACCTTGGCGGAAATCGAATCCCTACCGGGAAGGCATCTTTATTTCCTTGATGATCACCTCTTTGGCAACCAGAAATTTGCATTAGAACTCTTCGAAGGCCTGCGCGGCATGGGGCGGGTGTGGCAGGCTGCAGCAACGGTACAATCAGTATTGCGGCCAGGTTTGCTGGAAAAAGCAGCCGAAGTTGGGTTGCGGAGCCTATTCATTGGTTTCGAGACGTTAGACCCCAAAAACCTTCAGTCTCAACACAAATACCAGAATTTAAACCGGGATTATCAGGCTGCAGTAAAACGCCTGCATTCTTTGGGTGTGATGATCAACGCCAGCTTTGTCTTCGGCATGGATCACGACGATGAGAGTGTCTTCGAGCGCACCGTGGAATGGGCTGTTGAGCAAGGCATAGAAACGGCCACCTTTCACATCCTGACGCCTTACCCTGGGACAGCCCTTCACCGGCGCCTTTCGAGCCAAAATCGCATCACCAACCAAAACTGGAACCTCTACGACACACGTCACGCGGTCTTTCAACCAGCGAAAATTAGTCCTGAAATTCTAGAAGCCGGATATTGGGGTGCCTATCGAGATTTCTATCGATGGGGATCTATTCTACAGGGTGCTTCTTCAAAGGATCTCTGGAGTCAACGCCTGAAACACATGGTCTATTCTGGTGGATGGAAAAAATTCGAGCCATTTTGGGATTGGGTTATACGAGCCAAAAGAGTGGAGAATTTCATCCCGTTGCTTGAGGCTGTTCTGAGTACTGCTTCCTCCCTAAGATCAGGGAAGATCAAACGAAGTTTACGTGGTTCGACTGTACCCCAAACGGATACGCGCTCCCTGCAAGGTCCGTTCTAACAAAATGAGAGTAGAGTTCATTTAGATAGGACTTACAGAGTCCAGCGAAAATATGGCTGGAGTTAATGGGTGGGGCGTAGCCCTCACCCCCTATCCCCAGCCCAATCCGCTTCAAGTGCGTAACTCTTGCTAGATTTAGGTTCGTTCTAGAATAACAGGTTTATTATGGAGCAAAATATCGCCGGCATTCTTGAATACATCACCAACATATCTTTCAGGGATATCCACGAAGGTGGCATGATCTTGAATGAAGATCTTGCCGATGGTTTTTCCAGGGATATTGGCAACAGAAGCAATCGTGCCTACGATATCTTGTGGGCGCACACCTTGCCTCTTGCCCCGATCAATCCGCAGGCGCACCATGCCTAATTCATGAGATTTCTTGCCTGGCTTGGCTGCATTCACTCGGCGACTACGCTTCGACTCGGATTTGTACTTTCCTGATTTGGTTTGCCGCACTTTGCTAATTGAGGCGATCGGGCGTTGTTTTTCTTCAGCACGGGCTAATTTCAAGGCTACCGCGGCAATTTCTATCGGATCATTCCCCTGTTCGATTAGATTCTCGACAATTTCACGTTCCCGGGAACAGCGGCCGCGCTGTAACCACATATCCACCTGATTCAATAATTTTTCTTCGCGATGTTGATAAATTTCCTCAGGGGTAGGCAGGGTCGCTTTGGTAATTTTTTGACGCGTGTATTTTTCGATCCTCCCTAAACGCCACTGCTCTGCTGGTGTGAGCAGCGTGATGGCAATGCCATTTTTCCCAGCGCGCCCAGTGCGACCCACACGATGAACATAAGATTCAGAATCCTGGGGCAGATCGTAATTGAAGACATGGGAAATATCGTCGATATCTAACCCTCTGGCAGCGACGTCTGTAGCTACCAGCACTTTGGTCTGATGATCCCGAAAGCGTTTGAGCACCTGAGTGCGAGCGCCTTGGCTGAGATCACCATTTAGAGCCTCCGCAGGGAATCCTCGCTGCGTCAATTCGCTGGCCAATATCCCACTGCCAATCCGAGTTTTGGTGAAGATCAATGCGCTAGAAATGTCCTCGACTTCGATCAAGCGGGTCAATGCTGCCAGCTTATCTTTCTCATTGAGAAGATAATAACGTTGTTGCGTGGTCGCGACGGTCATTTGCTTGCGTTCGATAGTGATAGATTGGGGGTCTCTCAAGTATTTCTTCGCCAAACGACGAATGGGCGCAGGCAAAGTCGCTGAAAAGAGGGCAGTTTGGCGAGTTGAGGGAGTTGCATCGAGAATGGACTCGATATCGTCAATAAAACCCATGCTGAGCATTTCATCTGCTTCATCGAGCACCACGGTTTCCACCTGGCTGAGATCGAGGATTTTCTGACGGATCAAGTCCAGTAATCGACCAGGGGTGCCCACAACCACATCCAGACCCTTTTGAATACGCTTTACCTGGCGCTGATAAGGCTGACCACCATAAACCGCCAGCACGCGGACACCACGATATTGGCCATAGTCATAGAACGCGTTAGCCACTTGCATAGCCAATTCACGTGTTGGTGCCAACACCAGGCACTTTATTGCGCTCTGATCGAGAGTAATATTATGCAACACCGGCAATGCAAAGGCAGCCGTCTTTCCTGTCCCAGTTTGGGCCTGACCGATGACATCTTTGCCAGCCAACATCAGCGGGATCATCTCAGATTGGATAGGTGTAGGGGTATTGTAGCCAAGCTCAGCTACGGCCTGCTCCAACTGCGGATGCAGGTTTAATTCTTTGAACGTACTATTCACTTTTTGTCTCCTATTTTCGTTTTGACGAGGGCCTTTTCAAGCCAGTCCCTGTTGTCTTATACAGCCGACTCGTCCCGAATATAAGAGCCATCTGTTGCAACAAAAATGCTCGACCAAATTAGTCGAGCAATCTTTTGGAAAACTCAAAACACTAAATTTGATAAAAGCTATCCCTTTTGGAATAGCTGGGGGAGTATACCACGCAATACCTCTAGGACAAGCCCCAATTCCAAGACTCTTCGTGAAGCGTAGGGAGCCTCCCTAAAGTTCCTTTCTACGGATTATTTGATTTTGGCTCAGGAAGAGCTGCAAACTCGGGGTCAGCGATCACCCCGAAGATTGCCTGAGATGCCTTCCGCATCTCCAGAGTTGATCTTATGATGAACTTCAATTTGGGGGTAAGGCATCTCTATCCCGACTTCATTGAGCGCATTGTAGATCGCCGTGTTGACCCGGTCGAACATTCGACGGGTATCCACGTACGAATCCAACCACCAGCGCACACGGAAAATCAACGCCGAGTCGCCGAATTCAAGGAAAAGGGCTTCCACCTTGCGATCAGGCAGCACTCCCTCGACTCTTTTCACGGCTTCGATCATCGTATTGCGGGCCAATTCCACATCCGTGCCATAAGCAATGCCAACATGAACCTGCAGGCGATATTGGTCATTGGGATAGGAATAATTGACCACCAAACTCTTACCGATGAGAGAGTTGGGTACGATCACCATGCGATTATCACGCGTGCGAATGCGTGAACTGCGCAAGCCGATATCGAGCACATCTCCCCAGGTATCCAAGTCCATGATCTGAATGCGGTCCCCAATACGGAAGGGCCGGTCGATCATGATCAGGAAACCGCTGATGGTGTCTGAAAGGGAATCTTGCGCCGCCAGGGCAATGGCCAAAGAGCCAATCCCAAGCGTAGCTACCATCGCACTAATATCCACATCGAAATGGCCAAGCAGTGTAATTATCGCTATGGCACCAAGAACAATTAACGCAACTCTCCTAAAGAATGGAAATAACTGCTCGTCGAGGTCGGTTTCTGTTTTTACGGCAATCTCGCGGCCGTACCAATCAAAGAAGTTGATCACAAAGCGCCAGGCGAAGATCAACCCGATCACAAAGTAAAGGATATAAAAAAGATCGCCCAACCCCTCAGACCAAGTTTCTGTCAAGAAGTTCAAGCGTTCTAAAGCGATATCGAATGCCAGAACCACCGCCAGCATGTACAGCGGTGCTCGAGCTGCGTCTACCAAGGCTTCATCGAGGGTAGTCTTGGTTTTTTGGGTTAGTTTTCGAACAACCCGTTCCAAAATTAGCCTGATAAACCAGCGGCCCAAGAGCACGGTAACGACCACGATGATCAGGGAAATCCCGATATTCAGCCATTGTTCGCCAGTGAATCCTAAGAATATGGTATCCATGATTAACCTCCTAACGTCCTTCGAGAACCGCGCGATACTTATCTGCCAACAATGCCGGAGTCCCGCCCGTATGCCAGAATAGCACCATTTCATCCTTAGAGAAAAACCTTTTTCGAATCAGGTCGATCATGCCGCCAGCAGCCCTGCCTGTGTAGACAGGGTCGAACAGCATGCCTTCGTATTTGGCAAAGATGTGTACAGCCTCACGGTCTTGAGAATTCATGATGCCATAACCTTCTCCCAGGTAATTGGCATTGACCAGGATTTGCTCTGGGGTAAAGGTGGCCGGTTGCCCTAGGTATGCAGCTGTCTCCGAGGCCAGTTCTGCAACGCGCGCCTGCAAGACATCTTCCTGCTCGTCTACACTGATGCCCAGGATCTTGCCTTCGAAACCAGTCAGATGTGCGCCAACCACCATACCTGCTTGGGTCCCAGCAGATGATGAGGCAAAGACGATCCAATCGACCTCAATACCCTGATCGACGAGTTCCTGGATGGCGAAGGCATAAGCAGAGGCGCCCACGGGGTTCGATCCCCCATAGGGGACCAGATAGGGTTGGCGGCCGGCTTCAACTGCAGCATCGTAGGTGGCCTGCAAAGTCTCGTCCCTGGCAGCCATTGAGGTCCAGACAATTTCAGCCCCAAACAGCAAATCCAGCAGCAGGTTCCCCGATGGTTCGGAGGGTTTTTCCCCTCCTAAGACGAGGATGCAATCCAAGCCCATCCGAGCTGCAGCCGCGGCAGTTTGGCGACAGTGATTGGACTGAATGGCGCCGCCCGTGATCACAGTCTTAGCGCCCTGCGATTGTGCCTCCGCCAGCAAGTATTCCAACTTGCGAGTCTTATTGCCCCCAAAGGCCAGACCCGTCTGGTCATCGCGCTTGATCAATATGCGCGGCCCGCCGAGGTGCGCACTCAAGCGCGGTAACTCTTCAACTGGGGTGGGTAGATGGGCGATTGGTATTCGTGGTAGATTTTTCATGGGGTGACTCCTTTCTCACCGCGACGGCGCGAAGGGCGCTGAGATTTATTCGATTCAGAGAAATTATTGAATATTCGCTTTATACCATATTTCAATATTTTTTGGACTTGCGCAGTCCATCGAAAAAAAGGCTGGGAATAGGGGGTGGGGGTTACGCCCCCACCCCCTATTCCCAGCCCAATCCTGCGTGAATCTTCGTATGCTTAGTGGATTCTACCAGTTTGAGCTCTTCTCCGTCTCTGCATGAAATTTAAAATTTTTGGCAATATCTGAGTGTATAACTTATACATCATCGGCCGAACAGGGTAATCGTAAGCCCCTAGGGTGCGCAGAACGGTGCCGCCCAGACCGCGTTTGAAGCGGAATACCCCCCACATGGAGTCGCGCTCATCGAAGACCTCCGGCGCGCCCCAAAGATCGTAGATCGCGCAGCCCTTCTCTTTCGCTCGTCGTATCGCCTCCCACTGCAGGAGATAATTGGGCATCTTCTTGCGGTGGAGATCGCGCGACATGCCATGCAAATACCAGGCACGTTCAGCAAAGCGGAAGAGCATCAAGGCACCGACGGGCTCCCCCTCCACTTCAGCGATCAATGGATCCAGCTTATCTTTTTCAAGGAAGGTGCCCCAAACATACCGGTAATAATCCTCGCCGCGGATGACGAAGCCATCCCTGGTAGAGGTTTCTGCATACATGCGGTATAACTGCCCGAAATCAGATTCTGTGCCGATACGAACAACAACTCCCTTCCGTCCAGCGTAACGGATATTGTAGCGCGTCTTCTGCTTCATGCTCGCCAGCAGTTCTTCCTCAGAGGCGGAAAGATCCACTAGGAGGGTATTGCGAAATTGGATCTGCTCGTCAGAATAACTCCAGCCGCGCTGAGTAAGATCTGCCAGGATTGCCTCGCCCATGGGATTCTCCCGAGATTCAGGCTCACCAGGTATTCCAGTTCCTAAGGGCACGTCTGGGTCGATCTTGATAAAAATTGCACCCCGATCGCGTGCCAGCTTTTGTAGATCATCGAGCACGCGGTTGCGAAGCTCTACATTGCTCCAATCTCGCAGCATTGGTCCTTTGGGCAGATAAAGCACGCGCAGTTTGGCAGCAAACCCAGCGAGGGGAATTGTGCGCTGAAGGATCAGCGCGGCCGCGTCCGGGGTTTTCTCATCGCCCCAGATTCGATAAGATGCTTCCCAGTCAAATTTGGACTTTACCTCTCCCCACTGCCAGGTTTGCAGCAGGTGAGGTTCAGGGAAGGCTGCAACGATCTTGTTCCAGGTTTCGGAATTCATGATTGGTATTTGAGTTTACGCACATCCCCAACACGCACTGTAACGCCAATGGCATCTAAGTGCTCGAGAAAAGCCAAAACATAGCGGCGGCTGGTGTTAAAGCGGTCGCGTACCTGGGCCACACTGATGGTCCCCTCCTCCTGCAATATTTTGCGCACACTTTCAACCATACCCTGATAGTCACCCCAGGCAAAAACAACTTCGCCAGAGAGCGGAATCAATTTCCCCAGGTCGACCAGGGCATTATAGATTTCCTCGCCAACAGCACCGATGCTTTCCTTGATGGACGGCGGCGAATATGGATTTTGTTTGAACATCTTCAACAGGTCATCCACAGACTTCTTCTTCTCGCCCTCAAACATAACCGTATGGTCCGGATTTTTGAGAACGGGAATCGAACTCACCCCAGGCAATGCATCGCGCAGCAACACCTCATCCAGGCGGTCATGCATAACCAGGTCCTCAATCAAAGCGTCGAATAGTTTCGGCGAGATCCCCAGACGGCTTTTTAACTCCTCGCGCGGGATGCCCTGGCGAAAAGCATATCCTTGGTGATAGGCTTGGACTTCATGCTCTGCCCGTGTACCCAGTTGGGTCCAGTGCCCACGGCTGGCAATCATCGTATTGGGCTGCGCTTTAGGGTCACCACCCAATGTAATCACCTGTCCAGTCTCTACGAGCTCATCAAATGCCTCGCCAATAAGCGATTGGTCCAGGCTTGCCAGGCTGACCACATCTTTAAATGGGGCGGCACCCAAAGGTAACAGAGCCTGTAAGAAGATCTCCGCAGGCGTGCCCTGGGCCAAGGTCTCGAAGCGCTCCAGCACAGCTTCATCAAATCGCTTGTGACGTCCCGTGGGATGAGGATCAATAACGACCCCTCCCCCAACGGTTTCTGCAGGAGATGGTCGTCTCAGAATGTAGCGATCGCCGCGCACAGCCACCACGGGGTCAACGAATTCCAATTGCAGCCAACCTTCCTGGCCAGGTTTGAGCACGTCTGTGCCCAACAGCCGCAGGCGTGCGATCACTTCCGCCGCGCCCAAGAAGAGCTTCATCTCCGTGTTGTGCTTGACCGGCTGGGTGGCTTCCGCTAGCAAGCGGAAATGTACATCCATGCGCCGAGTGGGCTGATAATCACCAGGACGACAGACCACGTTCCCCCTTTGAATTTGATCGAGATCAACTCCGGAAATGTTGATGGCGGTACGACTGCCAGGAACCGCGCTTTGGTTCACACGTTTATGGGTTTGCAATCCCCGAACGCGCCCATGTAAACCCTGGGGCATGATGGTTACCTCGCCCCCAACCTGGATGCTGCCATCTGTGAGCGTGCCCGTGACCACCGTCCCAAATCCGGATACGGTAAAAGCGCGATCCACGAAGAGGCGTGGTCGTCCCAAATCGGGGCGCGGCGGCTTTTCGGTCAGAGTGCTCTCCAAGGTGCTGAGCAGTTCAGGAATTCCCTCACCTGTTCGGGACGAGACACGTATCAGGGGAGCAGAATCCAGCACGGTTCCAGAAAGCACCTCCCGCACTTCGGCTTCGACCAACTCTAACCATTCGGCGTCATCAATCAAATCGATCTTCGTCAAAGCGACCACACCCCCTTGGGTTTGCAGCAAATCCAAGATAGCCAGATGCTCACGGGTTTGCGGCATGACGCCCTCATCGGCCGCCACGACGAACAAGGCTGCATCGATAGCCCCAACGCCGGAGAGCATATTCTCGATGAAATCTCGATGCCCAGGGACGTCTACAATGCCAATCTCTTCGCCATTGGGAGTCGTGAGCCAGGCGAAACCTAAGACAATGGTCAGGCCGCGCTCTTGTTCTTCTCGCAGACGGTCAGGGTGTGTGCCTGTGAGCGCCTCGATTAGGGCGGATTTCCCGTGGTCCACATGACCAGCCGTTCCGATTACACGCATGGGAGATTTTGAAATCCTTTTTGCAAGTAACTGATTGATGTTACGCAACCTAATAAGAATGTCCCTGGATTAGGGGGTGGGGGGCAATAGGCGCCCCCCCCCGGAGGCAGGGAGACGTGGGTAGTTGGTCGGAACATGGTTTACTGAAATTAAATTAGGTGG
>CAYWIC010000010.1:0-7149 GCA_964458115.1 uncultured Anaerolineales bacterium | reverse complement strand
ATTTTTACAACTAATTTTTTTTTCCTCCCCAAAAAAAAACCAATGGCCCTGTTTTGGGGGGGGGGGCCCAACCCCCCCCCCACCCCCTAATCCAGGGAAACTTCGCTAGTTGTTCGTAACATGATTAACTGAAATTAAATTCGGTGGATGTGGAGGCGAATGCCCCCACACCCACGATTAAGGTCTTCTCTCAATTTCGATAAATGAGATTACCGAATCCCCCCCTGAAGACGTTCGTGATCTGCCGTCCAGTCACGGACAACTTCCAGCATGGCCTGCAAACGTTTCCAGGAAAACTCGGAGACTTCGCCTAATAAATCCTGGAGCTCTTGCAAGCTGTCTTCCATGAGGGTCACTCTGTCCGTCATCCGTTCGAGGCGACGATTGGTATCGCTCTGCTGTTCATCATGCGAGAGCATATAGTTTGTCCATCGTTTTTGGTCGTCTGCTTTGAAGGTATTCCACTCTTGCCGAAATCTCTCTTCGGAGAGACGCTGCATCTCTGTCAATTCGTTGATGCGACGCTCGACTTTAACATTGAGTTCTTCCGTAACATCATTGATGCGTTTGACTTCCTGAAGCGTTTCATCGAGAGAGCGAATGTGGTCCTCGATATCGGTGGCCTGGGCTTCGATGGTCTCAAACCGCGCAGACCAATCTTTCCAAGTCTTCTCTCTCTCAGCCTCGGCTGAAGTCTGTTTACTGAAAAAAGCTGTTTGAGATTCGTTCCGCTCTTGTTCGACTGCGACCAATTCACGCAGGCGTGACTCAATGCGCCGGAATTCAGCATCGAAGACTTCGAAACGCCCGCGATAGTCATCGGATCGTTTGCGTAACGCCGAAGTCTCTCCCTGCAAATCTGTCAGTCGCTGAGTATCCTGGTTTTGTCCATCTTCGAGGACGCGATGCGAGCGACCTTGATCTTCAACCCGTAAACGGATTTCATCTAAACTCTGATTGAGGTTATCGATCAAGCCATTGAGACGTTTTTCCTCTAGTTCGCGCGCTTCCAGGTTCTCCTGCAAAGCGGGGATCGATTTTGTCAGCTTTTGAGCCTCAATTAGATTCGATTCTACACCCTGCACTTCCAGACGAAGCAGCTTCTTGACTTCTGTATCACGTTGCTCTGCCTGCTGTTTTTGCTGGTTGACCCATTGGCTGAATTCAGCCCGGTTGCTGGCAAGCGCCTCATCGAACCGATCTAAACGCCCCATGACAGCCTTCAATCGAGTCACTTCGCCATCCAAGGCCTTATTTTCCTGCTCTGTTGCTCTTAGTTTCCCCTCCAGGGTGATAATGCGGTCTCGCAATTGTGTGATTGTGTTCTTGTCTTTGCGCCGTTCGTCATCGATCCATTCGATGCGTTTTTCGAGTTGCTGTAATTCCATTTGTTTTTCTCCTGATTATTCAGGCAGGTTCATTTGCGATTGATCTTAGGTCTTGCAAACCTTATATGTTGGCCCACTAGGAATCACCGTGGAAATTGGTAGAGACCCTATAGGTGATCAACCCGACAATTACTGGATACCTAATAAAATTATATATGATCCACCGTGCGTCCCTTTTTTCGGGGAGTCACCATAGCATGGTAGAAAATTATAGCACGAACACCCCCTACAGGGATCAAGGTGTCAGGCTGCCAAAAGTCACCGTGATGGATGTCAATAAAGGGAAGAACCATTGCGGGAACAACCCTACCAAAAAGATTGCACCGACTCCAACCAGGATCATCACACTTGGGAAGAAGCTCTCTTTATCCTGCTCTGCATCATCAGGGATCGGCATCTCTTCAGGCCCCATCACCAGCACTGCCAACGATCGCAGCCCACCCACAATCAGGCCCGCACTGCCTACGACCGTTGCCACAGCAACCCAGCCTCCGAAGGTCGCCAACTGCTCCCAGAGAATTAGGTTAATCGGAAACCCAGCTAAAACTGGTATCCCGGCTACAGAGAAATTGGCCAAGACGATCCCAATTGCGGAAATGGGGAATTTGCGGCCATACCCTTGCACATTGCGAAATTTGAAATCGAAAACATGTGTTTTCAATATCGATAATGACAATGCCCAAACACCAAAGGCCAAAATTCTTGGGAATAGCAGTCCAAAGAGCAGTTGAGAACCTCCGGGCAAACTGATTGCCAATATGGTGCGCCCAGTTTCAACGATCATCGCGAATCCCAAAATGCGGCCCAGATCACGCTGAAAAGTACCCCAAACACCACCCACGAGTACCATTAATACGCCAATCAAACGCAGGATTTCCAGCAGGTTTAGATTCTCATATAGCGATGGATAACGCTGCATAAATCCCACTGGCAATAGAATGCCCACACTCAACAATGTGGCAATCACAAAGGTTGTCACATAGGGGTGCGCTTTCTCTGTCAGCATGGGGATCCAGCTGTGGAGAGGAAAAATTCCAAGATGGAAAGCGAATCCAAAACCTAAGAATATCGCCGCCCTAGTAATATCCTGAGTGTTTCCGGCTTCGAGCTCGATGCCACTTAAGAACCAGCCTGCGGTGAGGATGAAAGGCAAGCCTAGAGTCTGATAAGTTAGAAACCGTAATATACCTCTGTGAACTGGCCTGCCCATGGGGGTCAGCATCAACACAAACAGCAATATAGCAACTTCGATCAATAATGCTGCATAAAGGATTGGTTGAACAGACAGCGAAGCGATCAAAACGGCAGTGCTCGCCAAGCCAAGCGGGACGAAAAGAGGCGGAACAGAGATCACCGTTGCCCCAAACAGCCAAAATGAAAGTGCCAGATAGAACAACGCAATTTGAGGGCGATCCAAATTTGAAATCACAAGACTACGTCCCGCAATGGAGAGTTGATCCTCTACGATGAACGCCCATGAGCCAAGAGCAACCACTTCGCCAATATTAAGTCCCATGGCCAGCACAACCAGCACCAAGGTTGTTAGGGACGCGATGATCAACGATAGAATCCGGTAGCGAGAAAGGAAGATCAACACGAAGGCTACCAACCCAGGAATGATTATCCAGATAATTGGAGAACTCATTCTTGCCTCTCAGAGATTGCGACTGCATTGAAGTATGCACCAATCAATGCTAATCCCAGCGTGACCACGGCTAACATTCCATTGACCAACAAAGATATTTCCATGGTAGCGTATAAGATTTCGAATCCAGAGAGCACCGTCAGCAATCCCAGCACTATTCGGATCGGTTGTGCAGTAAGTCCCAGGTGAAAAAGACCCAAACCAATCAACAACAACGCCCCTGTGATCTGGATTTCCGAGGCGCGCGCCACCCAGCGAGCAACGGTTGGCGTGCTTACGAAAGCCACAACGGCTAAAAAACCTGCGATGAACACGCGGAACAATATTCCACTCACCCACTGTCCTAATTCATCTTCCCAGGCTTTCGCTTGATCGACCAAACCCATCCCTAACACCGCAGCAGATATCCAGCCTGAAACTAGCTTAATGACCGCAAATTCAATTGGCCACACCAGGGAAACCAAGATGAATACACCCACATATTGCGCACCGATGGCACTGATACTCACCCGCCATTCTCGACTGACCAGCAATATCAGTGCGGTAATGCCAACCCAGACCACGGCAAATGGCACGAATTCATTGAGGTTCATAGGCTAGCCACCACTCTGCTGGACCACCAGGGCGATCAACAAGATCAACATTAACAGCGACCACAAGATGCCGCCTTCCCCTTCTAGGATTTGCGAGATCGATGAAAAGACCCGGATGAGCGTACGATAAAACCACCAAAAAATCCGATAGATCCATTCTAAAGATAGCAGCCTACTAAAAGCATCAGCAAACGGAAGCGGTATTGTCACTTCTCTGCGCCTGAAAATCACCAAAATCAAGCCAATCCCCAATGAGATCGCGCCCCCCCACCAGCCAGACGACAGAATTAGAACCCCAGGTTGTAGTGCGAATCCCTGCGACCAGGCCAGACTCCAATGTGTAATTATCAGCAAAATTAATCCACTTGGGTAAACAAGGTGCATCCACCGTTCTGAATTTTCAAATGGTGGTGATGCCCGCAAGACATGCCGAATATATCCTAAAATCAAAAACGAGTGGGCGAGAACGAAGATCCCCTGGAGCATTATCCCCGAATGGTTATACAAGAGTCCCCCACCCCATGAAGGAGTATAGGGCAAAGCTGAAGCCCCAAGGATCCCTACGAAGGCAAGAATTGACACGAAACGGCTTCTGCTCGCTGTCAAAAACAATACACTTCCAGACATCAGCAACCCCATCCCCCAGGCATTGACAGCATTAGGCAAACGATATACAGCAGCTACCAAGGCAATTGTGGCCATACCCAATATCCAGAATGGACGTCCATCAAGTTCATTTGAAGCCTGAACCCACGCAACAGCACCATATAATGCTGATATTGCGGCAATTACCAGAATATAGGGTTGCCACCCAGCAGGCAGGCCAACTTTGGCGATTCGAGACAAAATGACCAGACTACTAGCTACGGGCGACATCCTCACGATTGTCCCCAAACCTCTACGGAGTGGTGGTTCCTGGAAAAATGGCTGGTGAGGTGGCAGAACTCCTAAACGCAATCCGGCAGCTAATAACAATAAACCGCTGACTTGAGGAGGAATGGCCTCAAATACCAAGGAGCTTCCTAATGATATGGACTGGAGCATGGCCACTAACACCAATAGCATACCAATCATCCGTACTGAAAATGCCACAACGACACGCTCTCTATGCGCGCTTGTAGGTACCCTCTGAAGTAACATCCAGGATTCAGAAATATCCATAACCATCCATGCCAACATCAGCGTCAGAGGATTTTCCGCCATTACCGCCAACAGCCCCAATCCTGTCATCGCCAGGCTGGTCGCCCAACCTTGGGAGTCAACTTCGGCAAATTGGAGCACATCTGATAGTAAAACGGCCAAAGGAAACGTAACCAGTGCAACTGCATACACCCAGGAAGTCTCATCTAACAATAACGTCGGAGAGACGTTAAAAAGATCCTCAGGTTTCCACTCTATCAGAGTTATGACTTGAGGCAACCCTGAGTGAGAGAACAAAACCAGCAGCCAGGCTGTAAGAGCGCCAAGCATCGCCAACAGCCAAATATAACCGGCCCGCACTTGAAAGCGAGCCACAACCAAAATAACGATGGGGATCAAAAATAGTAGCAGGATAGAAATAATGATCATCATTGGGAAAAACCAGACAGCAATAATAGTCCACTGACTTGATCTATGCAAGTGATGCACATACCAACTTTAAATGCCAGGTTCATCTAAGCATTCGTCGATTCTCTAAATATTGCCAGGGAGATCCCCTCAGATTTAGGGGTGAGTGGGGTGCTCCGAACCCCACTCACCCCTAAATCTGGGAGCCAATCATGGCCAAGGTATGGGAACAGGAGAAGAATATCCCAGTTTGTTGACAACGAAAAGTTTCGCTGAGGAATTGCCCGAACATCCGGAAGGATCTTGCAAGATATATGATGTCTTGGTGGTTACATCAGTCCATTCGATAACAAATTGCCCATTGCAAATATTGGCCTTGATCAGGTAATGCAGATCAACCGCAGATGCTGCCGCACTCCATACAACAATGACCGAATCACCGTCTCTAACTGAGCCAACTCCAGTCGCTGGAGCAATGGATGAATTTATCGGCGGGTCCATAGGACCATAGGAAACAGAGTCTAGGTCTCCACTCACGATCACCGCTGAAGTCGCCACCCAACAATGGTAGCTGAATCCCTCCATTTGGATCCACAGCCAATTGCCCCCATAATCACGACCATCCACCTGTGCAATCGAACCCTCTCTGAAAAGACCCGCAACAAGGTAGACCGTGTTAGGTCCCCATCGGCAATTGATGTTCCCATCTGCCTCAACTGTAGCATTCTGGAGAGTTGATGTAAGAGTGATGGTGGGCGTATCCGTAGGAATGGGGGTATCTGTGAGCGTGAGAGTATGCGTTTGACTGTTTGTGATTGTCGCGGTTGGTACGGGTGTCGAAGTTGCAGTGGAGGTCTCAGAAGGGCTGGGAGTGAAGCTGGGGGTGAAGCTTGCTGTGAATGTCAATGTAGAAGTGTGGGTGGTTGTAGCGGGGGAAAGACGACTACTGCTGGGAAGATTACACGCAACAATGGCAATCAGCAAAACAATCAGAGATAATCCCCACTCACGTCTAAAATAAGGTAAGAGTCGGGAGTTCATATCTATACCTCCGGTCAGTTTGAGCCCGAAATATGGTTTTGCGAAAATATTGCCTTAAAGATACCATAATTCGGCGAGACTCTAGGAATCGCTATAAGAGATAGGTTTTTTGGGCAGGGGCGTGCAGAGCACATCTTCACCCATTAATAGCCAGCAATGGTCACAGGAATCCAAAGAGACCTGAATTGCAAAAATTCCTTCAGAAGAATACAATACGTCTAGATCACATAATACGAGTGAATAGTCAAAGGAAATTTAAAACATCATGGCCCATGCAACTTTTCATTTTCCCAAGGGATTTCTTTGGGGGACCGCAACCGCCTCACATCAAGTCGAAGGCAACAATACCAACAACAACTGGCACTATTGGGAAGAAGAAGGCCAGATCGAACCTGGGCATTCATGTGGATTGGCGTGCGATTGGTGGGGGGGGCGCTGGAAAGAGGACTTTGACCGCGCTTCCGAGGCTGGTCAGAACACCCATAGACTCTCCATCGAGTGGAGTCGCATCCAGCCTGCGCTAGATCGTTGGGATGAGGAAGCCCTGGACTATTATCGTCAAATGCTGCGCGGACTGGTTGAGCGCGGTCTAACCCCCATGGTGACTCTGCACCACTTCACCGACCCCCTCTGGTTAACTTTCTTAGGTGGCTGGGAATATGAACCCGTAGTGAGTCTCTTCGAAGCTTATGTGCGCAAAGTTGTCGAAGCCTTGGGTGATTATGTCAATTTTTGGTGTACGATCAACGAGCCGAATGTCTACGCGGTGATGGGTTATATCTTTGGCGTGTTCCCCCCTGGGAAAAAGGATCTTGGAGCGACGTTCGATGTCATGACCAAACTCGTACGCGGTCACGCCGCAGCATATCATGCGATTAAACCCACATTTCGCACCTTAAGAACCGAATAGATAGCAATTTTGAACGTGGGGGCC
>CAYWIC010000009.1:0-52996 GCA_964458115.1 uncultured Anaerolineales bacterium | reverse complement strand
AGGCTATTGAACCGATCAACTCTCAAGGGCTAAGCACTTCATCCCAGCTAGCTCGGCAAACAGTGGAAACCGCACTGGAATTGCTCACCACCTTAGGCAGCGATACCATCCAGGCCTTTGCACGCAAACTCTCTGAAAAGTTGGATGAACTGATTGCTCCTTTAGAATGGCTAGAAAAAGCTCTAGCTCCCTGGCGAGAAGCATTGCAACCTGACTTGGAAGCCTTGATCATCTGGGCCTGGAAACACCAGAGAGAATTGGAGATCACAACCGCACAGGTCTTACCTGCTAGCCAGCAGGTCCTGGTTGAAGCCTTTTGGAATGCCCTGTCTCTCTTTCATCGTTCCTCCAGCCTGGCTGAGTCTCTCCACAGTTGGCTGCGACCGTACTTACAAGTTCATCGTGGCACGCCTCAGTGGTTGCTGCCATTGTTGCAGTTAGTCTGGAACCACCATGTTTTCCAACGTGGTAAGCGGCAAGGTAAAAGCCCAATGCAATTGGCTGGCCTGGAAAATGTGCCTGCGTTAGCTGATCTTTTTGACCAATTGACCGCAGTCGAAAAACCGGTCCAAATACCACTCGATTTTTTAAGGTGCAAAAAAAGTGTTACCCAATTTATCTAGAAATATGAACCATCCCCAATTTCTGATACTATTCCTATACCAAGGATGACCATTTATGACAGAGATTCTCAATTTGATCAGAAGTTTATTCAATATCGTCTCGCAAAACATCTTCATCCTCATCGCGCTGGGCGCTATGTCTCTTTTGGTGCTCTATTTGGGCAGAAATCAACTTATAAGATTACATCGATTTCTCTCCCGAAATTTGTTCTATCCAATTGCGTTGGGGACGTTTCTGGTGTTCTTCTTCTATTTTGGCAGGGTCTTCATCAGCCGTGATTTCATATTCAAAAACCTGATCTGGAATTTGTTCCTGGCATGGCTACCCTATGTATTCAGCCTGACCATAACTGGCATTCACCGGCTGCGGCCGCGTTGGTGGTGGGCTTTGATCATTCCAGGGGGATTTTGGCTGGTATTCCTGCCAAACTCATTCTATATCGTCACAGACTTGATCCATGTATCGCAGCGTCAATCGATCCCCGTCTGGTATGATGCCGGCTTGATTGCGATCACTGCCTGGACGGGCATATTCTTGGCCGTGATCTCCTTGCATGCCGTTCAGGGCGTGGTACGTGATTATCTGGGACACTTTGCTGGGTGGGGATTCGCTCTGATCGTAATTGGTCTGAGCGGATATGGGGTCTACCTGGGGAGATTTTTGCGCTGGAACAGTTGGGATTTGATCCTCGAGCCTGCTGAAATCCTTTCGGATACCCTTTCACCGCTGTTGCATCCCATCAGCTACGCCGATAAGATCGGCTTCATGGTCATGTATACCTCTCTTTATCTGGTAACCTATCTGACCTTTTCCTGGCTGCGACCATTTGCAACAGCACGACAAGTTCAAGGATAGTTTTGTGGCATTCGCTTAAGTGGTGCTCTCGCCAAGTTTACAAAGAATCCTGACCGTGCCCTGTGACTCGGTCAGGAGACCGGTCGCAGCATGATTGATGAAGATTTAACGAGAATACCACTAAAGGAACTTAAATTATTATTCAGGAGAACAACATGCGCGTATTCATTGCCGGAGTTATGCAAGGATCGATAAAGCGAAAAGGCATCACAAACCAGGACTACCGCGGCATCATTTGTGAAGCGATCCTTGAGGTTCACCCTGCCGCCGAGGTCATCGATCCCTTTTCTATCTTTCCTGATAGCCCTGAATACGACGACCAGCGAGCCAGTCAGGTACTCCTCGATATGGCCAGAGAAGCGGGTGACTCGGACATTGTAATCGCCTACCTGCCAGTGGCCAGCATGGGCACCGCCTTAGAGATGATCCGCGCCTTTGACAACGGCAAAACCGTAATCAGCATTTCACCTATGGCAGAGAATTGGGTGGTGCGCTCGCTCTCGAAGCAAATTTTCCCAACCCTGGATGAATTTATTGCCTGGGTACAAGCCGGTGGATTGGCAGACTTCCTGGAAAGTTCGCCAAATGGAACCCAAAATTGAGGCCATCTATGAAGACGATCTCAGTGGAAACGCTAGAAACCCTTGGCATCATCCGGCTTGAGAATGGAGTTACCAACACCATCAGCCAGCAAATGGTGCATGAGCTCCATGAAGCCGTCAAAAGCTTCCAAGCTGACTCCTATGTCAGGGGTCTGGTAATCACCACAAACAATGAAAAATTCTTCTCCATTGGCTTCGATATCCCCAATCTATTCGACCTCTCACCTAAGGAATTCGAAGGCTTCTATGATTCCTTTAACAAATTCGCTTTGGATCTGTTCACACTTCCCAAACCCACCCTGGCGGCCATCCCAGGTCACGCCATCGCAGGAGGCTGTATCCTGGCATTGTGCTGCGACTATCGTTTTATCGCCGAAGGCCGCAAGCTGATGGGGTTGAATGAGATTAAATTGGGTGTGCCCGTACCATTTACTGTGGATTGCATCCTGCGAGATCTGATCGGGATCCAGAGAGGGCGAGACGTGCTGGAGTTGGGTGAATTCTACCCACCTGAGGACCTACTCCGCCTGGGCATGGTCGACCAGGTGATGCCCGTAGACCAGGTGCTACCTGCAGCGATAGACAAGATCAAAAGCCTGGGGGATATGCCCCGCCAGGCCTACGCCATCATCAAAGGGAATCGCACTACCCCGGTCAAAACACAGATTAGCGCCCAATATGAAGCCAAGAAAAAACAGTTCATTGAGTGTTGGTACTCTACGGAGGGGCGTTCTCTCTTGAAAGATGCCATGCAGAAGTTCTGAATCGGATATAATTTTCCCATGAACGAAAAACCTGTCCCTATTGTGATCGGAATCGCGGGTGGCACTGGATCAGGGAAAACAACCGTCGCCCATATCGTCTTAGAAAAAGTTGGTGATCAGAAGATCGCATTCCTGGCACACGATGCCTACTACCGAGACCTGGGCGGCGTTTCTCTATCGCAGCGTGCCAAGATAAATTTCGATCACCCTGACTCACTGGACACTCCTTTGATCATCCAGCACGTCAAGGATCTCAAAGACTGGCAGACCGTCCAACTCCCCATTTATGATTTCAAGACGCACACACGCACGAGCCAGACGCTGCCCGTCGATCCGCAGGCGGTGATCATCGTCGAGGGTATCTTGATCTTTGCCGAGCGCGAGTTACGCAAACTCTTCGACATGAAGATCTTTGTCGATACGGCTCCTGATATCCGCTTCATCCGCCGTCTTGAACGAGATATTGCCGAACGCGGCCGCACGACCCAGAGTGTGATCAAGCAATATATTGATACCGTGCGTCCCATGCATCTCGAATTCGTTGAACCCTCAAAGCGCTACGCCGATGTGATCATCCCCGAAGGGGGCTACAATACCGTAGCATTGGATATGGTCGTCGCCCGCATCGAGAGCTTGCTGCCCAATAACCATTAAGAAATCCGGTTTCTTCCGAGAAACCTGAGATGTCGTCTAAAAAGCATCTCGATTGCATTTCTCATCCCAATATCGATATACGAGAAACCGGGTTTCTTTACCAACAAATCTTATGAAACTTGGCAAACGCGGCCTAACCATTCTGCGCATCCTCGCTCTTTTATTGGTCATCGCCATTTCAGTCTTCGTTTATTTGGTCCGTGACAAGGCTGAGGAACTAGCCGTCTACGGTTATCCCGGCATTTTCTTAATCGCCCTTCTGACCAACGCCACTGTCCTCTTGCCTGCTCCAGGAATTGCAGTGGTCTTCGCTATGGGAGCAGTATTCAATCCTCTTTTCGTGGGCATCGCTGCGGGTGTAGGGGGAGCGCTTGGTGAAATATCTGGGTATCTGGCCGGTTTCAGTGGCCAGGCGGTCGTCGAAAGAGCCGCTCTTTACCAACGTTTGTCATGCTGGGTGCAAAGATATGGTTTTTGGGCCATTCTCGTCCTGGCAGCCATCCCAAATCCCACCTTCGATGTCGCCGGCGTGGCTGCGGGGGTATTGAAGATGCCCCTGCCCAAATTCTTGCTTGCAGTCTTGATCGGCGTAACCTTGAAGATGAGTTTATTTGCATTTGCAGGTGCGCAGTCAATGACCTGGATACTCGGTGAATGAAATCTTCATGAATCCCTTCCAGGTGCATGTCCCCAACAAGATATCCGTGCCGATTCTCGCTAGTATTCCGCATGCCGGGGAGTTCATCCCCCAGGAAATTGCAGAGTTGATGTACGAAAAACATCTCCAGTTCCCCTTTCACACCGATTGGTATGTAGATAAATTATTCAATTTCCTGCCCGAATTTGGGATCCCCGTAATCACTACTACATTCTCCCGCTATGTCGTAGACCTCAACCGGCGGGTGAATAAGCACATCTTTGGGACCTTCCAGGATGCCCCCGTATTTGCCCAGACATCCGAAGGCGACCCACTGTACCACACTTTTCCCAGCGATGAGGACATTACCAACCGCATCCCCAAATACTACACTCCGTATCATAGCAAGCTGACGGAGTTACTCGAATCCGTGAGGCGGCAATTCGGCCGTGCACATCTGCTGGATTTGCACAGTTTTCGCAGCCACTACCTGCAAGAGGATGTCTGCTTAGGCAATCTCAATGGCTCAACCTGCACACCAGATTTCTTCGACCTGGTAAGCACAGCTTTCTCTGCAAAGGGTTTGGCAGTTGCCAAGAATGACAAATTCATCGGCGGCCACATCACCAGACACTACGCCCAAATGGAGAACGTCGAAACGCTGCAAATTGAGATTCGCCGATCTTTCTATTTGGATCAGGGACAGCTACATCGTATGCAAAGGCCGCCCAGTGGTTCGGCATTATTTACTACTGCCCAGAGTACGTTAAAATCAATATTCAAAGAGATCATTTGTTTTTCAGATCGAATCTTTTCAACCTAGGAACGCGCTTCCTGGCAGGGGCCGTGTTCACTACCCAACAAACCTTTAGGAGCCACCATGACCGATTTTGCACCTTTCGACAAATATTTAGAGATGAAACTCGACGATAGTATCCAAGAACTCTCAGCACTTAGCGCACAACCCAGCGTTGCCGCTCAAAATTTGGGTATGGAAGAATGCGCCCAAATGGTCGCAGAGATGCTAGATAAACGCGGCTTCAAAGCTGAGATCATGGCTACTGGCGGCGCGCCGGTAGTAATCGGTGAGCGTGCGGGCTCACGGACCGATAAGACGTTGTTATTCTATAATCACTATGATGTCCAACCCGCAGAGCCTCTCGAACTGTGGGACAGTCCAGCTTTCGAGCCAACCCTACGCGATGGCAAGCTGTATGCGCGTGGCGTCAGCGACGATAAAGGCCACATCACCAGCCGGCTATTCGCCATCGACGCCCTGCTGGCTGAGGAAGGAGCGCTGCCCTGTAATATCAAGTTCGTCATTGAAGGAGAAGAAGAAATCGGCAGCGTGCACCTGCCTGAATTCATTGATAAAAACCAAGAACTGTTAGCAGCCGATGCCTGCATTTGGGAGTTTGGCGGGGTCAATTTCGAAGAGGTGCCGATGCAGTATGTCGGTTTGCGCGGAATCTGCTATGTGGAACTCTCCATCGAAACTGCCGAGATCGACATCCATTCGGGTCTGGGTGGCTCGATCTTCCCGAACGCGGCCTGGCGCCTGGTTTGGGCGTTAAATACACTCAAGGATGAAAACGAACGCATTCTCATCCCAGGTTTCTACGATCCCATCGAGTCGTATTCAGATCGAGATGTAGAATTATTGGCCGCCCTTCCCGACCCGGCTGATGAATACAAGACCCGCTACGGAGTCAAATCCTTCCTCCATGAACTGAGTGGTGGAGTCGAACTGCGCCTGGCAGAAGTTTTCCAACCAACTTGCACTATCTGTGGTTTGACCTCGGGGTACCAGGGTGAAGGTTCCAAAACAGTGCTCCCGGCAAAAGCCTCCGCTAAAGTCGATTTTCGCCTGGTTCCTAACCAAACACCCAAGCAGGTATTGGAACAATTGCGCGCCCACCTGGATGCTCAGGGGTTTTCTGATGTCAGGATCGAATTCCTGGGAGGCGGACCTGCCGCTCGAACAGATCCCGACGATCCGTTCATCAAAGTTGTGGTCGATACAGCCGAAGAGGTATACGGCACCCCCATGCAGATCGTCCCTATGATCGGCGGCTCAGGACCAAATTACCCCTTTGTGCACGTACTCAATCAACCCGTAGCAACCGCCGGCTGTGGATATCCCGGCACCAATGCCCATGCGCCCAACGAAAACATGCGCGTGGATTTGTATCTCAAACACGCCCAACATGTGGTCAGGATTCTGAAGGCATTTAGCGAAGCGTAGAAGCCGAAAAAAGGTTTGATATCGGAGGTTCGAAAGTGGAAACCGGCACACGAAAGTGGGATCTTAAGCGATTAATGAGCAAGTTACCAACCCAACAAGATTTGGGGTTGAAGCTCATGGCGCTTTACATTCTCTTCGTAGGGCTGGTGGCCATCGCGGCACTTTTGATTGCCAATCGAACCCAGCGTCGGCTGGAAGAAAACATCCGGGCGGCGGATCTGGCTTTGGCACGGTCCATCGCGCAAGAAACAGACGATACCATGCGTAATTCCATGAGAGCTGTCCGAGAGCTTGGAACCTATGAAGTCGTCAAGGAATTTGATACCGAATCCATGAGTATGCTGTTCGAAACGATCTTGCGCGCCCGTCCGGATGTCAATCTTGTTTATCGCCTCAATGCCCAAGGCTTCATGATCTATCATTATCCTGAAGGCCCTCGCTCTACTGTTGGAGATGATTTTTCCTTCAGAGATTATTTCCAGCGCGCCATCATTACGTCCAATCCACTGATTTCAAAAGGCCGCATTTCACCGACCACTCAACAAGCAGTTGCAACTGCCGTTATGCCCCTCTGGAATAGTACGGGCGATTTCTTAGGGGTCGTAGCCACCAATATCAAACTAGAGGCGCTCAGCGAGACGCTGATCAAAATTTCTCGAGAGTACGATCCTGAGGAAGGCTTCGAAGTCCTCATCATCGATGGCAGCAGGCAGATCATCGCCCACCCAGACCCAGAAAAATTACTCACGGTCATGTCCGAGAACCAATCCTTCATTACAGACCCATTACTGCTGGGTCGAGTGGATACAGTGATTGGCCTCGACGAACAAGGGATTGAACGCCTATACAGCTTTGTTCCGGTCTCTGGCGCTGGATGGGGTGTGATCGTGAGCAGACCTTCTGCGAGAGCCTTCGAGACACCGCGTACCTTCTTCCAAGGGATTATCGTCGTTTTGCTCATCTTTATCGTCGTAGGCTTCTCGTATTGGATTGCGCTCTCGCGCATGATCATCCAACCGTTAGGTGATCTCGAAGCCTATAGCCGCTTGATCGGAGAAGATGTAGAAACTACAGAGCAACAAAATAAAATCCTTTTTAAACTCTCTAATCGACCAGACCAGATGGGTCATCTGGCGCGCAGCTTGATGGGCATGGAGCAAGATATCGAATTGCGCCTGCAAGAGCTTTCGACGCTCCTGGAAACCAGCGCTGCAGTTGTATCTACCCTTGACCCACAGACCGTCCTCAACCGAATTTTGCGCCAGGTTGAGCGCCTACTCGATGTGAAAATGAGTGCCATTCTCGCTCTAGATGAACAACGCTCTGTCTTCCGTATCCAGGCCAGTCGTGGGCTCTCAAACGCCTATGTCGAGCAGATCTCCATCGACCCCAGCGAACCGCATTCATTGACCATCCAAGCATTACGTCAGGGAATACCTATCCAGGTCAGTGATACGGAAAATAGCCCCAGCTACGCCCATCAGCGCGAAGATGCCCGAGAGGGAGGCTATCGTTCTCTTCTTGCAATCCCTCTCAACACCCAATATGCGCCTCCTTCTGCATTGATCCTTTTGCGTCCCGAACCCTATGTTTTTTCAGATCAAGAAATCGATCTTCTTTCCAACTTCGCCAATCACGCTACTATGGCCATTGAGAACGCCGCTCTGTATGCCCGCAGCGACATGCAACTTCAAAAACAGACTCGGCGCTTAGAGGCTTTGATCCAGTCCCTCAACGATGGATTAATCCTCGAAGGACCTGATGGCAACATAGTCTACGCCAATCGCCGTATCAGTGTCCTGACGGGAATGCCTGCCAGCAAGATCACGGGCTCGAGTGTCGATGAGATTCTCAACCACTTGATCCAAAAAACAGATGACCCTCTACGCACGCGCGAGGTCATCCAAATGGCGATTGAAAGCCAGGATGAGCAGGGCGTAGAGATCTTGTTCCCCCATCAAGGCCGCAATCTCTGGCTTAGGCTGCACAGTTTCAATGTTACTGATGCCAGTGGTGTGCCTATTGGTCAGGGGCAATTGCTATATGACATCACCGCAGATCGCGAGCTTGATCGGATGAAATCGAATTTACTCTCTACGGTCTCACACGAACTGCGCACTCCACTGGCTTCAATCAAAGGGTATGCTTCAACGCTGCTGGCGGAGGATGTCGAATGGGATGATGCGGCACAACAGGAATTCTTGTCGATCATCTCCAATGAGGCCGATCGGTTGACCATCCTGGTCAACGAATTGCTCGATCTTTCTCGGTTGGAGGCCGGTAACCTGACCGTCGAACGGCGACCATGTCAACTAGACAAGATCATCCAAAACGCCGCCAATCGTTCGAATCCTCAACCCGGTGAGCGCTTGAGAGTAGATATTCCACCAGACTTACCGCCCCTACATGTTGATCGTCGGCGGATCGAAGTAGTGCTTCGAAATTTGATAGAAAATGCGGTTAAATATTCCGGTGATTCTTCCCCCATTTTTGTAACTGCAACCTGCTCCGATGGTGAAATCATGGTATCGATCGAGGACCAAGGACCTGGGATCCCATTGGAGGAGAGCAAACGCATCTTCGATAGCTTCTATCGCATCGATAATGGACTGTCGCGTAATACATCTGGCGCTGGCCTGGGACTGGCCATTTGCAAAGGTTTCATCCAGGCTCATGGCGGCGAAATCTGGATCGAGAAACGCAACGCAGGGGCTTGTTTTGCATTTACCTTACCAAGGTATTTGGATTCCTATGGAAGTGAAGAATAACTCTTATGCCTAATCCGCTTGTCTTAGTTGTTGACGATGAACAAACCCTACGCGATTTCGTGCGCCGAAACTTGGAGATCCGCGGTTACGACGTGCTCTCTGCCTCAACAGGTTTAGAAGCGATAGCCGTCTTCTCCACCAATAATATCGACCTGGTAATCCTCGATCTGATGATGCCGCGTATGGATGGCCTCGAAACCACCCGGCGCATTCGACAACGGTCGATGGTGCCAATCATTATTTTAACAGCCCTGGATGAAGAAAGTGACAAAATTAAGGCGTTCGACTTGGGAGCAGATGATTACCTGACCAAACCCTTCGGCGTGGGTGAACTTCTGGCCAGAGTGAAAGCTGTTCTCAGGCGCTCGCGCTGGACCGAACCCCCTACCCGAGAGGGACAACTCGTTCATGGTGAGGTGACCGTAGACCTCGAACGTCACGAACTCACGGTGCGTGGGGAAGAGATCAAGCTCACCCCGACCGAATTCAATTTGCTCGTATATCTAATGGAACATGCCGGAAAAGTTCTACCACACCAGGCAATCCTAAAAAATGTCTGGGGGCCAGAATACGGCGAGGAAACAGAATATCTACGGGTTTATTTGGGCCACCTGCGGGGTAAGCTGGAGCGCGATCCGTCCAATCCTGAATATTTGATCACGGAGCGCGGAATTGGCTATCGCTTCGAAGCGCCCGTCAACCATCTCGACTGATGTCGAGCACACCGTAACGCCAATCACTGACAAGGGTGGCGAAACGGCGTATACTAAAATGGATAACTTCTCTAGGAGGCAACCATGCTAGTCGGCGATCGAATGTCCCATCCAGTCATTACTATCTCCGTAGATTTACCGATTATCGAGGCGGTCAATCTGATGCGGCATGAACGCATCCGCCGAACTCCTGTCATCAAAGATGGCAAATTAGTCGGCATCGTCTCCGATAAAGACTTGCTCAACGCCTCGCCTTCTCCGGCAACCGCCTTGAGTATTTGGGAGATGAACTACCTGCTGAGTAAGATCACTGTTGAGGATGTGATGACACCAAATGTACTCACTGTTGATGTCAATACACCCATCGAAGAGGCGGCCCGCATCATGGCTGACAATAAGGTCGGTGGGTTGCCTGTGATGAAGGAAGACCGCGTCGTTGGCGTGATCACCGAGACCGATATCTTCAAGATCTTCCTGGAATTGATGGGGGCGCGTGAAACGGGCGTGCGAGTGACGGCCTTGATACCGGAAAAAAAAGGGCTATTGGCCGCCCTGACCAAAGCCGTTGCCGAAGAGGGCGGCAATTTCATCTCTCTAGGCGTGACTGTGGGCGACGATCCATCGAATAGCAAGGTGACCTTCAAAGTCAACGAGATCGATGAAGAACAACTCTCAGAGGCTATCCGGTCCTTGGTCGAAAAAATCGAAGACATCCGCACTACCAGTCCCTAATCTAGCATGTTCGGAAAACATAACCGGGGTCGGCTCTGCCGACCCCGGTTATGTTTTCCGGTATAATTCTGCCATGACCTTCACCATTGTCGCCCTAGATATCGAAACCACTGGCCTGAACCCCGATACGGATGGCATCACTGAAATTGGCGCTGTCCGCTTCAAGGGAGACCGCATCGAGGATGAGTGGCACAGCCTGATCAACCCTGGTAGGCGCATCCCAGCATATATCACTCGCCTCACCGGCATCACGGATGCCATGGTGCGCAACGCGCCCTCAATCCATGAGGTACTTGACGATCTGGCTTACTTCGTGGGGGATGCGCCGGTGCTTGGGCACAATGTCCGCTTTGATCTCTCTTTCTTGAGAGTCCATGGCATTTTAACCAGCAACGAACCTCTGGATACCTACGAAATGGCGGCTGTAATGATGCCCAATGCCGGCCGCTATCAATTGGGAGCGCTCGGACAAGCCCTGGGGATTCCTCTTCCGGCTACCCACCGTGCGCTGGACGATGCCCGCGTGACTCACCGGGTGTTCACAAATCTCTATGATGCTGCCCTCGAACTGCCCATCGACGTATTGGCTGAGATCGTCCGTCTGGGTGACGATGTTGAGAACTGGCTCGGTTACGGCGTATTCTTCGAAGCCTTCCGCGCTCGATCTCGCGAGGTGGTCCCTGCTCGACAATCACAGAAAGGCTTCTTTGGACCGCTATTCGAGTCCGGACATCATCAAGAGTTGGAACCCCTAGCACCGGTCGAGCACCCTACTGCGTTGGATATCGAGGAAGTCTCTGCCATTCTTGAATATGGCGGGGAATTCTCAAAATTCTTCGACCATTTCGAGCAGCGCCCCGAGCAGGTCGAAATGCTGCGCTCCGTTGCGCACGCGCTCTCTGAGAGCCAGCATCTGATGGTCGAGGCTGGGACTGGTGTGGGCAAATCCTACGCCTATCTCATCCCAGCAGCCCTATGGTCGATGCAAAATGGTCTGCGTGTGATTATTTCGACAAACACCATCAACCTGCAGGATCAACTGATCAACAAAGATATCCCTGATGTCCAGGAAGCGTTAGACATTGACGTCTTCGCCTCTGTACTCAAAGGGCGTGCAAACTATTTGTGCCCGCGCCGCATGGAAAAAATGCGTAAGCGCGGACCTGAAACCCCTGAGGAAATGCGTGTCTTGGCCAAAATTATGGTCTGGTTACACCAGGGGGGCACGGGGGACCGAGTTGATATCAACCTGAACGGCCCGATCGAGCGCTCTGCCTGGGCAAAGATGTCAGCCTCAGATGACGGCTGCACCACAGACAATTGTCTAAAACACACCGGAGGTGCCTGCCCCTTTTACCGCGCCCGCCAGGCCGCCCAGAGCGCGCACATCATCATCGTCAATCATGCCTTATTGTTAGCCGATGTCGCCACCGGCAACCGGGTGCTCCCTGAATACGACTATCTGATCATCGACGAGGGGCACCATTTAGAGAGTGCCAGCACTAACGCCCTCAGCTTCCGCGCTACCCAAACGGATTTCATCCGATTGCTCAGAGAGGTTGGCAGCTACCGTTCTGGTTCCAGCCAACTTTCTGGGATCTTGGGCAGACTCTTGAACTTACTACACGACAGCGTCAGCCCCAGTGAATACGCCGGGTTCAACCATCTGGTAGAACGCGCCAGCGACCACGCTTTCCAGATGGAGAGCCTTATGCGGGGTTTCTTCGATACCATCGACCACTTCCTCTTCGAACAGCGCGAGGGTCAAGCTGTTGGCCCGTATTCCCAGCAGGTCCGCATCTTGGCTGGAACACGCATACAGCCAGCCTGGTTGGAAGTCGAAGTGGCCTGGGAAGATGCCCACAAGACGGCCGTAGCACTGCTCGGAAAACTGGAACAAATCTCTCAAGCGATCGTGGATCTCTCTGAGGCGGGCTTTGGAGATATCGACGCCCTGGAGGATACCTATCACGACGTCACCAATGTCTATAAACGGCTCAAAGAGATGACCGAGAGTGTCGAGGCGCTGGTCTTCGAACCGCAACCGGAGGGTATCTATTGGGCAGAAGTCAAGCCCAGTGGACGCGGGATCACCTTGCAAGCGGCTCCCCTACACATTGGGCCGCTGGTGCAGAAACACCTCTGGCACGAAAAGATGTCCATCATCCTGACCTCAGCCACTCTGACCACCGCAGGGGAATTCGATTATCTTCGCGGCCGCCTGGACGCCGAGGACGCCAACGAACTGGCCTTGGGTTCTCCCTTCGACTATGAAAATGCAACCCTGCTTTATATCCCCAATAACATCCCCGAACCCAGCGACCGCAACGGACACCAACGCGCCATTGAAGGCAGCCTGATCCATCTTTGCAAAACCACAGGTGGCCGAACGTTGGTGCTATTCACAGCTTACTCTCAGTTGCAACAAACCTCGCGCGCCATCACACCCGCCTTGGCCGATCAGGGCATTATCGTCTTCGAGCAGGGGGAAGGAGCTTCTGCACACTCACTGCTAGAAAGTTTCCGCGAGGCCGAACGGGCAGTCTTACTGGGGACGCGCGCCTTCTGGGAGGGGGTCGACATTCCGGGTGAAGCCCTGTCTGTCTTAGTGATCGTCAAGTTGCCTTTTGCGGTGCCCTCCGACCCGATCGTAGCCTCACGCGCCGAAACCTTTGACGAGCCCTTTTACCAATATAACGTCCCTGAGGCCATTCTGGAATTCCGTCAGGGATTCGGTCGTCTGATCCGTACCGAGACCGACCGCGGCGTAGCGGTAATCCTGGACCGCCGAGTACTCACCAAACGTTACGGACGCTTGTTCATCGATTCCTTACCGCAGTGCACCCAACGGGTAGGTCCGCTAGAGAACCTACCCCAGGAAGCCGCACGATGGCTGAATTTATGATCAACTCCCACGCCCGTCCCCTCCCTCACTTATTGGGGAGGGGTGTGAGTTCCAAAATACCCTATGGCGGCTACGCCGCCATAGGGTATTTTGGAACAATTTTCGTCGTGGCATTCACACTCGGCGCTCTTTTCATTTCTGCAACATTGACACCAGCTGCAGCACAATCATACACTGGATCTGAGATCATTTCCGTCTCCAGCGAGGGGTCTTTGGGAAATGACTGGTCTTCAAATCCCACTGTCTCGGGGGATGGGCGCTTCGTGGCGTTTCTCTCAGCCGCGGATAACCTCGTCCCCATTGACATCAACGCCGTCACCGACGTGTTCGTCCACGACCGCTTGACGGGTACTACCGAACGCGTTTCCATCTCGACAACCGGTCAACAGGCGAACGCAGCCGCGGAACTGCCCATGATCTCTGCGGATGGGCGTGTGGTGGTCTTTCAATCAACGGCCAGCAATCTGGTTCCCGGCGATGAGGTCATCCAAAGCGACATTTACACCCACGATCGTCTGACGGGGATCACCGAACGCATCTCGGTCAACGACCGCGGCGAGCGCGGCGATGGGCCTTCGTCAACACCCTCGATTTCCGCGGATGGGCGCTATATCGCCTTCCAGTCCGAAGCCAGCAATCTGGTGCATAACGACACCAACGCTGTCGCCGACGTATTCATCCGTGACCGCCTGACGGGGCACACCTTTCGGGCCTCCGTCAGCAGCCGCGGGCATCAGGGAGATGGGCCTTCTGGCGAGCAAGTCCTGCACACGCCCGATGGCCGCACTGTGATCTTCAGTTCACAAGCCAACACCCTGGCGGTGTCCATATCCCAAGACCCCAAGCTCTATCTCTTCAATCGCGTCCTGGCGCAAACCGAATACATCAACCTGCCCGTCGATGGGATGTCACGCACCATCTACCAGGTCGCTACTTCACGCTCTGCAGGTGTGGTGGCCGCGCTGAACCTGGTCGGAGGTGAACTCTTCGAGATTCTTGTCTTCGACAGAGAAACTTACCTGACCCAGACCCTGACCAGTTTTCCAGCGACTGCTGAATCCCTGAGTGTACCTCCTCAAATTACTCTCTCCAGCGATGGCCAATTTCTCACCGCCACAATCCCTGGAGCAGGTGGCACTGCCGAAATCCAGCGCTTTGAGGTTGGATCAGGCCAGTCTCAGATCGCCAAATCTGGGGTCATCGCCGGGTCAATTTCAACCTCGAGCGGGGGAGAGAGCCTGGTGTTCTCACAAGAACTCGACGGCACGAAGCAGATCCTATTCCAGGATATCGACCAGCGTTCCCAGCCAGGGTTTGTGCTCAGTGGCCGGGTCACAGATAGCGTAGGACATCCATTATCCCTGGTGACTGTGACTGCAAACAGCGGAGAGTCAACCCGGAGCGATGAGAACGGCTATTTCTTCCTTAGCGGAATCCAACCCGAAAGTAGCACTCTCAGCCCCTCAAAAAAAGGCTTCACTTTCAAGCCTGAATCCCTCCCAATCCAAGTGGATTCTGACTTACAGGACCTTCATATGCAAGCCTATCATAAAGAGGTGCTCGAAGAAGCCAAACTCGATTTGGGCATGCCTTACAGCCGTGAGCGCGGCGAGAGCGGGCGCTTCCATGGCTATGCGGCGGGATATTGCACCGACCTGGTGCTGGATGCCTACACCTTTGGCGCGGATTACAACATCCAGTTCGCCTTGGAGCAGGATTACCGGGCGCATCCCGAGCATGTCTACCGCTGGCGGGACGCCCGCGACGCCAACGATATGTGGCGCTATTTTTCCTACAGCGGCCAAATGCTGCCCCACGCCGCTCTCTACCAACCCGGCGATATCGTCTTCTTCGACTGGAGCGAAGACGGTGAGATCGATCATGTAGCCGTGGTCTCAGAGGTCAATTTCGAGAACCGCCCCAAGAATATGTATGACGCCACCGGCGTGATCAACAGCAACCCCAGCGGTCTGGCAGCCGAGCTTCCCTGGGAAGATTTCCACGAGCGCACAGTGCGCGGCCATGCCCGTTGGGCGGGCTCCTACGAGGTGGTCATTCCCAATATGCCGGAGGGAGAATTCCTGCAAGTGGTGGTGGGATCGGCGCAGGTAGCCCTGCGCCTGCTAAACCCGCAGGGGGAGGCGCTTTCTGAGTCGGAGCGCGTCGTCCCGGGGGGCACGTTCTTCGATATGGGCTGGGAGCAGAGTTTGAGCGTGTTCGCGCCCCAAACGGAAGGTGGGGAATACCTGGTCGAGATCGCCAGCTTAAGCGCTGCAGAGACCCCTTTCACATTCTTGGCACATGTCATTCAAGATGGTTTGATCAAAGATCGCATTGAATTCAAAGAACGGCTTGGTCCGGGCGCGGCTTTAGTTGTCCCGCTTAGGCTCAATCTGGATGAACTTGGAAAATTGTCGCTGGAGACTTCCCTCGACCTGGAGGCAGCCCCATGAAACGCTTTCTCCTTTTGCTGGGTTTCACTCTCATCCTAACCTCCTGTGTGCGCTCTTTGAGAACCGAGGTGATGCCAACTCCCAGGCCGATTGAACTCCCCACGGCCACCGCTCAGCCTGACAACCCTATCGACATCGCAGTGGTTGAAAATGCCATCCAACAGGCCATTGATCTGGAGCAGGCGACTACACTGGCGTTTATCATTGCCAAAACCAATATCGAGAATATCGACATCTCCAACGACGGGCAATGGGCGGTGGGCTGGCTGATCCCCATTGACCCCGACACCGATGAACCAGTGCCCATCGAGCCGGGCCTGGTGCTGCTGAGGAAATTTGACAACGACTGGAGAGTTTGGCTGCCGACCACCAACGGCTGGGTCGACACTCTTTTGGAGGTTCCCGATGAGATTCTCTCCCCAGAGCACAAGAAGAACTGGGAACGCAGATTCCAGATCCAGGCGGCGAATATTCCTACAGAAGCCCTCGACGGCTACAAATTGCCCTGGGAAGCAGGTGTCACTCGACGCCTTACTCAGAGCACCTGCCACGATCAGTGGATTCCCAGCGGGAACGCCCACTTCTCTTTCGATTTCTCCACCCGGGGCGTGCTATGGGATATCCATGCCTCAAAGAGCGGGCGGATGTGGCTGTGGAAAGATACCGTGCCCACCTGCAATGAATACACCTGCTCAGACCACCAGCCTGTAGGCAATTACGTCGTCATCCGGGACGAAACCACCGATCCCGTTTCCTATCAGCTATATCTGCACTTGAAGCAAGGCAGCATCCCCGACGAACTCAAGGTGAAGGGCAAGCTCATCGGGGGTGGTCAATTCATCGGCGTGGTCGATAACACCGGCCAAAGCTGGGGACACCACCTGCACTTTCAAGTCCAGGTTCCACTTTATGGTGATAACTACTACTGGGGGAGAGCCATCGATATCGCCTTTGATGATGTGGATGTCAACGGCGGCCGGCCGCGGGTGATCAACGCCTGGTGTAACGACGAGAGGTATTGCGACGAACCTGGAGATATCTGTACCGATTTTCAGGAGCATTACACCTCGCAGAATGAGATCTTCGTGGGGGGGGAGCGGAATATCTACTTCCCATTGATCAAGCACGAAAGCAGCGCTACCCAAACCCCCTCACCCTAACTTTGAGTGTCTCTATGCCCTTAGAACTCTGGCTTGGATTCGTGGCTGCAACTGCGGTGTTAGTGATCACACCCGGTCCAACGGTGCTGACGGTGATCAGTTATTCGATCTCCTATGGTCGGCGAGCCAGCGTACCACTGGCAGCTGGAGTCGCCGCGGGCGACGTGACCTCCATTTCTCTATCTATTCTTGGTTTGGGCGCGTTGATGGCTGTATCCCCAGTATGGTTTGGTGTTTTGAAATGGGTCGGGGGACTGTACATGCTCTATCTGGGCATCAAACTCTTTTACCCACCTGCTGCTACGTCAATGGATACAAGC
Organism: uncultured Anaerolineales bacterium; assembly: GCA_964458115.1. Taxonomy (GTDB): domain Bacteria; phylum Chloroflexota; class Anaerolineae; order Anaerolineales; family UBA11858; genus NIOZ-UU35. The sequence goes on along the minus strand of CAYWIC010000009.1, from coordinate 35,564 downwards.
CTTGATGCACAGATCTCGCCCTGGGCATTATTTAGCAAGACCTATCTCGTGACAGCGTTGAATCCCCGGGGGATCGCATTCTTCCTTGCCTTCCTGCCCCAGTTTGTCAGTCCCGAGGCGGCGATTGCCCCGCAACTTTTGGTCTTGGCGGTCACCTTTGTCTTTTTGGCAACATTGAACGCCTCCCTTTATTCCTTGTTTGCTGTCACAGCCAGTCAAATGCTTGCTTCATCGGACGCAAAACGCTTCTTCAATTACGCCGGGGGGACGATCCTGATTGCGGCGGCTATATGGGCATTGATGGCAAAACGCCCGGTATGAATATCGTCATCTTCACCAGTTCTTACCCGCGCTTCCCAGGAGATGGCACCGCGCCTTTTATCCAATCCATCGCAGAGCACCAGACCAAGTTGGGGCACCATGTGGAGGTTGTTGCCCCCTTTGATCCCGAGGTTATCACCGAGACGCAGCCCCTCGTTAAAGTCCACCGTTTTCGCTATATCTGGCCGGCGAGCGGGCATATCATGGGTCATGCGCGTGCGCTCGAAGGGGATGTCTCCCTGCGGCCCCTGGCATTCATTCTGGTGCCGTTTTACCTTTTGGGTGCCTTCTTGAAATTAATGCAAGTTACTCGCAGACAAAACACCCAGATCATCCACGTCAACTGGGTGCTGCCGAATGGACCGGCTGCAGCAATTGTGACTGCTATGCGCGGGGTCCCCTACGTGGTCAGCCTGCACGGCTCGGATATGTTCGTATCCCAAAGAAATTTCATCTTTCGCCTGGTTACCCGATGGGTATTCCGCAGGGCTGCCGCAGTTACAGCTTGCAGCAGAGAGCTTTTTCACGCGGCCAAGCAGTTAGGTGCACCAGAGGAGATTCATTTGTTGCCTTGGGGGGCTGATCCAGATGTATTTCTCCACAAGAAATCAAAGGGATCCCATTCTAAAGATGAAATCCTCATCATCGCGCTGGGCAGGTTTGTTTACAAAAAAGGCTTCGAAATACTTTTACGAGCTTTTGCGGAATTGGCTCCGCGCTATCCCAATGTTGAATTGATTATCGGGGGTGCTGGACCACTGCGTAAATCGTTAGGGGCACTTGCAGATTCATCGGGATTACTAGATCGCATTGAATTTCCTGGACGCATTCCCTGGGACCAGGTCGGCGAGTTCCTCTCTCGAGGGGATATCTTCGTTTTACCTTCAGTCAAAGACGAGCATGGCAACCTGGATGGTCTCCCCACGGTGCTGCTCGAAGCTATGGCCTGCGGGCTGCCGGTTGTGGCCAGCAACATTGGAGGTGTCAATCTGGTCGTCAATGATGGTGAGAATGGTTTGCTGGTAACCCCCAATGATGTCCTATCCCTAACGACTGTCCTGGAAAGGTTGTTTCAAGCCCCCAAGTTGCGCCAAGAACTGGGCACAGCGGCACGAGAGGCAGTGGTCAGTACACACAACTGGGATGCGGTCGCGTACAATTTGACGGAGATATTCGAAGACATCCTACACCAAGTGACAAAATAGGGAATTGATGTAAATGAATTACAAAAGCGACTCTCTTCCCATCCGTCAGCGCAAGGCAGCCAAGATCAAAGCGATTTTGCGCGATTATATTGGCGAAGAAATGGGCGGATTGAGTTGCCTCGATATCGGCTGCCGGGAGGGAGTCATCACCGAGGCGCTGAACGAGTGCTTTGGCTTCGTCGTTGGTCTGGACATCGATCCCATGCCAATTCCAGGGCGCTCGTTCGATACGATCCAAACCCCATCCTGGACCCAAGGCGATGGCGGTCAATTGCCTTTTCCCAATCACCATTTCGACGTGATCATCTTTGCTCAGGTCTATGAGCATGTCGAAAATCCTGACGAAGTTGTTCGTGAAATTGTCCGGGTGCTAACACCCGGAGGTTTGGTCTTCTTCAGCGGCCCCAACCGCTGGACCCTCATCGAGGAACACTATCACTTGCCCCTGCTCTCATGGTTGCCCCAGAAATTGGCAGATTTGTATATGCGCGCTGCCCAGAGAGGGAACGCCTATGAGATTCGCCCGAAAAGCTACTGGCAGCTCAAATATTTGTGGCGCGGCTTCGAGATCCACGATTACACCCCCAACCTGCTGCGAAACCCCCACAACTTCCACATCGCTGAGCGCGTGCCTTTAATATTTCCGCGCTGGTTGGCGAACGCTCTCAAGCCCTTTGTACCGAATTTCAATTGGATCTTGGTAAACGAAGCAACCAGGAACGCGTCTCGCAATAAAAATCGCATACATCCCAATGCCTATACGCAAGAATATTACCTGACTGCGTGCGATGGATACGCTGAGTTCGGCACCTCGCACGGAGAGAGCCTGCCCAGACGTCTCTCCCGCCCCTTAGAGATCGCCCAGGTGGAACCAGGGCAAATGGTACTCGATATTGGCTGCGGGCGTGGAGAATTGGCCCTGAACTGCGCGAAAGAGGGCACCATTGTCTGGGGTCTGGATTACGCAAGCGCAGCACTCCAGCTAGCAGCAAGGCTACCCAAAACGCCCACGCTAGGATTTCAGCAAGCGGATGCTGGGGCATTACCCTTCGGAGACGACAGCTTCGACACTATCTTCATGCTGGATATCGTCGAGCACCTGACTCCAATGGAATTCCAAAACACACTCCAAGAAGTCCGGCGCACCCTCAAACCGCAGGGCCGTCTGATCATCCACACGATGCCCAATTTGTGGTATTACCGGTTTGGCTATCCGCTCTTCCGCTGGGTTGGCAAACTCCGGGGACAGGATCTCCCCAGAGACCCACGCTCACGCTGGAGCTTCGCGCAGCTGCACGTCAACGAGCAGGACCCACATAAACTGGGTCGCGCCCTACGCAGCAGCGGTTTCTATCCTCATATCTGGCTGGAATCCACCCAAGAGTATAAACACGAATCCAACCGACGCGTTCGCTGGATCATGCAAAAGCTGACGAGCTTTCCATTCCTAAAATGGATATTCTGCAATGACATTTTCGCCATCGCAACAAAAAAAGTTTCTTTGAAAAACGCAGGAAAGCTGAAAAGATGAGAATCGCCATCGAGGCCCTGGGCATTCATGATTACGGTGGCGGGCGCACAGCCACCCTCAACCTGCTGCGTAATTTACTGGCTATCGATCAGGACAATCAATACCTGGCAATCCTCAGCGCACCAGAACCTCAACTGGTGGCAAGAAACCTGCAACAACTGATTGCACCAACAACAAACCGCTTCTTGATGCGCGCCTGGGCGCAACTGGTTTTGCCAATCCGCCTGCGGCACTATGACCTGATCCATTTTGCGAAAAACCTGACTGTATTTGGAATGCCGATACCGACTGTTGTGACAATCTACGATATGACCACTCTGATATACCCTGATCTGCTACCCAAAATCGATATCTGGTATTGGCGTTGGATTCAGAAATATGCCTTGAGGAGAGCTGATCAGGTGATTGCGATCTCGGCGACCACCAAACAGGATGTCCAGACCTACCTTGGGATTGATCCTGGAAAAATTCGACTGATCTACCCCTCGATTCAGCCGCGCTTTCAGCCAGCAAACGAGGAGCAGGTCGCTCAAACCCGAACGAGGTATGGCCTTTCAGAGAAATTCATTTTGCACGTTGGCAGGATCGACCGCAAGAACAACCTGGGATTGCTCATCGAGGCCTTCGCCGAACTGATCCAGTCTGTTATGCCTGAATACAATGGCGTACTGGTGATCGCGGGGGGAGAATATGCCAAAAGTCCTGACAAATCGCTGACCAAGATCATCAAGCGTCGCAAACTTTCCGAGCGGATCATCTTCACCGGCCGCGTCCCTGATAGTGACCTGCCCGCACTGTACAGTGGCGCGCAACTGGCTGTGATAACATCACTCCATGAAGGATTTGGGTTAGTGGCCATCGAGGCCATGGCCTGCGGGACACCGCTGATCGCCAACTGCACCGGCGCGCTTCCCGAGGTCACTGGTGAGGCAGCCCTGCTGCTAAATGAGCCTGATCCGCAGAAACTGGCCGCTGCGATGGCTCAAGTCCTTAACGATGATAAATTACGCGCTCAACTGATCGAAGCTGGATTTGCTCAGGCACGGGCGTATCAAAACCAAGCTGATGCGCATCAAACCCTGCAACTCTATCGAGATGTCATTTGTGGCACCTGACTTATTCATCCCAAAAACGATATAATACGTCTGTACCTAACTTAGCAGACGGTGATTTATTCCAGGAGGGCTGCTCCTATGAAAAAATTGATTGGATTCTTCCTTAGTCTCAGTTTGATGGCTATTCTCATATCAAGCGTTAGCGCCCAAGGCCCCCTCGGTGATTGGTCGAGCACGATTTCTTGTCAAAATCTGGATCTTGATAATGCAGCTGAAATCACTTTGTCGTTCTATTCCGAAGTAGGTGGTTCAGAGATCGCCAGCTATAACGATACAATCTCCCCGGGCGGGAGTCGCAATTACTACACTTCCGATGTGGCTATTGGGGTGCCAAATGATTTTTCGGGATCTGTAGTTGTGAGCTCGCTAAAGCCGGTTGTTTGCACCGTCAACACGCAGAATGCAGGGAACGGAAGCAGCGAAAACCCCTACCGTATTGCCAGTAGCTCCGGCCTTGATGAACTCGAAATTGCCTCCGAAATCTACGCCCCACAGGTGATGAAGGCATACTCTGGTTGGAGCTCGTATATCTCCGTGCAAAATGCGAGCGACAGCGCTGTGACCGTTCAAGTCACCTATAAAGACCGCAATGGGGCGGAAATCCCAGTGGCAGCCGAAACAGCCCAAATCCCCAGCCACAGCAATACCATTTTCTATCAAACCGAGAATACCGGACTGCCAGCGACTTTTATCGGCGCAGCCAAAGTAACCGCCACCAGTCCAGCCGAAGGACAGATCGCTGCGGTGGTCAATTTCTATAATGCGGGCAGCGATGCGGGGACATCCCAATTTCACAGCTACAACGGCCTCAGCGCAGGCGCTACTAAATTGTATATCCCCCGGGTGGTGCGCAGATTCTACGGCTATAACAGTGGTATCACAATCCAAAATGTCGGTGATGTAGACACGTCTGTCACTGTCACCTTCAATTTTGCTGGCCAGTCCTTTGGCTATCAATCTGGCACCATCGACCCAAGCACAGCCCTACTTCTATATCTCCCAGATGTCAGCGCGCTTGACCCTGTTGATGGGCTCGCCATCAGCCAACGCTTTGGCAACGCCGTCGTCGAGGTTGGCAATCCCGAAGCTAGAATTGTCGGCATTGTCAACGAAGATAACCGCGGCATCCCGGCTGACAATGACAGCAATCCCGTCCCTACTGAACGTGTTGGGCAAGGCTCTACGTACAGCGCTATCCCTGCTGGGTCTGAGACAAAGGATCTTTATTTCCCACAAGTTATGAGGAACGTCAACGGGGTATTCTCCGGCGGCTTCTTCTTTACGAATATCTCAGGGCAGGCGGGCTTTTGTGAGATCCACTTCACGGGCGTTCCGGAGGCAAAACTCGATGACTTCGACATGGCCATCAACGAGTCTAAATCGTATTACGCCCCCGATATTCCCAACCTGCCCGATGGCTTCAATAGCAGTGTTAGGGTATCATGCAATATCGAAGTTATTGGCATCCAAAATTTTGCCGCCAAGCCGGAAAGCGGCAAATTGGGGGATAGCTTCACCCAAAATAACGGCTTCAACAAATAGGAATCAAAAAGGGATCGGGTGTGTAGTCACACTCGGTCCCTATTTTGACTTTATCCCCGGAAGAAATTAGATATAAAGAACCATAAATTGGCTGGCCGCTCTGCAAGGCGGCGCACGAAGTACGGATACCACTCCGTGCCGTAAGGTACATATACCCGCACCGGATACCCTTCCTCAGCCAATTGATCCTGCAAATCCCTGCGGATACCATGCAGCATTTGGAATTCCAGCGACTCTTTCGGGAAGCCAACTTCCGCAGCATAGGCTTTGGCATAATTAATGCGCGCTTCATCATGACTGGCGATGGCTGGGATCGGCGGGAAGCGACCGCAATCAGAAACTCTTGGCAATCCCTGGGCGTTTGCTCCGTCGATCATCATCTTGGTCAGCCGATCGAAGCTCGCATCCACATCAGACTTCTGAGGATAGGCGATATCAGCTGGCTCCTTATACGCGCCCTTACAGAGACGAACTTTCGCGCCTTCTTCCATTAAATGCCGGATATCCTCATCGCTGCGGAAAAGGTACGATTGAATCACAATCCCCACGGTCTCAGCATACCCTTCCGCTCCCATTTTCCGGAATAAATCTAGAGTCACTTGCGTAACAGGAGAATCCTCCATATCGATACGCACAAAATTAACCTGAGATTGGGCCCTTTCCACGATCCGCCGTAGGTTCTCTTCACACACAGCCACATCCAAAAGCAATCCAATCTGACTGAGTTTGATCGAGATGCCTGATTGCACCTCAGCCCGGTTGATTTCATCGAGGATGTGCAGGATCTCATCGGTGGCTCGGCGAGCCTCGGTTGCACTGGTGACATTCTCCCCCAGATGATCTAAAGTTGCACAGATGCCCCTGTCATTGAGCGCTTTGATAGCCCGAATTGCATCTTCGGGGGCCTCTCCCGCCACAAAGCGAGAGGAAACCTGCCAGGCAATTTTCCAGCGCGTCACCAGGCGACGCGCCCACTCTGCCGTGGAAAGATAGATCAACAATGAACGCAGCATATATTCTCCTTTTACCTTCGGCTACATGATGGATGCTCGCTGAATGAGTTACGGAAAATGGGGGGTACTGGCGTGGTATATACCCCGCCAGCACCCCCCATTTTCGGGGATAATTCCTCTTCAGTAGTGAAGCCTGGCATCATCGATTTTTATCAAATCTGCAAAATGAAGAACAAAATCATCCTACTCGATCACATCAAGGAAGCACAGTGCATAAGATAATTACTTTCGGGGTAATTTTACACCTTAACATCCCTATGTTAGAATTCCCCCCATGCGTTCTCGAGGATCATTTTCACTTTTGCGATGGATCTCGATTTTCTTGATCCTATTCGCCGTCATCTTGGCGACCATCCAGGTAGCATCTTACAGCCGCCTACGAGCGGTTTTTCCCGTTGGGATGAATATCGCCGGGATCCCCGTGGGCGGGCTGGACCGCCAAGGGACTGCGCAGCGCTTACTCGAGGTCTACAACCTGCCTGTTGAACTGCATTACAACGAGAACATCATCCATCTGGATCCCTCCGTGGTTGGGTTCGAACTTGACCTGGAAAGCATGTTAGCCGCCGCCGATTTGGAGCGCACACGATTATCTTTCTGGGTAGGTTTTTGGGATTACCTCTGGGGAAGGAAAACTGATCCCGTAGATATACCCCTGCGCTCGTCATTTTCTGAAGCCAGACTCAATGCCTACCTTTCTGAGGAGATTGCCACGCGCTATGATCAGCCCCCTACTGCACCTATTCCTGTAGCTGGATCCCTTGATTTTCAGCCAGGAGAGTTGGGCACCGCCGTCGATGTCGAAAGGTCTACCCTGCCGATAGAAAGTGCGTTGAGCTCTACAACCTCGCGCGTGGTCTCACTGCCCTTGGGGCGCACACTGCCTCCACGCCCATCGCGCGAAAACCTGGAGATCCTACTCAAACAGACCATCGATCTGGCAGAGTTCGAAGGCATTGCCGGGCTGTATATGATGGATCTGCAAACCAACCAGGAGATCCATTTTGCACGTCAGTTGGGTACGGAATTCGCTGTCGACCCCGATGTGGCTTTTACCACGGCCAGCATTATCAAGATCCCTATCCTGGTATCAACCTATCGTCAAATTGCAGAGACCCCCGATTCTGAGACCGCCAATCTGATCGAGAAGATGATCATCGAATCGGGCAACGAAACCGCTGACTGGCTAATGCAGCGTGAGATCGACCCTATCCGCGCGCCCCTGGTGGTTACTGAGGATATGAAAACCTTAGGGTTAGATAATACCTTCCTGGCGGGACACTTCTTCCTTGGGGCCCCTGTATTGGATATCTTTGAGACGCCCGCAAATTCACGGACCGACGTTTACACCAATCCAGATATCTACAACCAGACCACGTCCTCGGATATGGGCATGTTATTGGAAGACCTGTATATCTGCGCCGAAACGGGTGGGGGGACGCTAACGGCCGTGTTCGCTGGAGAGATCAACCAGGAAGAATGCAAGACCATGATCGCTTATCTGACCCTCAATAAGATGCCCTCCCTCCTGGAAGCGGGCATCCCTGAGGGCACACAGATCGCCCACAAACACGGCTGGGTGACCAACAACGGCATTATCAACCTGATCGGTGACGCAGGGATAATATATACGATCGGCGGCGACTACATCCTGGTGATCTTTCTCTACCACCCCGAGCAATTGATCTGGGATCCTTCCTCAGCGTTGGTGGGCCAACTTTCTCGGGCAGTCTATAACTATTTCAATCTGCCCACCCCTTAGAAAATACTATAATAGCAAATACCGTACGAATAATGACTTTCCCGGAAATAGTATCTGGGAGCTTTGTCTCCAGATACTATTTCCAGGGGATTCCATTATCGCTGCATTACCTGTGCGGTTGGCAATGCTCTAAGGCTTTGACCAGTTCTTGCACACGCACCGGCTTACTGACGTAGTCGTCCATGCCCTGGCTCAGGTAGCGCTCACGATCCCCCTCCATGGCGTGGGCCGTCATGGCGATAATCCGGGGCCGGTGATTTTGCGAGTAATTCTCTTGGATTTGGCGTGTAGCCTCTTCCCCATCCATCTCAGGCATCTGAATATCCATCAAGACCACATCATAGTGTTGCCGTTCTAGTGACTCTAAGACTTCCAGTCCGTTGGCAGCCACATCGGCACGGTAGCCTAGTTTATCCAGGATTCGCAAGGCAACCTTCTGATTTACCAGGTTATCCTCTGCAAGTAAAATTTGCAAAGGATGACGTTCTCCCATGATCTGATCTAAGTGAGCTTCATCTTCCTGCAAAGGGACCACTGTGGGCAAATCTACTTGATGGCTCATCACATTGACAATGGCATCATAAAGCAGTGAGGGCTTGATTGGTTTCGTGAGGCGTGCGGAGAACTCAATATCTTTCGGAATACGCTCCAACCCTCCCAAAGAAGAGAACAAGATCAAGGGAAAATCATCTTTATGGCGCTTTTTTCTAATTTCCTTAGCCAACATGACCCCATCCATCTCTGGCATTTGCATATCCAAGATAGCGAGATCAAATTGCTCACCAGCTCCAATCCACTCCAAAGCCTCCTGGCCACTGGAAGCAGCGCGCGGCTCTAAACCCCATGCTTTTGCTTGGCGAATTAAGATCAGTCGATTGGTAGCATTATCATCGACAATCAGCACACGTTGATTGAAAAGAACTTCAGGGGCTTTACGATCTTCAATCGTCTGAGAACCTGGGGCCGGGGCGGCAGGAATCAAGAAGTGGAATGTGCTACCCTTATCGACCTCACTTTCTACCCAAATTTTGCCCTCCATCAGCTCAACCAATTGCCTGCTGATTGCCAGACCCAGCCCTGTTCCGCCATACTTACGAGTAGTAGATGCATCCACTTGTGTAAAGGACTGAAATAGGGAATCTACTCGATCCGCGGGGATTCCGATGCCCGTATCTCGAATTGAAAAATCGATATCATAAAGGCCATCATTGCGTGCGCACCCTTCAACTCTAATGACCACTTCACCTTTTTCAGTGAACTTGACCGCATTTCCCAGAAGATTGACCAAAACTTGCCGTACACGAGTGACATCACCTACGATGGCAGCCGGAGTGTCTCCATCCAGGATATAGGCTAGCTCAAGACCTTTTTCTTGGGCTTCTGATGTGATCAGGTCTAGACTGGTTTCGACAACTTCACGGATGATAAAGGGTTGTTGTTCCAGCTCGAGTTTTCCAGCTTCGATTTTCGAGAAATCTAAAATATCGTTGATAATAGAAAGCAAGCTGTCGCCACTCGTACGCACTGTGTGGGCGAATTCACGCTGCTCAGAGGAGAGTGGTGTATCTAAAAGCAATCCCGTCATTCCAATAATGGCATTGAGTGGGGTACGAATTTCATGGCTCATATTGGCAAGGAAATCGGCCTTGGTATTGGCAGCAGCTTCAGCATCTTGTCGCGCTTTGACCAGTTCAGAGATATCGTGATAAAGAGCAAACTGGGCTGCTTTCTCACCATCCACTCTCACCGGTAGAGCAAACATCTCTACATCGACCAGCGAGCCATCTTTACGCTGGCGGTGGACAATTTGATGAACGCACTTTCCTTTACCGACATCTAGAGAGTTCTGGACAGCAGAGTTGAAATCATCTTCTTGAACAATCAAGTTGTCAATATTATTGCCAATCACTTCGGATTTTGAGTATCCAAAGAGTTCCTCGAAAGCCTGATTGCAGTCGACAATCAGATGTTCCAAATCTAAAATGACCACTGCGATTGGGCTGGCCTGGATGAGCGTTTCAAAATATTGCTTTTGGCGCAAGACCTCTTCTTGAGCTCGCTTGCGCTCGGTGATTTCTTGTTGAACAGCAACAAACTTATCGATTTGGCCGTCCCCGCCAATGATTGGAGTAATTGTCAGGTCAGAAATGTAGATGCTACCATCACGACGCCGGTTGGTGATTTCGTCGTGCCACACATCTCCACTTTGAATTGTCTGCCACAAATTCTTATAAAACGCTTCATCATGCAGGCCCGATCTTATAAAACTGGTTTTCGCGCCTATTGCTTCTCGGTAGGTATAACCGGTGATCATTGTGAATGCAGGATTCACCCATTGGATGATGCCATTCTTATCTGAAATTACGACAGCATTCGCGGCAGCTTGCAGCACTGTACCTTGCATGCGGAGCTGCTGCTCAGCTTCAAACCTGGTAAGCATTCCCGCAATCGTATCTACAACAGCTTTCAAGAAGTCGACTTCATCTGAATTTTTCAGATGCCCGTCTTCCAGGTAGAGAACTACAACGCCCTTGACCTTCTTGCCAAACATAATTGGCAAATGATAATGTGCATGAGCGTGCATCCCATCAACCCAAATCTCATGGTTTTCAGCATTGTGCTCTGAGTGCAAGAATTCCCCATCCCTTGCTACACGCCCACATAAACAATGCCCGAAAGGAACGCTCTGACACATCGTCAATATGGATTGGTCGAGATTACGATGAACTTCTAATTCCAAATGGTTGGGTTGGTCTTTGTCAACAAGGAAGATCGCGCCCTTATTTTGAAGCTTGAGCCAGGATGTGCTGAGCAGAATGTCAAGCGCATACCCCAATTGCTCTTTCAATGGAATGCTATCCAACGATAGCCGCAAAAGCGCATTGATGACATCGTGCCGCTTATAACTTTCTTTGATTTCCCGAGTACGTGCCACAACCCTTTTTTCGAGTTGATGAGAAATATTTTCCAGACTCTGTTGGCGGGCACCGATATACATACCCAGAATCCCAAGTATTCCTGGTAAAAGATCAATCACCCAAAAAAGGGAATCCGATTTATGTGCAAGGGCTATACTTGATATCCCAAGGGGCAGATCGAGAGTGTAGAATCTAATGAGAGTTGAAATTACGATAAAACATAAACCCAATAGAACCCCATACAGACCGTAACGCGCTTTTGTTGTCATCGATTCAAGAAGTCGTTGCATCAGGGCCCCCTATTTACAGCATGAGGTGGGCAGCGTCTCAGAGCAGCAATTAAATTCTTCAGTCGGATGGGCTTGCTAACATAGTCATCCATTCCTATCCCCAAGTATCGCTCGCGGTCACCCTCCATGGCGTGGGCAGTCATGGCCACAATGCGCGGGCGTTCATCACCCGGGCAATCATCCAGAATTCGCTGGGTAGTTTCTACACCATCCATTTCAGGCATCTGAACATCCATGAGAACGACATCATAATGCTGTCGTTCCAATGCTGCCAAAACTTCCAGACCATTGGCAGCTAGATCTGCCCGATAACCCAATTTACCGAGGATCCGAATGGCTACTTTCTGGTTGATGAGATTGTCCTCTGCCAGCAATATGTACAAAGGGTGGTTCGTCCCCATATTCTCATCAAAAACGATTTCACTTTGAGCGGGCTCCTCCCGCTTTACCTGTACTTTATTGCTCATAGCGGTTGCAATCGCATCATAAAGCGATGAGGATTTGATGGGTTTCGTCAACTGGGCAGCGAATTTTACCTGCTCTGGCACTTCTTCTAAGCCGCCTAACGAGGTCAGCAAGATCAGGGGTATATCCTTGGAAACGTTTTGACGTTGAATCTCGGATGCCAACATCACACCATCCATCTCTGGCATTTGCATATCCAAGATGCCAAAATCAAATCGCTGCCCAGCATTTATCCATGCTAACGCTTCGGCTCCGCTGGCTGCGGCGCGTGGAAGCATTCCCCAAGATTTCGTTTGGCGTATCAAGATCAAACGGTTGGTAGCATTGTCATCGACAATCAAGACCCGGGCGTTCTTCAGCCATTGATGCGCTTCTTGGATATCCACTCTGTGTGTTCCAGGTACAGCAGGGGTGACAATCGTAATATGGAAAGTGCTCCCCACCCCAATTTCACTATCGACCCAAATCTCGCCTCCCATCAACTCAACCAATTGTTTGCATATCGCCAATCCCAGACCGGTACCACCAAATTTCCGCGTCGTAGAAGCATCGACCTGACTAAATGACGCAAACAGGCGGTCCATGCGATCTTCTGGAATTCCGATGCCGGTATCCTGAACGGAGAGATGCAATCGATGAAAACCATCATCTAGAGGCTCGCTGGTAACACGCGTAACGACTTCCCCCTGCTCAGTGAATTTAACAGCATTGCTGAGTAGATTCACCAACACCTGGCGTATTCGAGTAGCATCCCCTGAGACAGCAATGGGGACATCGCTCTCGATTAAATACGCAATCTCCAGACCTTTTTCGGCGGCTTTGGAGGCCAGCAGGTCCAAACTACTTTCGATCACATCGCGGATATTGAAGGGTTCTTTTTCTAATTCGAGCTTACCTGCTTCGATCTTGGAAAAATCCAGAATGTCGTTGATGATCGATAATAGACCATCACTACTATTGCGCACTATCTCGACATAATCGCCCTGCTCGGAGTTTAGGTCGGTATCCAACAATAATCCGGTCATACCAATGATGGCATTCAGCGGAGTACGGATCTCATGACTCATATTGGCGAGAAAATTCGCCTTCGTCTCAGCGGCCGATTCGGCCTCTAATTTGGCCCGAAGCAGGTCGCTAATATCATGGTACAAAGCCAAAATAGCGATTTGTTCGTCATCCACTACAACAGGCACACCCAATACTTCTACATTTACGATGGTGCCATCTTGATGTTGACGCCGAACGACACGCCGGACACTTTCGCCATCTCTAACGTTTTGAGTATCTTGATAGGCTCGCCGATAATCATCCTCGGGAACAATCAACTCATCGAGGTCTTTACCGATCACCTCGGAGATCGAATACCCGAACAACCCTTCGAAGGCCGGATTGCCTCCAATGATTTGCTTATCCAAATCCAAGATCACAACGGCAATGGGATTAGAGTCCACCAAGGTTTTGAAATACTGCTCTTGTCGTTTGACCTCTATTTCAGAACGCACACGGTCGGTGATATCAATGATCGAGACTAATACCCGCTCTAAGGTGTCTTCATATCCCTCCGCGACAGACCAGCGCACATGCACGTTGATCTTCTCACCATCGAGGTTGTAGTTCACACCCTCACTCTCGAAAACGAGCTCCTTCTTCGATATGGCAATCATTTCTTGTCTAAAAATTTCGATGGAATCTGCGCCAAAGATCTGATCGAGGTTGCCCAAAAGTTGTTCTTTATCTTGCACCCCAAACATATCTAGCGTAGTACGATTGATATCGATAACCCGGACGAGGGTTATACAGTGCTCGATCTCTTCGGGATGCTCATTTAGGTAGGATTCAAAATCGACAACGCCATTCGCCATGATGCTGTCTACATAGCGCTTTACCTCGGAAAAATCTTCTTCCCAAAGGGAAATTGGGGCATCTTCAAACAAAGCTCTATAGCGTCTTTCGCTCAAACGGCGGTTCTGTTGGGCTTCCTTCCGTATCGCAAGTTCCTCAACAAGCGCATTTCGCATTTCGCTCATTCGGCCGACTATCCACCCCACCAACACTGACATCAGAATGCCGAAAACAGTGTCTCTAAAGAAATAGCTAAGATCGATCCCCGTTTCCCAAATCCTTAGGAGCGCGAGGATAGTAAAAGATCCATACCCTGCAAGTAGGCCAGCCCCGCCCCCAAAAAGCCACGCAGTTATGATAACGGGGAAAACGACGAACATCGTCGTCGTTCCGGAAATAAGACCATGAAATGGGATTAAGAATCCAAGATAGAAGAGCCAGATTAGTGCTGTCACCACACCTCGGTTCTTCATTACCCATTGGTCAATTTTGTGCATCGGGCACACCTAATCCTTTTCAACCAAAATTAATACCTACATATATGTGCATACCTGATTTCTGCCCCTTTCCTTTGCTTGATACAGCATTTCATCCGCGCGATCAACCAGGGTATCCAAATTTACGCCTTCGCCACCCCTGGTACCGGCTACCCCTAAGCTAATTTGTAATTGAAGCACATCTCCAGGGGAATTATCCAATGCTAATTCGGCCGAAGAGACATTCACGCGCAAGCGCTCAGCAATTGTAGCTGCTTCTTCGAGGGTGGTCGAAGGCAAGATCACGACAAACTCTTCGCCACCCCACCTTCCTACGCGATCATATTCACGAATATTGGCTTTTAACGTGTCTGCAACCATTTTCAATGCCTGATCGCCCACCAAATGGCCATACCGATCGTTGACTGACTTGAAGTGGTCGATATCCAACATAATCATGCACAAACATAGGTTTTCACGATCTGAACGCTCTAATTCACTCAGGGCATGACCGTAAAACGCGCGCCGGTTCCAGATTTTGGTCAACTCATCAAGCATAGCCAGAGCGTGCATTTTTTCGTGGGCGCCTTTGAGACGCTGCTCCAAATCCAGAACGCGCACTCCAATTTTCAAGCGGGCTTTTAATTCACGCGGGTTGAAGGGTTTTACCAGATAATCATCGGCTCCGGCCGCCAGTCCGTCAATGACATTGTCGATGCCCTCCTGACTGGTAAGAATGACTACGTAGACGTAGTTGGGGAGTTCGGCTTTGCGGATTAGACGAGTGAGATCCAATCCGTCCATTTCTGGCATCAACCAATCCGTGATCACCAACTGGATGGGATCTCTTTGAAGAATCTCCCAAGCTTCTTTTCCATCCTTCGCCTCGATAACGTTGTAATCCATTTTGCTCAAGGTTCGAGAGAGCAATTGTCGAGACACTGGATCATCTTCAACGATCAATACTTCCATGAATATCCTTCTAATCGCATAGAGTTCGTTCAAAATTCACGAATCCCAGGCAAATACAATCTGATTGGCACCGATCTTTACCGCCTTGGCCAGGGAATTTTCAGCCTCTGTGATCAGATCGTCTACTGGTATGAATTCACCTGCGCTGGCCTGGATAACGCCCATGCTGGCACTCAATTTGATCTGTTGATCATCGCTGACATGAAGTGGAACGCTTCCGACATTCTCGCGGATACGCTCTACAACCACTGAGGCTCCTGAAAGCATGGTTTCTGGAAGAATCAACATGAATCCGCTTTCACCCCACCGGCCTATCAGGTCATATGCCCGCACACTAGCCCAGATCTTAAGGGCAACCTGAGTCAAGGCCTTGTTGAGAATCTTCTCTCCATGCTGCACATGCAAACTACTGGCATCATCCAGAACCAAAACGGCTAAGACAAAATTCTTACGCGTCCTACGCGAGCGGCTGACTTCCGTAGTGAGCAGTTCATGAATTGTGATCTGGCTAAAGGTGCCTGTGACAGCGTCTCGGATAGGCTCCGGAAATTTCTGCTTTGAGCGTATATCGGTTAGCGTCTTGAGATATCGGTCGACAACGACCAATCGCGCGATCAGCTCATCAGGCTCCATGGGTTTGACAATATATTCATCTGCCAATAATCCAGATTTTCGATTTGTATCTTGAGACGCATTTGGAGAAAGTAAACCAAAGACATAAATATATTCAGAAATCCCTATTTCGCGAATTCTCCGCACCAGTTCGGCACTGGCGAGATCGAAATCTATGACTGCAGATTGAACCTGATCATCTCGTAGAAAACCAAAGGCTTCTTTCTGGTCCTTGGCATTGACAACCTGGTACCCTTCTTGTTCCAATCGGCTGGCAAATCGCTGAAAATCTGGAGAATCTTCTAGGAGGGTTAAAACCTTCATACCGCGCTCCTTGGCTGGCAATTGATTGGGTCATTGAGAATTATACCCTTAGGATATTCCTACGCTAAATCTGTGTGAATTACAATTTTGTTGGTTGAAAAACAAACATGACATACCCCATATTTTATTAAGGGTATGTCATGTTTGAATTACCATTCCCCGCTATGCACCCCCATTCGGTTCTTTTATGAAACTGGGAAGGGGGATTTTTTCCAAATATTGGTTTGGCGTCAGCTATTTGAGATGGGTGCTCACCTCATGCGTTAGCTCTTCGACTGGAACATACATCACTCCACGGTTATCAGGATGGCCATAATCCTGGATCCATACGACCATCCCATTGGCATCGACCAGAACAAAGGTATGTCCAGGCTCTCCGGTGCCTACCGCCCACTTGAGCACATCATACGCCTCAGAAGCTGAATGGTCGGCGTCGACCAACATGGCAGTATTCTGTATGCCATATTCCATTACACCTTGAGCTTGCTCGATAGCCGAATCAAAAGCGACGCTCACAAGTTCGACATTTAAAGCTAGAAAAGCCGGATCGTTTTGCAGATCGACGATCTGCTGCATGCAAGGTGGTCAGCCCATCGCCATATGGAAATAGAGTAGGACGGGCTTCCCAGAAAAATCTACAAGGGATACATGGTTTCCATCAACCGATTGCATGGCAAAATCAGGCGCAGGATCGCCGACTTGCAAACCAGTAGCATCCCCGCACGCGGCTAGCACCAGCCCCAACAAAATAGCCAGAGAAATGACGAGCAAAGATCGCTTACCTACCAATAATGAACTCATTGTACTCTCCTCTAGAGTGAATTTATTACCAAAATGCGATGTTCCACGGTTTTGTTGTGACCGGTCTCAAGACCGAGTCACTTTAACATGTCCTCGCCATAGGCGGCCTTCTCGCTATCACAAATCTATCTTTTAGGAGAGGGTTAGGGGCGAGGGAAAATCAACATAAACTACCTAACAACACACTAATGTTTTCACTTTTTCGCAAAATTCCCAACTTCATAACCGATATCGTCGCAGGCGAAGGCTGTTGCTGACGACAAAGATACTTGAGAAGGCCATGGCTCCGGCTGCCAACATGGGGTTGAGGAATCCAGCCGCGGCCGCAGGGATCAGGATGACGTTATAGAAGAAGGCCCAAAATAGGTTTTGTTTTATCGTCTGCAAAGTTCTGCGGGAGAGCGCGATGGCCTTCGGCACACCCCGCAAATCGCCGCTGATCAGTGTCACTGGTGCGGCGGCCATGGCTACATCCGTGCCAGTGCCGATAGCGATCCCAACATCAGCCTGTGCCAATGCAGGTGCATCGTTGATGCCATCACCAACCATCGCAACGACCCCACCGCTTTCCTGTAGTGCTTTCACTTCCGCAGCTTTATCGCCAGGAAGAACCTCCGCCAGCACCTGGTCGACACCAACCTGTCGAGCAATCGCTTCAGCAGTGTGCTGGTTATCTCCCGTGATCATGACTACACGCAGCCCCATATCACGCATTTGGGAGATTGCCTCGACAGACCCTTCCTTTACCGTATCGGCAACGGCGATCACTCCGCGCACATCCCCATCTATGGCCACCATCATGGCGGTTTTGGCTTCGGATTGTAGGCGTTCGGCCTCTCCCTCCAGACCATTGAGGGACAATTCGCGCGCCTTCATCATGCGCAGATTGCCAACCAGGACTTGATGACCATCTACTTGTGCCTCGACCCCAAGGCCAATTTCGGCACTGAAGCCTTCGGGCTGGCTGAGATTCAGGGAACGGTTTCCGGCTTCGGCCCAAATTGCTTCGCCTAGTGGATGCTCGGAACCCTGCTCGACAGATGCGGCCAAACGCAGCAATTCATCTCCACTGTCCACCGACCACTGACTACTGACCACTACGTCAGTTACCGCGGGTTGTCCCTTCGTGATCGTGCCAGTCTTATCTAGGACGACTGTAGTCAATCTCCCTGCTCGTTCAAGGGCTTCACTGGATTTAAGTAGGATACCCATCTCGGCGCCTTTGCCTGTGCCGACCATCACCGCGGTAGGTGTCGCCAATCCCATGGCACAGGGACAGGCAATCACCAGCACTGCCACCATGTTGATCAGCGATCGAGTGAACAGGCTTACTTCTGCGGTTGGCGTTAAGGGAATCAGGAAATACCATATCAGGAAAGTAACAGCGGCGATCCCTATTACAGCAGGCACAAATATCGCCGAAACCTGATCGGCCAATTTTTGAATAGGGGCCTTGCTGCCCTGCGCTTCCTCCACGAGTCTGATGATCTGCGAGAGGGCGGTTTCCTTACCGATTTTGGTGGCTTCGAACTTAAGGAGCCCAATCTTGTTGAGGGTGGCGCCCACCAGCGCATCTCCAGGGCCTTTCTCAACGGGTAGAGACTCGCCTGTCAGCATGGATTCGTCAACCGAGGAGCGCCCATCGACTACCACCCCGTCGACGGGGATCTTCTCCCCAGGCCGCACGATCACCACATCGCCGACCACAACTTCGTCGGAGGGAATTTCGATCTCATTCCCATCACGAACGATCCTGGCAGTCTTGGCGCGCAGGCTCATCAACTTTTTGATCGCTTCACTGGTACGTCCTTTGGCGCGTACTTCCAAGAACTTGCCCACCTTGATCAAAGTAATGATCACTGCTGAGGTCTCAAAATAAACGTGTCCAGGGAGCAAACCTAACAGGATCACCAGCGAATAGAAATAGGCCACTGACGATCCCATCGCTATGAGAACATCCATATTGGCCGAACGGTTGCGCAGGGATTTGAAAGCCCCAACGTAATACTGCCAGCCCACATAGAACTGGACGGGGGTCGCCAGGGCAAACATCAACCAGACTGCCCAAGGTTGATGTGCCCACATGGGGAGCAGATTGAAATCACGTCCCATCGAGAACAAGAATAACGGAATCGTGAAGACCAACCCCACCGTCAACAAGTGCCGCTGCTGAGCAATCTCAGTTTCACGAGCCAGGCGCTCAGCGTCCTCGGCCTCTCCACCCAGAACGACGACATCGAAGCCAGCCTCTTTAACGGCCTGACGCAATTCAGCCTGAGATGCAATGGTGGGGATGTACTCGATGCGGGCGCGTTCGGTGGTGAAATTGACCTGCGCCTGCGTGACGCCTTCCATGCTTGCGAGCGCATTCTCCAATCGGCGAGCGTCATTGTCATCGCTCATACGCTGGATCATGAAATCAGCTTCACCGCTGGCAATCCCATATCCTGCCCGATCGATGTGATTCAAAAAGTCATCCAGACCGGCCCGATCAGGGTTGTACTCAATGGTTGCGCGCTCAGACGAGAGGTTGACATTAGCCACCTGAACGCCATCCACTTTCTTGATGTTTCGCTCGACAGCTGCTACACAGTTAGCACAGGTCATACCGGTAATCGGCAACGTGAGTTGCTTGGTTTCAGTCATATATCAACTTGCCAGATCGACCTTCATCGACTCATATTCATCGCGCGTGATCTCACCACGAGCATAACGCTGATCTAGGATCTCACGTGCGCTCAGGGGAGCCATACCAGTGCGAGATTGACGAACGTCATTATGGGAAATTAGAGACCGCACTCCCCAGAAGATCAGGGCGATCAAGCTGCCCCAGAAGATCAACATCATCACTCCCCCAAAGATCATGCCACCCCATCCAAATCCGTGTCCGTACCACATACGAAAATCCTTTCACCAATAAACAAATGCGGGGAGTTCAATCGCCCACCCCGCACTTTACCAGTTCAGCACCAATTACTCAACAACCGGATAATTGATCTCAGCCAAAAGGCCCTTGATGGCACTATCTGTAGCAGGTGCATCAAACACAACCGTGGCAGTATTGCTCTCGGCATTGGCTTCGACAGATTGAACGCCTTCGAGATCACCAACTTCCATAGTGATGGTATGAATGCAGTGTCCACAGTTGATATTAGGAATATTGTAGGTTACGGTAGTCATAATTTTCTCCTTATTTGATATTAAAAAAATCTGAGGATTCCAGGAATTGTCTGTGGTAAACCAACAGATATTAATAATTAAACTTTGGTGGCAGCCTCGAAGAACCCAACCGCGTTGGGTGTCAGAATGTTCAATATCCGCCCAACTCGGTTGGGCTAGCTACCCCAAGTGCGTAAGTCCTGAATAATTAAACTTTGGTGGC
Source organism: uncultured Anaerolineales bacterium (assembly GCA_964458115.1). Classification (GTDB taxonomy): domain Bacteria; phylum Chloroflexota; class Anaerolineae; order Anaerolineales; family UBA11858; genus NIOZ-UU35. The sequence goes on along the minus strand of CAYWIC010000009.1, from coordinate 14,993 downwards.
AGCCTCGAAGACATCGGCAATTTCCTGAAGCACGCGCTCGCGATCTTCGGGGTCATCACCGCGCACTGCGGTGATCAGGCATGAGTTGAGGTGTCCCTCCAAGATCATGCTGCTGACCTTATTGAGGGCTGCCTGTACCGCGTGAATCTGCTGGATAACGTCGATGCAGTATTTATCTTCTTCGATCATCTTCTGGATACCGCGCACATGCCCTTCGACGTTCTTCAAGCGGTGCAGCGCTTCATCATGCTTCATCTTCGTGGCTCCTTTCCAACCCCCCCCTGGGGGGTGGGGTATCGTTATGAATAGTACCCAACCTAGTCCAGATTGTCAAGGTTCCCTGTAATATGGATCACGATATTTTCAAGAAGATGCTTCGGGCTGCGCCCTCAGCATGAAAGCTTTCGGACTTAAGAAAGCTAAGAAATGACGATAGCGGACTTGCTGAGCAAACCCGCTATCGTCATTTCTCGAAAATGTATTTTGGTTATAAATTATTGCGCCAGGGCACTTTCAAAAGCCTGCCGAAAATCATCAGCAGAAACACTCCCAGCCCATTGCTGCAAGATATTCCCTGCTCCATCGATCAGGAAATATTGGGGTTGATAACGAAAACCAAAGTAGCGCTTGAACTCTTCGTTAGCGGCGTCATCAATATCCAAATAAACGAAATTGACCTGTCCGTAATATTCAGCTTCGAGCCCATGCACGATGGGCGCCATATTGCGGCAGGTCGTTCACCAATGGGCAAAGAATTCGACCAGTTGCACCCCTCCCGAGGTAAGATTGACATCACCGGGAGATGTAGCGCTCAAATCGGCGCGTGCCGTTGGTGCAGGAGCCTGAACGGCAGCTTCAGTCGCTGTAGGAGAAACTTCAGTGGCTGTAGCTGCTGGAACCTCGGTCGGAGTTTGACTCGGTTCAGCGACTGCGGCTGGCACAGGTTGTTCAATCTCGGAATCTCCAGATTCTGTGGGCGATTCGCTCGATGATTGCGCGCTAGCATCTGTCTGGTTGCCAACTGTTGTATCTGCCGTGGATACTGAGCAAGCTGCTATGGTCAAGGTAATCACCAAAAAAAGCACTGCTCTACCAAACATAGTATTTGTCATTTTAGTCCTCCTTTCGTGTAACGATTCATTGAGACGCATCATCATAAAGAATAGAGATGAAGAATCTCTAAACGCTGTATTAGAATAGTATGAGAAAGGAAATCGTAATATCTCCAGGTGCTTATTGCAATATGTCATCCTGAGCTGCCATTAGCACGCCCGCCAAAGGCGCGCAAAGCGAGGCAAGCGAAGGACCTGGTAATATGATTAGATAGTTACTAACAGAGATTTTAAACTTGCATACTGAATAATCCATCTCAAAGGAACAAGAACTTGCTTTCAAAACTCACAAAGTTTCGCATACCCATCTATGTCCTGATCCTCTTACTCAGCGCGGCCTGGATCTGGTTAAGTGCGGCACCCCCAGGTAGCACAACCTCCGGAGAGATCCCAGCGCCTCAAGAGGGTTTTCTGGCCCCTGACTTCAGCCTTGAAACATTGAACGGGGAAACGATCATGCTCTCCGAACTACGCGGCACTCCATTGCTGATCAATCTTTGGGCCAGTTGGTGCGGACCGTGCCGGGCTGAGATGCCCGCTATGCAGCGCATTTTCGAGAAATACTCTAGCTCGGGCAGCTTCACAATTCTGGCAGTCAATGCCACGAATCAGGATAATCCCGCCAACGCAGCAGCTTTCGTTTCGGAGCATAATCTCACCTTCCCCATCCTGATGGATGTAGACGGAGAGGTCTCAGCGTCCTACCAACTCCGTTCTTTGCCGACCTCTTTTTTCGTCAATCGTGAGGGCATTATCGAAGAGATCGTTATTGGCGGGCCCATGTCAGAGGCGCTGCTGCAAACCCGGGTAGAAAATTTGCTCCAGGAGGTCCCTTGATGCTACCAATCTTGCAAATCGGTCCCTTCGCCTTGCAAACCCCAGGACTGGCAATCCTGCTGGGGATCTGGTTTGGGCTGACACTTGCCGAGCGTCTGGCGCCGCGATTTAAGACCAATGCGAATGATATCTACAATCTGACGTTCACGGCTTTGTTGGCAGGGATTATTGGCGCGCGATTGAGTTATGTGATGCAATATTCGCAGGCCTTCATCAACAGCCCACTCAGCCTGATCTCGCTCAACCCCGCCTTGTTGGACCCGATTGGCGGCGCCGTTATCGGCATATTCGCGGCTCTGATCTACGCCAATCGAAAGAAACTGCCCTTGTGGCCCAGTCTGGACGCACTGACCCCTCTGCTCGCTGTGCTGGCTATCGCTTTGGGTGTCTCCCATATCGCCTCAGGCGATGCCTTCGGGATGGAAACAAATTTGCCCTGGGGAATACATCTGTGGGGGTTGAATCGCCACCCCACACAGATCTACGAGGTTCTCTTGGCGAGTCTCATCCTTTGGGCAGTTCTACCAAGGAAACAAGGACGCTCAAAATCTACCCCCAAGCGGGAAGGCAGTACCTTCTGGTTATTCCTATCCCTGAGCGCAGGAGCTCGTCTCATTCTCGAAGGTTTTCGCGGTGACAGCCTGACACTGGACAATGGCCTGCGCGTCGCTCAGCTGGTCGTATGGGTGGTCCTGGCACTCAGTTTATGGATGCTGGAAAAGCGTCGCAATGTCGAGGGCCGCACGTCGTAACGAATTTAGATTTTCAGCATCTAAAGAATTGTTTCAACCCTTACCAATTGAATCACTTCGGGGCACGACTCTATGATGAGCCCAGTGCGAAGGGACTCTACCCTAAAAAGAATAATCCTGAAAATTTGACCTTTCGTAATGGTTCTCCAGGAATTTCCGGGTTGATTCCCAGTGAGCCTTCGTAATCAAAGGAAATAAAAATGACAGAAGATATCGGTTTCGAAATCCATATAGAACTACCCTACAACGAAGCTCTAGAGAAAGTAACCTCAGCACTCAAAGACCAGGGATTTGGCGTGCTGACAAAGATCGATGTCAAGGCTACGTTGAAGGAGAAGCTCGATCAAGAATTTCGTCCATACGCCATCTTGGGAGCCTGTAATCCTCCCCTGGCGTATAAAGCACTTTCCAGTGAGCCCACGATTGGTTTGATGCTGCCCTGCAATGTGACCGTCGAGGCCCAAGGGGATGATAACGCCATCGTGCGCATCCTGAACCCCCAGGTCATGATGGGCGTTGGAGATTTGAGCCAGAACGAGGAACTTATCTCTGTTGCCGAAGAAGCCTCCCAGCGACTTACCAAAGTAGCCGAAGTCTTAAGGATGTAGAGCGTATGCAACTGGCGGGTGAAACAATATTGATCACCGGCGCAGCCCGCCGCGTTGGCCAATCGATGGCTCTGGCGGTTGCCAGGGCTGGGGGGAATGTGGTCATTCACCACGCGCATTCTCCGGATGAAGCCGAGCAAACCAAGGCGCAAATTGAAACCTTAGGCGCAAAGGGTTACGTACTCCAGGCTGATTTCAACGATCCAGAACAGATCCAGAGCCTGATCGACCGCGCACTTGAATTTTCATCGATCTTTGGTCTAGTAAACAACGCCTCGGTATTTGATCCAATCGATCTAAAGACCAGCACCCTCAGCAATTGGGACCAGCATATGCGTGTCAACTTGACCGCTCCTTTCTTACTCAGCCAGCGCTTCGCAGAAGCCATTGGCTCCGATCAGAAAGGGCGAATCGTCAACATCCTCGACTGGCGCGCCCTAAGACCTGGAAGCGACCATTTGCCATACACCATCAGCAAAGCAGGATTAGCCGCGCTGACTCATTCTCTGGCCCTGGCCCTTGCACCTAGAATCACGGTCAACGGTTTGGCTTTAGGGGCCATCTTACCTCCCAGCGATGGAGCCATAACTGGAGATATCCTAAAAAATGTGCCAGCCAAGCGCTGGGCCGACCTGGAAGAGGTCGATGAGGCCCTGCTCTTTTTGCTGACCGGGCCGAGGTATATTACTGGGGAAATTATCCATCTGGATGGAGGCAGACATCTTGTATAAAACCACATATTATTTGGTAACTCATGAAGGTACCAATCGTAGAAAAAAAGATGGAAAGAGAATATGGACAAAACAATTATCAAAGATTTAGTTGTGCGGGGAATCATCGGCATCGAAAATTGGGAGCGCGAAAAACTCCAGGAAATTTTGATCAACATTGAACTCTTCAGCGACCAGAGCGCAGCTGCCCAATCGGACGATATCGCCGATTGCGTCAACTATCGTACAGTTGCCAAAAAGGTCATCGCCCACGCTGAAAGCGCGGCCAGGCAAACAGTAGAAGCCCTGGCGGCAGATATCGCCAAGATCAGCCTGGCCGAACCGCACGTCCAAAAAGTACGTGTGCGAGTTGAAAAGCCAGGTGCGGTACGGTTCTCTAAATCCGTGGGCGTGGAAATTGAACGGAGTGTCTAAAATAGGAATGCGGTTCCTGCTAGGAACCGCATTCCTTCATCGCGACCATGGAAAAATTCGTTTGCGTTGAAATTGGGGGCGATATCCTACCCGAGTATTATCTCCCCCGGGCAGTGGCTGAACTTAAAGAACAATTCACCGTGGTGGGTATTTCACGAGCCTGGGAGACCCCTCCAGTGGGTTGCGAGGGTTGCGATGATTTTCTCAACGCTGCGATGCTGATTAAAACTGATAAAAGCCCAGACGAACTCAAAACGATTTTTCGGCAGATCGAGGCGCGTTTGGAGCGAGTGCGCACCAAGGATAAATTTTCCTCACGCACAATCGATATCGACACGTTGATCTATGATGGAATTGTCATCGAGCCTGAAATATGGGAGTATGCTCATCTGGCTGTTCCCATTTCGGAATTAGTGCCAGATTTGTCGAATAAGCAAACGGGGGAGATGATCACCGATGTAGCAGAAAAGATGATTAATGAGAGGGTTATAAAATTAAGATCCGATGTTTGGTTAAGTCCCTAAGCGTTGGGAGATGCGTCTAATAAAAAAACGCGCCCAAATACCCCTTAAGTAAATGCCGGAAAGAATCCCAAAATAAATAGTGAGAAAATATCGGCATTTACACAGGTTTTGCGGTGAAATCGGTCAGTTTTATTTCAAGCCACAAACCGCAAAACACTTATCCTTTTTTATCAAACTGTAAGTTTGACCAGACAAATTCCCCGGGCAACAGATTATAATTTTATTATTATCCTTGGACTTTCTGGGTATCTCCCCTAATCCTGTTGAAGCACCCTTGCTATTCCTAGAGAGATCAAACTTGACATTGCCAGAAGAATGGAGCTACAATAAATGTGTGCTTTGATGATTGGAGGCAAGATGGATTTGATCGAACTCATTCGAGATGTTGAAATTTTTAGAGGTCTAACAGATACCGAGCTCGAAGAAATCGTCGCGATATGCCAATCTCGGCAACTAAAGGCAGGCGAGAACCTGGTCGAGGAGGGGGATATTGGCGAGGAGTTCTTCCTGATTACAAAAGGCTCCTTCGAGATCATCGTTGGCGCAGCCCAGGCATATTCCCGCATTGTCTTGCACATGGGAGAGGGTCAACTGATTGGCGAAATGGCGCTGATCGACCAGGGCAGGCGCTCTGCCACCGTACGAGCCCTCGAAGACCCCACTCTCGTTCAGGTGATCCGCAACAATGATTTTTTAGAATTGTGCGAACGTAATACGCGGGTCGGCTTTGTGGTTATGCATAATATGGCAGCCGATCTTTCTTTCAAGCTGCGCCACTTGAATTTGATCAAGAGTTCTTAGGGGAGTGAGAGATGACGACCGTATATAAAGTCAGCTATGTGGTAACAGGCAGTGAGCACCCAGGTGGAATCGTCAATCTGGATAAATTGCCTGAGGTCGGGGAAGTTATTAAAGTGGGAAATGTAAATTTGGAGGTGATCGAGATCTTCGAGTTGATCCCACCTAAAGGGGATTTCTATTACCTGCATGCAACTTGCAGGTTAGTCAATAGCAAGTAACCAAAAAGCGCAGGCATGGGCCTGCGCTTTTATTCTACAATCTATTTCCAGATTTCAATCAAATGTTATGGCCAAGGCGGTGTCAGGCAAGGCCAACCGGGATCATCGAAGGGACACGCCGGAGTGCGCGAAGGCACTGGCGACGGCGTCAGCGTATCCGTCGGCTCGAAGGGCGTATTCGAGGGCGTTGGAGTCTTGGTCTTTGTAGATGTTGGTGTGCGGGTAGGCGTCTTACTCGGTGTTGGCGTCTTGCTAGGAGTGTGAGTCTTCGTTGGTGTGGGCGTCTTCGTTGGCGTTTTCGTCTTCGTAGCTGTCTTTGTGGGGGTTGGAGTTGCCCTCGAAGTTGAGTCATCAATGGTGCAGCGTCCGTCGAAGACCAATTCAACAGTGAACTCTCCATACAATGGCCCACCGGTGCCATCGAAGTCCATACGCCATTCGCCTGTCTGACCGCTATTCAACGCAATCGCAGATCCTGGCGCTTTGTTCAGGGTATGGGGACTAGAATCATTCCCACTATAGTATGTGTTGCCCCTAAAGCGGAACCAATCCACGTACATGCCAGACCAATATTTATCCCAATAGAAAGAAGAATTGGTCAGGAAGATCGTCGTGGGGTTATTGTTGGTGACATTCATGACAACGTCATCCCCAGAGATGAACGCATTGGCACTGATGTCGTTACAATCAGGCGTTGGCGTAATCGTCGGAGTGCGAGATGCAGTGGGCGTGCGAGTTGCCGTTGGTGAACTTGTAAACGTTGGTGTGCGCGAGGGTGTCAGCGTAATCGTAGCCGTTGCGGTGCGCGTAGGTGTGTTCGTTGATGTGGCCGTATTGGTCGGCGTCATTGTCTGAACGGCTCTGGGGACAGCATCGCGCTGTAAAACACAGCCATTATCGAAATCGATGATCAGACCAAAGTCATTGGAGATGACCCCAGGTAATGGGCCACCACCACCCCAATCATTATCAAAATCGATATCTAAATTGTAGGTACTCCCAGAATTGAAGTTAAGCGGACCGGTCCAAGTTCCAGGGGAATCAACCTGAGAATCAGTGATTGAATTATAGTCCCAAATGGAGCCATTTCCGCCTCCCCAAACATAGTTCCCTCCAAATTTGAACCAGTCATTGTTCAAGCTGTTGTAGCCCATGGCCTGGCCCAATTGCTCGGCGTAATCCCAATCGAAACGTATGCGGGTGACCTTGGCATCATATGCATCGCCATTGGTAACTGTCACCCGTTGAACGGCCCAATTCATGAAATTGAAATCGCTCAGGGAGTAGAGGTCACAGTTAGGAACCGGTGTTATCGAGGCTGTCGGGGTTTCTGTGGGGGTGGGAGTATCCGATGGAGTCGGAGAGGGAGTCGCCGTACCTCCACCAACGATGAGGGTACACCCTTCAGCAAAGTAGAATTGTGAGCCATAGAAATCTGCGAGGGAGGCTCCGTTCCAGTTATTATAGTTGTTAAAGTCGGCGCGGAACTGGCGCGTTTGCACAGTATTTACGGTCAGGTCTCCACCTAACCAGCCTGGATCGACAGAAGTATCCAAATTGGGTGTTTCGTCTCTTCCATCCCAGAATTTGACTGTGTCGTTGCGCAACTGCAAGAAATTCACGAAGGTGTTCGATACAACTTTCGGCCAGATCAGGACAACGCGGTTCAGATTGAATTCGTAGAAACCGCTCGCATTGATGATATTGACGCGGAAATCATCGCCATTGAACCAGGGATCGCTAAGAGAAAGATCGTCACAACTAATCGTCGGCGTAGGCAGCGGAGCAGTCGCAGCACGGGTTAACACACAGCCATTATCGAGTTCGATGGTGATGCCAAAATTATCGGAAGTCAGGCCGACCAATGGGTCACTCCCTGGCGAGTTACCATCGAAATCGACATCCAATCTCCCGCTAGAATTGCCAGCGATGCTGAAAGGTCCCAGCCAAGAGTCGGCAAAATCTGCGCCGCTATCCGTGGGCGAGTCGTAATCCCTGGAATTGCCGTTCCCATTGCCCCAGGCCCAACTGCCATCCCATTTGAACCAGTCGGCGTTGATATTTTGACCTTGTGTTGCATAAAGGTTTTCGGCATTGAGCCAATCTAAATTGATGCGATTCACGCCCACGGGTGCGGCATTATTGTTATTCACAAACATCCTGATTTGGGCATTGTTGCGGAATGTGAAATCGCCCATGGTATACAACGTACAATCCACCGGCGTTGGCGAAGCCATTTCCGTAGGTGTAGAGGTATTCGTAGGTGTGTTTGTAACAGTAGGCGTATTTGTGATTGTGGGAGTCAGAGTCCAGGTTGGGGCAGCAGTAATCCCACCGGCCACACTGACCACGCGCGAGGTCCGGAAACGCTCAACGATCCCCTCTCGCCAGCCATCCAGCGGAAGATCTGGCCAAATATTGGCGATAAACGGCAACATCATTTGGTGACGATATGAGATAACGACCCGAACCCGGTCACCAGGCTGTCCGGCATTATCCATCAAGTCACCACTGCCTGGTTGTATACAAAGGGGGATAGCATAGTTGTTATCATCATAGATGTATTGATTGCTACAAATCGTGACATGGAAATAGCCTGGCACCGAGGGGTCCCCTATATTGGCGATGTTATGCGATGTCAAGTACGCAATATAATCCCCGATATCCTCATCACGAATGAAAAGTCCAGCCCCGCCAGCTCTGGCTGCATCGCTAATGGATGGCAAGCGAGCCCAGTCGATTAAATCAATCGATAACTCTTCAGAATCATCGCCCCACGAATCTGGCACCTCACAATCAGCAACCCCATCAGATAAGTCCGCGGCAGAATAATCCCCACCTAATGCCGTAGCCGCTTCATCGCAATATACCTCGACGAATTGACCTGTAATCGCGTACCGCAAGCCTAATCGAGCAGCATTCTGGACGGCCATCCATGAAAAGACCAGGCGTCCAAATTCGATAATCCCGAACAACAACAATAACAAGATCGGCAAGGCGATGATGAATTCAATGATCGCCTGGCCGCGGGTCTTGGGGTGCAAGTGTCTGATTATGCTTTTCATGGCGCAATCCTAAGAGACAAATGAATCTTCCTTCAAACTGAGTTACCTACTTATTCGGGTATAGATGCGGGAGGCGATATTTTCAAAGATCTGAGAAAGGTACGAGGCGCTGGGTGCATAATAATAATTACCACAGTGCTGTTTGGTGGGGATGCTGGCACAGGGGTCATTCTCACGAGAACCGTCATCACCGACATTTGCCATGTATCGCAGCAGGTGCTCCCCGGCATCCGCTTTGCCTAATCCAATACTATAAATGGCGATATCGTTGCCGGGAGTGGGCTCATTGGGATTCGTAGAGACCAACAACGAAACCTGATCTACCATATCAAAGGCGTAATCTTCCGTGTCGTAATTGGGTGTGGCATCGCCAACCCACACCGACCCAGGTGGGCATTCATTGGAGGCAGAATGATTGGGGCCACAGTAGCGGGTCGCTGGATCATTGTCCGTGCACCAGGGATTGGTCCACATTCGGGCGCCGGTGCTGCCCCCACAAAAACCATTGGAGAATGAAGCATCCACCTCGGGTGGCACATCGCTGACATTGGTCGCTCCGTCTGCCAAGAAAACAATCACCCACACGGATTCAACTCTTCCCGAAGTGGAGAGCACATTGCCCGCCATACGAATTCCGCATCCTGTGCAAGTGGAAAGAAATGAATCATTGTACAGGCCAGCCCCGCCATTATTGTTGTTATCCAGGTCACCTAAAAGGCCATCGCCATCGACATCGAAAGGATTCAATTCGCCTGCTGCGGGATTGCCATACGATAAGACAACCGACAAATCGAGATCGTCGTGGAGTGGGATGCTATCGATAGCATTCTTCACGTTAGTGAAATTTTCATCTAGATTCGAATACACTGTGGCATCGAAATCGAACCCCACCACGGCAACGCGATCGTAGCCTTCAAACAACGAATCGACCAGGTCCTTGGCCGCATCTTTGGCCGTTCTCAAAGGCTCACAGGTATTGCTTGCATTGCATGCCGAAGGATCGAAATCTGGGCCATAGCCTGATGTTGCCTCTCCCATAGATTCGGAGGTATCAATCACGACAACGACATCGACGGTGGCAGCTTCGCCTATCGAATTCGTGGAAATTGGAATACTGGTTATGCCAAACAAGCCCAGGAAATAAACGGGAGCATTCTGGGAAGCTTCCACCCAAGCCAGCTTGCGAGGGTCTTCTCCTGCACCAGTATCTGGGCATTCCGCAGCAAAGTCTGCTGGCAAACCGCTATCATCACATGTATAGGCATCCAATGAGGTGATATCGCTGATATTATGAAAGGCGACCATTTCCCTGGCAGCCTCTGTAATTCTTGTTTTGCGCTGGGCGTATGTCAGAGAAGGGTTCTTAATGTTGTTCGCGGCCGCAACGGCTGATGCATCCACAGCGCGTTTCAATTGGGTGTAGGTAACATAGAGGGCACCCACATCTGTCACCAACCCAACAAATGCCAATAAGGCCAAAAAGGAGACAACGAACAGTACCATAGCCTGACCACGTTGATATTTTCCAGGAATTGACACTTCTGGGTTGTTAGCAAGGCGAGCGATGTGTGCTTTTAGCTTCTGACTGAGCAATTTCATTATCTAAAATCTCCCATCCTTACGGGATTGGGGTTGGCGTAGGTATCGCTTCGAAGGCCGGCATCATGGTATAAGCATGCATTCGCAGCGGATTGGGAATGAAATCTGAGAGAACTGGTAGGTTGAGCACCTGCTCATAACAATAATAAAGTTCGACAATTACGATGCCTTTACTAGTGGGTGCTCCACTTTGAAACATCGATTGGATTTCGGCATTCGTGAAGAAGGGCTGCGTTTGGACGACATTGCCTTCACAATCTTTGGTCCAGCTTTCACTGCCCGCCCAACCGGTACTTGCAGTCGCTAACGACCACACGCCATCGCCATCTGCCGGCCAGCGATCTGTAACCACATTACCAGAAACTGTTAAGACCGATATGGCCACATCGTCGATATTTGCATTTAGCGGGAGTGAGGGGTTGAACCCTGCATCCAATATCAGACAAGCTGTATCAAAGTAATAATGCAAATCATTATCGCTACAAGCTGCATCGGGCAGAACGCCACCAGGCAAAGTCAGAGTAAAAGGATCACGCAGTGAAGCAAAACGGGCTGCTTCTCTTGTCAGATCGAGGGCAGTCAGGTAGGAAAAAATATATGCGCCCACCTCGACCAATCCCGCAACCATCATCAGCAAAATTGGAATTATGAGCGCAAGCTCAACAAAACTCTGACCAGAGTTAGATCTTTTTTGCATTCTCATCTTAGACACAGGTATCCGTCCACATTTCATGTTTTGAATAGTCGAGGCAGAAGTTTTTTGAAATTCAACTACCGCCCATTAACTTCCAGCTCATGTTATTTCTTGATACTGTAACAATTATACCTGTTTCTCGTTATCACAAGTTTATACGAAATTGCTAGCTCATCAAACCCTACTGTAGTACCGGCTAACAAAAGTGTAATTAGTAAAAAATGAGCGGGGGAGTGATGTAAAACATCACTCCCCCGCTCATTTTTGGTATCTTTAATAGTTGAACTTATTCTTGCTATTCCTATTCCACTAAATCAATTGATTTCTGACTGGGCATCCAATCATCGCAGTTCTGAACAAGCATCGTGTTCCCACTAAATTTTACTTGGGCACCCCACAAACATCCATCCATAGTATTGCTGGCATTGCCATTCATTTGAAGCTGTCCATAGGGTGAATACACGATGCCCTCCCAAATGTGATTATTGCCACTGTAGGAAACAGCATCATCAGTACACCCTTTTCCGTATGCAAACACAAGGAGGTTGTTGATATACGGACTCAATGTGTGGTGATTGCCATTAAAAATGATCTTGCCATCAGGATTCCCTACAACAAATGTACAGGCATTGCAGGTTTGATGTTGCCCACTCAGAGCAATCTCGTTTTCAGCGTAATAAATTCCATCTGGAATTGTGTAGTTATTGTTGGAAAAATCCCACTTATCTGCTGAATAATGATAATTGGGATCGCTAGCGTACGTTCCCCCTGGCTTATAATCATCGATATTAAAATACGTCAATGGCCAATCATACGCTGTATCATTATCTGTAGGTCCAGAATCAAACCAATTGGGCATTTGAGTCTGCACATTGATACCTTCGTACGTCACATCTCCAAATGTGTTTGCATTGCCACTCAGCTTCCAATTTTTATTGCTGTGTACAGGACCCAAGAGTTCGTTTGCATTCCCAGAGATCATTATCGGAGATTCTCCACAGGTGGGGTCGCCTCCATAAGCGACAAATGGCAAGGGCGGGAGACTTCCACCACTTGCAGATGCATTTCCACAGCGAGCAACGGCGCGACCTTGCACCTGAATGGGTCCGCTATAAACAATGTGCAAAAAGTTGCCGGTTAGGAAGGAATCGACAATCACTTCGACATAATCGCTATCACCAGCATGTGGACCGTTGACGGGTGGGTAATTCACGGTTACATCATTTGTAGTTCCGTTGTCATCGTAGCCATTTTGCGCAGCTACTGTGAACGCAGGGCCGGTAACATTGGCTTCTCCACTGCATAGGGCTAAGACAGAAGCCAAGGCTCCATTGTCAGCGGCATTCTGGGTATTACGGCGTTCAACATAGATGATGCCCCCATCGATGGCTAAAGCTGCAAAAGCAAGCAACGCGATGACACTAAATACCAATAACACGATGGCTTGTCCACTTTCAGCTCGATTTTTTGATACCATCAACATTCTCCTCGAAATTTAGCAGGGGGGTCGTAGGATTGTCGTAGTGGCTTCCGAACTAATCGGAACTGTTTGAGAGCCAATAATAGTGCCCAGAAATGGAGTGGTCAAGGTAAACGTGTATGTCACAGTAACTTCGACGGAGTTTCCTGCACACGCACCGCCGATGGTGTTGACGCTAACGGAAACTAATCCCGTGTCAGAAAGATCAACGGGCGTATTCGCATAATCTCTCACATGCTGAATAATTCCAGAAGTATCTGTAGGACTGAGCGCACCATAGATCGCTCCTTCTTCAGCAGCATCTCGCAGTTCAATGAACACAAACATCAGGCGTCCTAGGTCAATCACGCCTGCCAATAGAATCAGGAGAAATGTAATTGTCAATGCAAGCTCAACAAGGCTTTGACCATCTTCATCCGCATTTATTTTTTTTCTCGCCATTATTCCCTCGATGCTCTAATCACTCACCTGAATCGAAGAGCCATCATCAAAGCGTATGGTCCAGAAGTAATTGCCACTACCAGGGTTTTTCGGATTATTATCGAATAAGAATCTCAATTGATTGGTTTCGCCACTCGACAAATCACGATAGACTGGGTCATCCTTCCAATCGCCAGGGCCAAACGCAGCGGGAGATACCCCTTCTTCACCATTTTCGCAGCATATTTGTTTGTCATCATTGCCCTCTTTAACCTCTTTAAGAGAGCCATTCTTTCCGGTTGGCCAACTGACTACAGTCAAATTGGTGACGCGGCAAGTCATTCCCGAATTATTGGTGAGATTGAACCAGATCTCCTTATTTCCAGAATTCTTATTGATTGCACCGGCAATTACATCTTCACAAGTATCAGTGTCATTATCGACGATTGTAGCAGAGTGAACATCAGGAGAGCCCTTGACAGCGTTGGTGGGATTACCCATTGTGATGACTATGCCTTCTGAGGCTTCCTGATCGCCATCATCATTGACAGATATGGTGATATTCGTGGAAAGATTCCCAGCCGAAATGATGGCCGGACTTGAGGATATCGTATAATCCCCGCCAGCTCCCTGGGTTGCTGTTCCTCCGATAGAATATGGCACGCTGACATCGTTTCCTGAGGTTTCGCTTAACTCGAGGGTCACCGTCGTTGTACCAGATCCTTCATCAATAGATTGGGAGTCAGATGTAAATGCAACGGTAGGTAAACCGGGGTTATCGTTATCTGATATTGTTATGGTATGCACATCAGGGGACCCTTTGGTGGCATTTGTTGGGGTTCCCATTGTTACAATTATCGTTTCGTCTACTTCGACATCAGCATCATCGTTGATGGTGACCGTAATCACAGAGGTTAGATTTCCTGCACCGATGATCACTGGATTAGGTGAAATCGAATAATCGTTTCCACCGCCTTCTGTTGCAGTTCCTGACATCACATAAGGCACGCTAACATTATCCCCAGAGATTTCACTCAATTGAACTGTAATCGTAGCCGAACCAGCGTTTTCAGCAACAGTTTGGTTGCCCGAAGTGAACGCTACGGTAGGTATTCCTCCACCCTCTCCACCGGCCCCTTCTTCACCTCCTCCCGCGCCTTCCCCTCCCGCACCTTCTCCACCTGCGCCTTCGCCACCGCTACCAGGGACACCTAGCGTGATATCTTTAATGATTGTGCGAGCTGCAACTGAAGAGATTGGGAAACTTGGTAAGCTTACTAACGGCACAACTGATTGATAATTAACGGACAACTGAACAACCACACGGTCCACACCGCCTACTATATCATCAGGAGAAGAAGGAGGGCAATTGGAAAATGCACTGGTTCCTGGCCCGTTGTCATAGCTGATCGTGATATTTGCATCACTAATTCCTGCAATTGCACTTAATCTTGTTGCGGCAGAACGCATGCCGGCGCAATCCATAAACTGGGAAGTGCCCGATCCCTCCCCAACCGCTGAACCGTAACGCGCTGCTTCACGACTTGCCATCGTCGCTGCTGAGGAGATGAACAACATACGCCCCCCCTCTACGATCCCCAAAACTAATAAAAGCAGAACAGGCAGAACTAAAGCGAATTCCACCATTCCTTGTGCTTTTTCCTTGCTATTAGGGTTTTGCATACTAGACTCTACTGCAAAAAGGGTGCTAGACCCTCCTCAAAACAGCAAAAGTTTA